>NZ_JBBCPX010000002.1:0-475316 GCF_037150195.1 Cedecea sp. VD22
GCAGGCGCTGGATGCCGTGCGTGCCAAAGATAGCAAATACGCCAGCATGAGCGCTGCAGAACTGCGTAATACGGAGGACTACCAAAAAGCCTTTGGCGACTACGGCATCGGCGGTAAATACCAGATGGTGGCGCAGTCGGTGAGCGGCATTCTGGCGGGCGCCGCCGGGGGCGATTTCAATAAAGCCCTGGCGGGTGGCCTGAATCCGGTGATGGCGCAAGTAATTAAGGGCGCCACAACCGACGGTAACAAAGTCGATGAACCGGCTAACCTGATGGCGCATGCGGTCTGGGGCGCCCTGGCGGCCCAGCTCTCAGGCGGCAATGCGGCGGCAGGCGCGGCGGGGGCATTCAGCGGTGAACTGGCGGCAAGGCATATTGCCGCCGAGATGTTCCCGAATACAAAACCTGGGGATTTGAATCAGGACCAGAAACAGCTCGTTAGCCTGTTAGGCACCATGGCGGCAGGGATCGCCGGCGGCGTGGTGGGGAATAGCACCGCAGCGGCGACCACGGGCGCGCAGGCCGGGAAGAATGCGGTTGAGAATAATGCTGCATCACCCTGGGGAGCGTTGGTTCCGAGTAGAACACAAGAAGAAGCATCGTTGGCTTTCAGTCTAGGAGATAAAGGCGTCGCCCGCGACAAAATAACCAAAGCAATAGAAAAATCACATCTCAACCCACCATTCGGAGATGTAGCAAAAATTAAAGGTGATATGAAAGGACAAGTGGTGGCAGGTGTTGGTGCCGGAGGGTATCTTGAAAGTGTTCTTTCCGAAGATAAATTCGCGATCAATGGAGGTGTGACAAAGGCCTTCGGCTGGCGAGCTGATGCATCTGTAGGTTTGACTTTTGGACCTTACCCGATTAAAGATTTCAGCCCTTCCTATGATTATGCAGGTTCCCTATCGGCAGGAATTATTTCTGTTGAGGGGTCTATTGGTAAAGACGGTATTGGTGGTTCTTTGAGATTTGGTGGAGGAATTGGTGCAAGTTTCCGACAAAGTGAAAACCACAATAATCAGCCCGAGCTTAATGGTTCCGGTAGTACCGAAATAATGTCGTGGCCTATCAAAAAGGACTAACTAAATGATGCTGTTGCTGTTAGGTATTGCCCTGATTGCGTTTGCTGTTGGAACAGTCATATTCCATCGGTTCGGTAAGATAACGGAGAGAAATCTTCAGTCTCCCGTAACAACAATGCATTTTTTTGATGCACTTTTTTTTGGACTCGGAAGAAAAAACGAGATGAACATTGCTGCCTGTTCTTTCTTTATTTTTTTACTAAGCCTGTGGGGAATCTTTTATTTAAAATTGAAACCTCATTTTTGGGGGAGTTCCGAAAGTTATTTTGGCTTGGGGATCGCCGGAATTTTCTTTCTGGTAATGCATTGTCGCTATAGTGCAAAGCATGTTGTTATCAAGCATGATGGCTTGGCACCGATGAGGGAATTAACTAATATCAGAAGATCTGGATTAACCAGCCCATTTTTATGGTTAAGTCGGATTGGGTATCTGGGATGGTTGATCGGGATGGCAAGTTGGTAAGGTTGTACCTCAACCTCATCGTGGTGGGGTATCAGATAAGCCTTTTGGACAGTTTTTCAGTTCGGAACCACCTCAAGGTGTCCTACAAACTAGGATTGATAAGGCTGTATTGCCAAAGTGGCCAGAAGGCGGAACTTCGCCAATAGACTCATCAATAGCAATTAAAATACCGGCAGGAACAAAAGTCTATATAGGTGAAGTTGGTTCCCAAAATGGTGTATATGTTGGCGGAACCCAGCAGATTGTTGTTCCAAAGGCTTGGGAGATTAAAGGTGCTGAAGTTATGGAGATTAAGCCATTAAAATGACTACCGAGAAAACAACACTTGTCGTAGAAAAAATGGAGCGCATGGCTACTTTATTAGAATTAGGTGGTTATGCAGAATGGTCAGTCAGCATTTTTAAACTGGCTAAGAAATATGTGATTGATCCTGATAGTACCAAGCACACGTTTCGAAATTTTTATGGTGGTATGGGATCTTTAAATGATCTAGTCCTGTACAGGAATGGAAAAATATTAATAAGTGAAAACAATGAATTAGATCAGATCAGGAGTGATCTGTTTAATCTTCTTTCTTAACAAAAACCCCGGCCACTGAGCCGGGGTTTTGCTTTATATGCCAGTCAGTTAGCACCTTACCTATACGGCCTGCCGATCACCTCCATAAGCTCACCTGGCGTTGCCTGCGTGCTGAGAACTTACAGACCTTCTTCAGGATTTGCATGATACCCGGCGCTGCCGGGCGTTTACCGCCATCAGAATCAGGCTAACTTTTATCCGCTAAACGTCATCTCTGCCACCCATTCGGCTTCGGGCTGCTGGTACAGCGCCCAGAACGTATCGGCCACGCCGGTGGCCTCGGCGGAGTCCGGCTCAATCAGCGCCGCTACCGTGACGGACCCCACGTGCACGCCATGCGATCTGGCATACGGGAAAAGCCCCAGCGTCAGGGCGCGAACGCCTGCTTTGCCAATGCTGATCGAAATGAATTCCGGGTTGGGGTGCACTCCCCAGCCGCCACCGGTGAACAACAGGGCGCCACGTCCGCGGGCAAACATAGTTTTCAATGCGGCCTGGGAGGCAGCCAGCGCCCCGCCGATATTGACCGCAAGGTCGGTGTTAAAGGTGGCGATCTGCTGGTCGAGCACTGACCCCGGGTGCAGATGTGCCGCGTTGTAGTGCACCACGTCGAGGGTGCCGAATTCGGTCTCAGTCTCCTGTATTAAAGCTGCAACGGCATTGGCATCGGCGGCATCGACAACCTTAGCGTACGCCTGGAAGCCTTTGCTGGCGAGGCGCGCCGCAAGTTCGCCAAGTTTCGATGCATTCCTTGCGGCTAAAATCACCACAAAACCTTCACGGGCGAAGCGTTCCGCCGTGGCATAGCCGATCCCCGGCCCGGCCCCAATGCTAAGAAAAGTTTTCATCATTTACTCCCCAATAAGTTCGCGAGCACTGTATCATCTGCATAAATGTAGATAATTCATCACTGGAGCAATTGCTTAATGCAAAATATGCAGGAATTCAGCGAGCATCTTAAAATTGACGAGCTGGCCGCCTTTGCTGCGGTGGTGGAAAACAACGGTTTTGCCGGAGCCGCGCGCGTGATGGACCGTAACGCTACCGTGATATCCAGAAGAATTCAGCATCTTGAATCCCGGTTGGGCACCCGGCTGTTGGCTCGTTCCACGCGTCATGTTGTGCTGACTGAGGCCGGGGAGCTTTTTTACCGCCGCGTGCGGGGCATCCTGGATGAGTTACGCAATGCTCAGCTGGAAGTCAGTGAATTCACGGCTGCCCCGGTTGGAAACCTTAAAATCTCTCTGCCGCTGACCTTTGGCCGACGCTGTATTACCCCCAAACTGTCGGCCTTTTTAGCCCAGTATCCCGGCATTCACCTGGACGTCAGGTTTACCGACAGGCTGGTGGATCTGGTGGCCGAGGGCTACGATGTGGCCATCCGCGTCGGGCGTCTGACCGACAGCGCGTTGATTGCCCGCACGCTGGGGCAGTTTGAATACCAGCTTGTCGCTTCCCCGGCCTGGCTGGCACAGCGCGAGATCGCTTCCCCCGCAGACCTCAGCGGGCATCATTGCCTGGGGCTGGTGAGTCATGCCAGCTGGCCAGACTGGATTCTGGTGAACGGTGACAGCAAAGCCACCGTGAGAATTAAGGGCCCGCTGCAGACGGACAATTCAGAAGCCCTGTTGCAGGCGGCGGTGGATGGGTTGGGGATTGCCCTGGTGCCAGACTGGCTTATCACGACTGAGCTTGCCCACGGGCAGCTGGTTCGGGTGTTACCGGCCTGGAAAGGCCAGGATCGGGGCGGCGTCTACGGCATTATGCCGCCGGGTAGATTGATTCCGGCCAAAACGCGCCTGTTTATTGATTATCTTCTGCAGGAAATGGGGGAAAAGCGGTCGGTCGCGTGAGGGGAAAATAAACTGCCCGGCGTAACCGGGCAGGAGAGTTACTCGGCTTGAGGTATCGCGCGAGGCTTGCCTTCTTTATCCACGGCGACATAGATAAATATCGCCTCGGTGGCTTTGTAGCGCTGGCCGATAGGCTCGGAAGAGACTTTTTTCACCCAGACTTCCACGTTGATGGTGATGGACGTTGTCCCGCGCTTAACGCAGCGGGCGTAACAGCACACTACGTCTCCCACTGCCACTGGCTTCAGGAAGGTCATGCCGTCCACACGCACGGTCACCACGCGGCCATGAGCGATCTCTTTGGCCTGAATGGCGCCGCCCATGTCCATCTGCGACATCAGCCAGCCGCCAAAAATATCGCCGTTGGCGTTGGTGTCCGCTGGCATCGCCAGGGTGCGCAGCACTAATTCACCTTGCGGTAATTCGTTCGGCATTACTGCTCTTCCTTTGGCATATGACGGTAGATGTAGACGCCGCTTAGCAGGGTAAAGACCAGCGTGATGGCGGTCAGCCCGAACACTTTAAAGTTAATCCAGATGCTTTCCGGGAGCCAGAACGCCACGTAAATATTCAATAAACCACAGGCGATGAAGAACAGCGCCCAGGCGATATTCAGGCGAAACCACACTTCGGTTGGCAAAGTGATTTCTTTGCCCAGCATGCTCTGAATCAGCAGCTTGTTCATGCCGAACTGCATCACCAGCAGCGCCGCCGCAAAAAGGCCGTAAATCAGCGTGACTTTCCACTTAATGAATTCGGCATTGTGGAAATAAATGGTCAGGCCGCCAAATACGGCAACCATCACGAAGGTGACCAGCGTGGTCTTTTCCACCTTGCGGTACTTAACCCAGCTGTAGACCAGCGCGAGAGCGGTGGCGATGATCAGCGCCCAGGTGCCGACAAAAATGTCGTACATCTTATAAAAAGCAAAGAAGACAATCAGGGGCAGGAAGTCGAGAAACTGCTTCATAATCTGTTCCGTAAAGAGGTGACTCCTGACTATAACGCGCGGTCAGGAGTCGGGGAAGGTTATTGACGTATCAACATGTACAGGCGGAATAAGTAGATCAGCAGCACGGCTGAAATCAGGTTGCTTATGGTATTCGCAATCACGGCCCCGGCTTCCGGCGACAGCGCGGCAAAGCTGGATGCCAGCAGCAGTAACGCCGTTTTGGCCGCCAGCCAGCCGACGACCGCAGGGGCAACAAGGCGCATGTTGGCCCACACCAGGCGCAGGCTGCTGCGCATAGAGCGGAAAATCCCGATTTTATCCTGCACCAGCATTACCGGGGCAAGCGACAGCAGGATTGCCAGCAGCACGCCGGGCACAACCACAAGCATAATGCCGATTTGCACCAGCAGCGTGGTCAGGAAGATCAGAATGAACATTTTTGGCAGCACGGGCGCAGAGGCACCAATCGCGCGCAGGGCGCTAACGCGCTGGCCTGCAGAAACGATTTGCATCAGCACCATCATGCTGGCCGCCAGAATAGCGTTGCCAATCAGGCCCGAAAACGTGGAGGCCGCAGACGCTTTCAGTAACACTTGCTGCTGTTCCAGCGACATATTCTGCACTAAATCAAACAGCCCGACGCTGCCCGCCAGGTTATCTCCCTCACTCAGAATCGCCATTTGTTCTTCGCTGGGCGAGAACGCGCGGCCAATAATCACCGAAATTAAGGCGCAAAGTAACGCAATCAGCAATATGGTAACAAACTGATTACGCAAAAAATTCCCCGTGTCACGGTATACGGAACCTGCCGTGATAGACATGCACTCTCCTTGATGTTGCTAGCGGTTATCAATCTGGGGGCAATTGTACCCTGGATGAGGCTGCCGTGGCACCACAAAGACTTTCTATAAGCGGTTGAATAGCGTCAGTTCCGTACAGGGGCACAAGGCCGTAGCGGG
Organism: Cedecea sp. VD22; assembly: GCF_037150195.1. NCBI lineage: Bacteria > Pseudomonadati > Pseudomonadota > Gammaproteobacteria > Enterobacterales > Enterobacteriaceae > Cedecea > Cedecea sp. VD22. The sequence goes on from NZ_JBBCPX010000002.1 coordinate 5,891, forward strand.
CTCGTGCCCGGTTGCAGGCATCGTTGGTGACGCCGTCTTCCCCGGACATCGCAAACTCGCGGCACGGCGAAGGACGATTTTCATAAATGCTGCATCTGACCCGCTGACCTGGCTCGCCCTCCAGCGCTACGCAGCGGCTGTTGCGCTGGTTAGTGCCGCTCATGCAGCGCAGAAAAGGGGTAACCGGCTCGGTTAAATGCGAAGGGACCAGGCCGCCGGCGTCGTCGGCTTCAGCCCAGTAGAAAGAGACACGAAAGTAAGCACAACAGGCACCACAAGTCATACAAGGGTTATCGCTCATCTTGCACCTGCAACTTCTGATTTCACGTTTCAACGGTTGAGGAGAACACCCAAATTAGCCAGGTCAGGGGTTTTTACAAGGGGTGGATGGGGAAGAATTTTCAGGATGTGATTATTAACAAAGTTGATCTGGTTTAGGTTTGTTGTTTTTCACTGCGCTACCAAAAATTAATCCAGATCATTGAATGTTAAATTAGAGGATAAAGTGTGATCGGTGTTAGATCACTTTGTACTTCTTTCTGAGTATATTCAGCCCGCTGTTAAAAACCATAACAAGGGAAGGGCTATGAAAAAACTCACACTGGCATTACTGGCGATGGGATGTCTGTCCGGTGCGGCGTCGGCGCATCAGGCGGGAGAATTCTTTATGCGCGCGGGGACCGCGACGGTTCGACCCACCGCGGGCTCGGATGACGTGCTCAAAATGGGCGGCTTTAAAGTTGATAACAATACGCAGCTGGGGCTGACCTTCGACTATATGGTCACCGATAACATCGGGATTGAGCTGCTGGCGGCGACGCCGTTCCGTCACAAGGTCGGGCTTGGGCCAACCGGCGATCTTGCCACCGTGCACCAGCTGCCACCTACGCTGATGGCGCAGTGGTACTTTGGCGATGCGGGTAGCAAAGTGCGGCCTTACGTGGGCGTCGGGGTAAACTACACCACTTTCTTTGATGCAAGCTTCAACGACACCGGCAAAAGCGCGGGCCTGAGCGATCTGAAAGTGAAAGATTCGTGGGGCGCTGCGGGTCAGGTCGGGCTGGATTATCTGGTGAACGAAGACTGGCTGCTGAACATGTCCGTCTGGTATATGGACATCGACACCACGGTGAAATTTAAAGCCGGGGAAGACCAGCAGAGCATCAAGACGCGCATCGACCCGTGGGTGTTTATGTTCTCTGCGGGCTACCGTTTTTAAGTCTCTCTTCATCGGAAGAAACTGGCTGTTTAATGGCCAGTTTCTTTGAGTGCGTACATTAAATTTCAATTAGTCATATTCTGAAACGAGATGCTATTATTCCCCGTCTTCTTTTAATGGGTAGAAAAATGGCATATATCGACTCCAACTTAATTGGCAATGAAGAAGTTTTATATCGTGGGCAGGTGACTCTGTGGGCATGGCTGCCCTGGATCCTTTGGGGAATCATTTTAGGGTTCATGACCATCGTTGGTTTTATCCTGATTCCATTGGGGTATTTTGTTGTACGCTCCAATGAAGCGGCTATTACCAATAAGCGACTGATTGCTAAATCGGGCTTAATTAAGCGTGATACCGTTGAAATCCCGATTAAGAAAATATCCAGCCTTCAGGTTCGACAAGGGATTATTGGTCGCATGCTGGGTTATGGTTCTCTGGTGATCAGTGATTCCGGGGCTGGTCACGCGCCGATTCGTTTTATTAAAGATCCAATGAGATTCAGACAGCGCTTTTTTGAATATCAGGAAGAGCTGGAAAATAAAGCAGCCAGTTAACATAACCACAATTTCTGTTAATACGGCGGCAGATCGGGGGACTAAACCGGTCGGCCGCCGTTTTTGTTTACCTTAACCCCGCGTGGCGGCTTTCATGTTCTGCACGAACTGTTTCAGTTCGCTGAGCATTACTTCAGGCTGTGCCAGGTTCTTTTCGATGATTTTCACCACCGCAGAGCCTGAAATCGCGCCTGCAGCACCGGCGGCAATGGCATCGCGTACCTGAGACGGTTCGGAAATACCAAAGCCTTGCAGAGGCGGCGCGGCCTGATACTCACCCAGTTTCTCAATTAAATGATGCAGCGGAAGCTGAGCGCGCGTTTCGGTGCCGGTAACGCCTGCACGGGAAAGCAGGTAAGTGTAACCCCGGCCATGAGCCGAAATTTCGCGCAGCAGCGTTTCGTCGGCGTTTGGCGGGCAGATGAAAATAGGCGCGACGTTGTGGCGCATTGCGGCATGGCGGAATTCAGCGGACTCTTCCACCGGCACGTCGGCAACCAACACAGAATCCACGCCCACTTTGGCGCACAGCGCATAAAATTCGTCGATGCCACGGTTGAAGACCAGGTTGGCATACATCAGCAGACCAATCGGGATCTCCGGGTATTTTTGGCGGATCGTCGCCAGCATTTCAAAGCACTGGGTTGGCGTCACGTCAGAGGCGAAAGCCCGCAGCGCCGCGCCCTGGATGGTTGGGCCATCCGCCAGCGGATCGGAGAACGGAATGCCCAGCTCGAGCGCGTCCGCGCCGCCCTCAACCAGTGCATCAATAATTTTCAGCGAAAGCTCAGGGGTTGGGTCGCCCAGCGTCACAAAGGGAACGAATGCGCCTTCCTTGCGGGCCTGCAGCTGTTCAAACAGATGATGATAACGTTCCATTACATTTCCCCTCGTGCTTTCAGAATATCGTGGACGGTGAAGATGTCTTTGTCGCCGCGGCCAGAGAGGTTCACTACCAACAGCTGCTCTTTTTCAGGGTTCTCACGCATCATTTTCAACGCATGGGCGAGGGCGTGGGAAGACTCCAGCGCAGGAATAATCCCCTCGCTGCGGCACAGTGCTTTAAAGGCATCCAGCGCTTCGTCATCGGTAATGGAGACGTAATCGGCGCGGCCGGTGCTGTTCAGGTACGCGTGCTGCGGCCCCACGGACGGGAAGTCCAGCCCGGCAGAAATAGAGTAAGACTCTTCGATTTGACCTTCGTCGGTTTGCATCATTGGCGACTTCATACCGAAGTAGATCCCCACGCGGCCATGTTTCAGCGGCGCCCCGTGTTCGCCGGTTTCGATCCCGTGCCCGGCTGGCTCAACACCAATCAGGCCCACGCTGGTTTCATCGATAAAGTCGGCAAACATACCGATGGCGTTGGAACCACCGCCCACGCAGGCGATTACCGCGTCAGGCAGGCGACCTTCTTTTTCCAGAATCTGCGCTTTGGTTTCTTCGCCGATCATGCGCTGGAATTCACGCACGATGGTCGGGAACGGGTGCGGACCTGCGGCGGTGCCGAGCATGTAGTGCGCGGTTTCATAGCTTGCAGACCAGTCGCGCAGCGCCTCGTTACAGGCATCTTTCAGGGTGGATGAGCCGCTGTGCACAGGAATGACTTCGGCCCCCATCAGGCGCATACGGAAGACGTTTGGCGACTGGCGCTCGACGTCTTTGGCTCCCATATAAATACGGCATTTCAGGCCGAGCAGGGCGCTGGCGAGGGCAGAAGCTACGCCGTGCTGACCCGCGCCGGTTTCGGCGATGATTTCGGTTTTGCCCATACGCTTGGCAAGCAGCGCCTGGCCCAGCACCTGGTTAGTTTTGTGCGCGCCGCCGTGAAGCAGATCTTCACGCTTGAGGTACAGCGTGGTGTTGGTGCCTGCGGTAAGATTTTTGCATTTAGTCAGCGCCGTTGGACGGCCCGCGTAGTTCTTCAGCAGATCGGTAAACTCCGCCTGGAACTCAGCGTCACTTTGCGCCGCCACAAAAGCTTCTTCGAGCTGGCGCAAAGCAGGCATCAGGATCTGCGGCACGTACATCCCGCCAAATTCACCAAAATAAGGGTTCAGTAAAGTCATGGTATCTCTTCCTTAGTAAGCCCGCAGGGTCCGGAAGACCGCAGCCAGCTTGTTAGCATCTTTTATTCCCGGCGCACTTTCCACGCCAGAGTTGAAATCCAGTCCCGCGCAGCCGGCTTTAGCCGCTTCCACGCAGTTATCCGCTCCGAGGCCGCCCGCCAGAATCACGTTGTCCAGCTTTTGTCCGGCTAACAGTCGCCAGTCAAAGCTTTGCCCGGTGCCGCCCTGGCCGTTATCGAACACGTATTTGTCAACGTGCTGCAGATTCCGCTCAGGAAGCGTGTCGGCTACGCTCAACGCTTTCCAGATTTGTGTTTTCTCCGGCAGCAGCGCTCGCAGCTCAGTAATGTATGCCTGGGTTTCAGCGCCGTGAAGCTGAACTGCGCTCAGTGAGAACGTCTCTACTTTCTGCACAACTTCTGTTATCGGCGTATTTCTGAATACACCCACGTAACGAAGCGGGGCGGAGGCAATGACTGCAGCGGCTTTCTCATCGCTGACAAAACGCGGCGAAGTCGGGACGAAGATCAGGCCACCGTAAATAGCTCCGGCTTCCTGAGCCGCACGAGCATCTTCCCCCCGCGTCAGGCCGCAAACTTTGTTTTCACCCAGCAACACGCGGCGTACCGCGGCGTTCAGGTCATCCTCGCTCATCAGCGCGGAGCCAATCAGGAATCCGTTGGCGAAGTGGCTGAGTTCACGAACCTGAGCGTAATGATTAATGCCCGATTCGCTAATTACCGTGACGCCGTGGGTCAGACGCGGGGCCAGCTGGCGAGTGCGGTCCAGGTCAATGGACAGATCGCGCAGGTCGCGGTTGTTGATGCCGACCACTTTGGCCCCGAGCGCGATGGCGCGCTCCAGCTCTTCTTCGTTGCTAACTTCGGTCAGCACGCCCATGTTCAGGCTGTGGGCCACGGCGGCCAGTTGGCGATACTGTTCATCGTCCAGCACCGAGAGCATCAGCAGGCAGGCGTCCGCCTGGTAAAAGCGCGCCAGATGAATCTGGTAGGCGTCGATAATAAAGTCTTTGCACAGCACCGGCTGGCTGACAATGCCGCTGACGATCGGCAGAAAATCGAAGCTGCCCTGGAAGTATTTCTCGTCGGTCAGCACCGACACGGCAGAGGCATAATGCTTATAAACACCGGCGATATGAGCCGGGTCGAAGTCATCGCGGATCGTCCCTTTGGACGGGGATGCCTTTTTGCATTCAAGAATAAAGACGGTGCGGGCCCCCTGCAGCGCGTCATAGAAGTTCCGCGTGGCGGGCACAATCTCATTCTGGAAGCTCGCCAGTGGCTGCTGCTGTTTGCGGGCTTCGACCCACAGCGCTTTGTCAGCCACGATACGGTTTAAAACGGTCTCCTGCATTCCCTTATCCTCTTCCTGCGAGCGCGGTGACGCGGTCATATGCGGCCCCGCTGCGCAATACATCCAGCACTTTTTTGGCGTTAGCCTTCAAGTCTTCATGGCCGTGCAATCGCATCAGCATCGCAACGTTAGCCGCGACGGCAGACTCGTGCGCGGTCTCACCTTTACCTTGTAGCAGGCGAGTCAGAATGTCACGGTTTTCTTCCGGCGTGCCGCCCGCCAGTGCTTCCTGGTGATAGGCCGGAAGGTCGAAATCGGCGGCGGTCAGCTGGTAGCTTTTGATTTCACCCTGATTCAGTTCGGCGACCAGCGTCGGCGCATGGAGCGACACTTCATCCATGCCGCCGCTGTGAACCACAGCTGCGCGTTTATAGCCGAGGACGCGCAGGGTTTCAGCAATCGGCAGCACCAGTTCCGGGCTGTAGACGCCGATCAGCGCCAGCGGCGGATGCGCCGGGTTAATCAGTGGCCCCAAAACATTGAACAGGGTGCGCGTTTTCAACTGCTGGCGAACCGGCATCGCGTGGCGGAAACCGGTGTGGTACTTAGGCGCAAACAGGAAGCAAACGCCCAGCTCGTCCAGCGCTTTACGGGAAGCATCCGCGTTCATTTCCAGGTTGATGCCAAACGCTGCCAGCAGATCGGAGGAACCCGAACGGCTGGAAACGCTGCGGTTGCCGTGTTTGGCGACCTTTAGCCCGACCGCGGCGGCAACAAAGGCGCTGGCGGTGGAGATGTTAATGCTGTTGCTGCCGTCGCCGCCGGTGCCGACGATATCGGCAAACTCGTAGCTCGGGCTTGGGAACGGCGCGGCGTGCTCAAGCAGGGCAGATGCGGCGCCGGCAATTTCGTTCGGGTGTTCACCGCGCACCTTCATGCTGACCAGCGCGGCCGCCAGCTGTTCTGGCTTCAGCTCACCGCGAACGATGGCGGAAAACAGCTGGTGGCTCTCTTCGCGGCTCAGGGTTTGCGCCTGATAAAGCTTGTCGAGGATCGGCTGCAGCGTATTGGCCTGCTTCAGCTTCTGCAGCGCCCAGTCGAGGGTCTGCTCCAGCAGGCGAGCGCCGTGGCTGGTGAGAATGGATTCCGGGTGGAACTGGAAGCCCACAACCCGGTCAGCCTCGTGGCGAACCGCCATCACCATGCCGTCGAAATGCGCGTTGATGGTCAGGCCGGCAGGGATGTTGCTGCCGACCAGGGAGTGATAGCGCGCCACCGGCAGCGGGTTAGGCAGCCCGGCAAACATCGCTTCGCCGTCATGGGAGATAGAAGAGGCTTTGCCGTGCAGGATTTCGCCCGCCTGGCCGACGTAGCCGCCGTAAGCCTCCACAATGGCCTGGTGGCCGAGGCAAATGCCAATAATCGGCAGTTTACCGCGCATTCGTGTCAGTAATTCCGGCATGCAGCCCGCTTCGCTTGGGGCACCTGGCCCAGGGGACAGCATCAGCACCGGGTTATCCATGGTGGCCAGGCGTTCGATCAGCGTTTGTGCCGGGACGTGGTTACGGTAAATCACCACGTTGTGGCCGTTCGCGCGCAGCTGGTCCGCCAGGTTATAGGTGAATGAGTCGATATTATCGAGCAGCAGAATGTCAGCCATTAGAAAATCTCCTGGGCGTGATGCGCGGTAGCAATGGCGCGCAAAACAGCGCGGGCTTTGTTGCGGGTTTCGTCGGCTTCGGACTGCGGGTCTGAATCAAGGACAACGCCAGCGCCGGCCTGCACGGTGGCTATGCCGTCTTCGACGTAGGCTGAGCGGATGACGATGCAGGTATCGAGGTCGCCGTGGGCGGTGAAGTAACCCACCGCGCCGCCGTAGCTGCCGCGACGAACGCCTTCGGCCCCGGCAATCAGCTGCATCGCACGCACTTTCGGCGCGCCGCTCAGGGTGCCCATATTCATACAGGCGCGGTAGGCGTGCAGCACGTCCAGGTCGTGACGCAGCTCGCCGACAACACGGGAAACCAGATGCATCACGAAGGAGTAGCGGTCGACTTTGGTTAAATCCGCCACGTAGCGGCTGCCCGGCGTACAAATGCGGGCAAGATCGTTCCGCGCCAGGTCAACCAGCATCAGGTGTTCTGAGAGTTCTTTATGGTCGGTACGCATTTCCAGCTCGATGCGGCTGTCCAGGTCTCGATCCAAGGATCCGTCGGCGCGGCGGCCACGAGGGCGGGTGCCGGCAATCGGGTAGATCTCAATCTGGCGATTCGTCGCATCGTATTTGAGCGAGCTTTCCGGGGACGCGCCGAACAGTGTGAAATCGTTGTCCTGCATAAAGAACATGTACGGGCTTGGGTTGCTCTTCTTCAGCGTCTGATAAGCCGCCAGCGGTGACGGGCAAGGCAGCGAGAAGCGGCGGGACGGCACAACCTGGAAAATTTCACCGATGCGAATGGCTTTTTGCATCTGGCGCACAACTGCCCCGAACTCTTCGTCTGTCTGATTGACATCGCAGCTCATGTTCTCAACTTTCTGCACCGGCAGGGCAGCAGGCTCTTCACTGATTTGCTGGCGCAGCTGTTCGGTGCGTTTCTGCAGGCGTTGTTTTTCGCTCACGGAAGGCGTAAAGAGGCTGGCCTGAATGCGGGTTTGTTTTTTCTGATGATCGATGGTCAATAAGGTTTCGGCCAGGTAGAAGCAGTAGTCCGGGCAGCGGTTGTCCTGTTTAAGCTGCGGCAGGTCCTCAAAACCGGCCACCAGGTCGTAGGCAAACAGACCGCCGAAGAACATCGCATGGCGTTCATCCGCGGGCACGCTCACCAGTTCCTGCATAATGCGGAATGCGTCAAAGACCGACAGCGAGCACAGGCGCGCGTCTTCATCTAATAACGTGCTGACCGTTGGGAAGCGAAGGGTGCGGCCATCCGGGAAGTGCTCGTTTTCGACACCAGCCGGCAGGGCGGCATCCAGCAGAGGCAGCAGGGAAGCGCCGTTAGCAGACAAGGCCTGTAAGGTGACGGTGTCACCTAAGGCCGTAATGCGCATGGCGCTATCGACCAGCAGCAGGCTTTTTAAGTCGTCTTTGCTGTCGATGTCTGCGGACTCCAGCAGCAGCGTCGCAGGGCGCGCACCGCACAGCTGGTGGAAAAGGGCCGTTGGGTTTTCACGGTAGGCAGCTTCGCTGCTCAGGAGTTCAAGTGCCGGTTTTTGTGTTTGCATTTTAGTTCTCAAATTTTGTTCAAAAAAAAGCCCGCATCGTTGGCGGGCCTGGTATCTGTGCTGTTAAACAGCGTACGCGATCGCACCGCCCGAGTTCAGGGAGTACGCCACCAACCGTGCAGGGAATTCATCGCTTTCATTTCAGATACCTCGTTATGTGAACTTGCGTACTAGTAAACTGGTTCGCGGCTTTATTGTCAATACTGATTTTTTAAAATAGACGATTATCGTTATCATGGGCCGCTAAATTTCTGTCTATCCATTTCTGGAGCCATTTTGAGCGAGCCCACCCTGGCCACGATCCACGATTTACACAGCCACACTACCGCCTCGGACGGCCTGTTGTCTCCTGAAGCTTTGGTTAATCGCGCGGTAGATATGCGCGTCACGGTACTTGCCATTACCGATCATGACACCGTCGCTGGTCTGCCTGCCGCAAGGGCTGAAATCCAGCGCCTGAATTTACCGCTACAGTTAATTAGCGGCGTTGAAATCTCCACCGTCTGGGAAAATCACGAAATCCATATCGTTGGCCTGGGTATTGATGAACAGCACCCGGCGCTGAAGCTTTTTCTTGAACAGCAAAGTGAACGCCGCAGCCAGCGCGCGGTAATGATTGCCGAACGTCTGGATAAAGCGCGTATTCCCGGTGCGCTGGAAGGGGCAATGCGTCACGCAGGCAGCGGGGCAATTACCCGCGGGCATTTCGCTCGTTTTCTGGTCGAGCAGGGCAAAGCCAGCACTATGGGCGATGTTTTCAAAAAGTATCTGGCTAAGGGGAAAACCGGATACGTTCCGCCCCAGTGGTGTACAATAGAACAAGCTATTGATGTGATTCATCATTCTGGCGGGCAGGCGGTGCTGGCGCATCCAGGGCGCTACGGCCTGACCGCAAAATGGCTAAAACGACTGCTGGCGCACTTTGCCGAACACGGTGGCGATGCCATGGAAGTTGCGCAGTGCCAGCAGGCTCCCAACGAACGTACCCAGCTTGCCAGCTACGCTAAGCAGTTTAATCTGCTGGCGTCGCAGGGGTCTGATTTTCATCTACCCTGCGCGTGGATTGAACTGGGCCGTAAGCTGTGGCTACCGGCGGGCGTTGAGCCCGTCTGGCAGCACTGGGAGCAGAGCCGCATCGCTAAAGAGAGGGCAGTATGAGTCAGTTTTTTTATATCCACCCGGATAACCCGCAGCCGCGCCTGATTAATCAGGCCGTCGATATTATTCGTAAAGGCGGGGTCATTGTTTACCCTACCGATTCCGGCTATGCGCTGGGCTGCAAGATTGAAGACAAGGGCGCCATGGAGCGCATTTGCCGCATTCGTCAGCTCCCTGACGGCCACAACTTTACCCTGATGTGCCGGGATCTGTCGGAGCTGTCGACATACGCCTTCGTCGACAACGTGGCATTCCGTCTGATTAAAAACAACACGCCGGGGAATTACACCTTTATCCTGAAGGGCACCAAAGAGGTTCCCCGTCGCCTGCTGCAGGAAAAACGTAAAACTATCGGTTTGCGCGTGCCGTCAAATCCGATTGCGCTGGCGCTGCTTGAAGTGCTGAATGAGCCGATGCTGTCGACTTCGCTGATGCTACCGGGTAGCGAGTTTACCGAGTCCGATCCTGAAGAGATCAAAGATCGCCTCGAGAAAGTGGTGGATCTGGTTATCCACGGTGGCTATCTGGGGCAGCAGCCCACCACGGTTATCGATCTGACTGAAGACGCGCCGGTTGTTATGCGCGAGGGCGTCGGGGACGTTAAACCTTTCCTGTAAGGAAATCGCTATGGCCCGATTTAACATTGATGTTCTGGCTTCTCAATGCGGCGTGACGCCCGCCAATATTCGGAGCTGGCAGCGTTATGGGTTGATCAAGCCGCAGGTGGATGAGAACGGGCACCGTTTTTTTGATTTTACCCACTGTTCGCAGGTCGCCGCGATTGTTGGCTGGCTTGAGAAAGGGGTAGCTCTGTCGGATATGCTGGCGCTGCTGAAAGGCGAGGAGATGTCTCCGCCTTTCAGATGGCTCGACGTTCAGGAAGCCCTGCTGGCGCAGTGTGAAGCGATGCAGCCTGCGAAGCTCCGGGGGCTTATCTGGCGCTATGGCCGCGAAGTCCCGCCCGCTATTTTTATTGATGAGGTTATCCGCCCGCTGAGACTATGGCTTAACGCTGATGCACAGCAGGAACAGGCGATGAATAGCGCATTGCTTGATACGGCGCTGATTGAATATGCGACGTTCGTCCTGGCCAGCGGGCGTAAGCGTCCGGGCGGCAGTCTGTTTATTCTGGCACTTTCGCTAAAAGATCCCGTCGAGCTTTGGCTGGAAGGGATCCGTTTTGCCAGCGACGGTTTTTGCGTTGAGGTTCTGGATCGCGGCATTCCCTGCCCGGATCTTAGCCGTATTCATGCGGACCACATTATGATTTGGGCCGATAAGGCGCTGAATGCTAACCAACAGGCACAGTATCACCGCTGGCTGAAGAGCGGAATTCCTGTTTTTCTGGGAGGCAGTGAGGCCGCCAGAGGAAATAAAAATGTGGCTACTCCGCGCAATTGTGCTTCCGGCGAGCAAGCTGCACTGCTGGATACTCAGAACCAGCGGTGAGCGAATCTGTAAACGGGTTTTCACTCCATTTACGTTAAAATTCGTGTAGTATGTGCGGCCACGATGCTGTCAGCGGTTTTCCTGCATTGCCGGGCAGCCATTCAAATTCGTATTTATACTTCATCAGGCCCATGCCTTTTGATTTCAAAGTATCTGAGACGCCTGTGAAGGCGACACCCGAGGAAGCTCAATGAGCGAAAAGTTACAAAAAGTGCTGGCTCGCGCTGGCCATGGTTCCCGTCGTGAGATTGAAACCATTATCTCTGCAGGCCGCGTAAGCGTTGACGGTAAAATTGCCACGCTGGGCGATCGCGTTGAAATTACCCAGTCGCTTAAAATCCGCATCGATGGTCATTTGATCTCCATCCGTGAATCAGCGGAACAGATCTGCCGCGTGCTGGCCTATTACAAGCCGGAAGGTGAGCTCTGTACCCGCAGCGACCCGGAAGGGCGCCCAACCGTTTTTGACCGTTTACCAAAGCTGCGCGGTGCACGTTGGATTGCCGTTGGGCGTCTGGACGTGAATACCTGTGGTTTACTGCTGTTCACCACCGACGGGGAGCTGGCAAATCGCCTGATGCACCCAAGCCGTGAAGTGGAGCGTGAATACTCCGTACGCGTGTTTGGCCAGGTGGATGACGACAAAGTAAGACAACTGTCTCGTGGCGTGCAGCTTGAAGATGGCCCGGCGGCGTTCAAAACCATCAAGTTCACCGGCGGGGAAGGCATTAACCAGTGGTATAACGTGACCCTGACCGAAGGCCGTAACCGTGAGGTTCGTCGCCTGTGGGAAGCTGTCGGTGTTCAGGTGAGCCGCCTTATTCGCGTGCGTTACGGTGACATTAAGCTACCGAAAGGCCTTCCGCGCGGGGGCTATACCGAGCTTGATCTGGCGCAGACAAACTACCTGCGTACGCTGGTGGAACTGCCGGAAGAAACCAGCAGTAAAGTGGCGGTAGAAAAAGATCGCCGCCGCATGAAAGCGAACCAGATTCGTCGTGCCGTGAAGCGTCACACCCAAGTGACCGGCGGTAACCGCCGCGCCAGCAGCAGCCGTAATAACGGCAGCGGCAGCTAAATCTTAACCCCTCTTTTGAGGGGTTTTTTATTAGTAATCAATACCCATCTGCGCCTTCACCCCGGCGTCAAACGCATGCTTAACCGGGCGGAGTTCGCTCACCGTGTCGGCCATCTCCAGAATATCGCGGTGGCACCCGCGGCCAGTCACAATCACTGTCTGATTCGCCGGGCGGTTAGCCAGCGCGATTAAGACGTCTTCCAGCGGCAGATAATCATAGGCCACCATGTAGGTCAGCTCGTCGAGGATCACCATATCCAGCGTGGCGTCTGCCAGCATCCGTTTGCCGTGCTCCCACACCGCAAGACAGGCGGCGGTATCCGTTTCCCGGTTTTGCGTTTCCCAGGTAAAGCCTGTCGCCATCACCTGAAACTCAACCCCGTGTGGCTCCAGCAGATTACGTTCGCCGTTCGGCCACTGGCCCTTGATAAACTGAATGACGCCGACTTTTTTGCCGTGGCCTACGGCGCGGGTAGCGGTGCCGAATGCGGCGGTTGTTTTACCTTTCCCGTTGCCGGTGAAGACTATCAGGATCCCGCGCTCCTGCTGGGCTTCTGCAATGCGCGCATCAACCTTTTCTTTCTGGCGCTGTTGGCGCTGCTGATAACGCTCTTCGCTCATTCTGAAATCCCCGGTTTACGGTTAGGCTGGGCATCAAAACTCATGCCGGTCTTACGGCGGCTGTCGTCGCCCATCAGCCAGAGATAAAGCGGCATTAAATCCCGGGGCGTTTTCAGTTTAGCCGGATCTTCCGTGGGGAAGGCGCTGGCGCGCATTGCGGTGCGAGTACCGCCTGGGTTGATGCAGTTTACGCGCAGGTTCTGCTGCTTATACTCCTCCGCCAGCACCTGCATCATGCCTTCCGTCGCAAACTTCGATGCGGCGTAAGCGCCCCAGCCAGCGCGGCCCTGGCGACCCACGCTTGAGGTGGTGAACACCAGAGAGCCAGATTCGGATTTAAGTAATAAAGGAAGCAAAGCCTGAGTCAGGAAAAAGGTCGCATTGACGTTCACCTGCATGACGGCCTGCCAGGTGTCGGGATCCTGCTTGTCCATCGACACGACATCGCCAAGAATACCGGCATTATGCAGGACGCCATCGAGGCGAGGAACCAGCGCGCTAAGCTTGTTAGCCAGCGCATGGCAATCTGCCGACGTGGCGGTAGCCAGGTCGAGCGTGAACCAGTGCGCGGGGAGCAAACCGTGAGACTGGATCTCACCGGCGACGGCGCGGAGCTTTTGCTCATTGCGCCCCAGCAAAATCACCGAAGCACCAAATCTGGCATAGGTGAGTGCGGCGACACGGCCGATGCCATCGCTGGCACCGGTCACTAAAATAATGCGATTTTTCAGTAAATTATCTTGCGGCTGATAGTGCACGGTTTTACTCCTCGCGTGATGCAATATGCTCACGTCTTATTTCTCGTTAAGTTACCTGGCTTTATGCCTTAAAGACGGGCGTATTTCAATCAGTCAGCCGGAGACAATGCTAAGGATTAACATTTTGCAAAAATTTCCACGAGCCAAATCTTTTAAGGATGCCCTCATGCTGCCTTTATAGTTACTTACAGACGAACGTGTGCCTGCTCGGGTACACTGCGGAGATTAACAATGCTTGGTGATAAAGGCGGTAAATGTGGATCTGATTGCTGACTATGGACTTTTTTTGGCTAAAGCGGTGACCATCGTGGTGGCAATTGGTGCCATTGCACTTATCCTAGTGAACGTTGCGCAACGTAAGAAACAGGGCCGGGGTGAACTAAGGCTGACGAATCTGAGCGAGCAGTATCAGGATGTACAGCAGGAGATGCAGGTCGCTATGCTCGACCCGCATCAGCAGAAGCTGTGGCTTAAAGAAGAAAAGAAAAAGCTTAAGCTCGAAGCGAAGCAGGCAAAGGCGCGGGCTAAACGTGGCGAAAAGGCCAGTTCAGGCAAGCCGACGCTTTACGTCCTCGACTTTAAAGGCAGTATGGATGCCCACGAAGTCAGCTCGCTCCGTGAAGAAATTACCGCCGTGCTATCAGTTGTTAAACCCAAGGATGAAGTTTTGCTGCGCCTGGAAAGCCCTGGCGGAGTGGTTCATGGCTACGGGCTAGCGGCATCACAGCTCCAGCGCTTGCGGGACAAAGCCGTGCCTTTAACCATTGCGGTGGATAAAGTGGCGGCCAGCGGCGGCTATATGATGGCGTGTGTGGCCCAGCGCATTGTGGCCGCGCCCTTCTCGATCATCGGCTCGATTGGCGTTGTCGCGCAAATCCCTAACTTCCATCGCCTGCTTAAGCGCAATGACATCGACGTGGAGCTGCACACCGCGGGGCAGTACAAGCGCACGCTGACCCTGTTGGGTGAGAATACTGAGCAGGGGCGTGAGAAGTTCAGGGAAGATCTCAACGAAACGCATCACCTGTTCAAACAGTTTGTCAGCAGCATGCGTCCGGGCCTTGATATTGAATCAGTGGCTACGGGCGAGCACTGGTACGGTACCCAGGCGAAAGAAAAAGGTCTGGTTGATGACGTGGCGACCAGCGACGATCTGCTGCTGGGGATGATGAAAGATTTTGACGCTATTAATGTACGTTATTTGCAGCGTAAAAAAATGATGGACCGCTTCACCGGTAGCGCGGCGAATAGCTTAGATCGCCTGCTGTTGCGCTGGTGGCAGCGTGGTGAAAAACCACTGCTGTAAAGCAAAAAAGCGAGGCGTTTAAGCCTCGCTTTTCGTTTAGCCCTGCAGCGTATACTTTTCTGACAGGACGTGGGCCAGGTGTTTAAACATATTAAACACCGCCGTACTCTTCGGCGTGGGCAAACCTTGTTCGTCCAGGAAGTATTCTCCACTAAAGACCAGCACGCCGTTTTTTTGCTCCACGCCGGTGGCTTCCATTCCGTGCAGGAAATCCTCATGTTCACGAATGATTTTGTTCGCCTCTGCGAGGAGGGATTCGCGGTCAATAGGCTGAGTTGTCTCTTGCATGATGTTCTCCTTAAAAAACTGGCGCTAGTTTACGTCCGCTTGAGGGAAAAGGGCAAATTTTCCCTGTAAACCCTGTGGCCTTAAAAAAGTTAACCGTGCTGGCGGGATCCGGTATTGCATGCTAATAAAGTTGCGTAACATATTTTATCAGGTAGAGTGTGACGCTTTCGCAAATCTGGCAACAGAATTGCTTGACATTCGACCAAACTTCCGTCGTGCTATGCCACTTGTTTGAGACTTTAGGCCTTTAATACCCGACGAGTGAGCCGTGGGTGTTGCAGGTTATTGAAAAAAAGAGTTGATCTCCTTCTACGCTGCCGCAATATAAAAAAGCGCGTCGCCAGTGGAAGGTGAAAATTTGCGACGTATTCCTGGAAGAATTAAATAGGTAAAGGTGAAAATGGGTAAAGCTCTCGTTATCGTTGAGTCCCCGGCAAAAGCCAAAACGATCAACAAATATCTCGGAAACGACTACGTGGTGAAGTCCAGCGTCGGTCATATCCGTGATTTGCCGACCAGTGGATCAACCACCAAGAAGAGCGCTGACTCTACCGCCGCCAAAGGGGCCAAAAAGGTCAAAAAGGATGAACGCGGAGCGCTCGTCAACCGTATGGGTGTCGATCCCTGGCATGACTGGGATGCTCATTACGAAGTGCTGCCTGGCAAGGAGAAAGTGGTCTCCGAGCTGAAATCACTGGCAGAAAAAGCAGACCACATCTATCTCGCAACCGACCTTGACCGCGAAGGGGAAGCCATTGCCTGGCACCTGCGGGAAGTTATCGGTGGCGACGACACCCGCTACAGCCGCGTGGTGTTTAATGAAATCACCAAGAATGCGATTCGTCAGGCGTTTGAAAAGCCCGGTGAACTGAATATTGACCGTGTGAATGCCCAGCAGGCGCGCCGTTTTATGGACCGCGTTGTGGGCTATATGGTGTCTCCGCTGCTGTGGAAAAAAATTGCGCGTGGCCTGTCTGCCGGGCGCGTTCAGTCCGTGGCCGTTCGCCTGGTGGTTGAGCGTGAACGCGAAATTAAAGCGTTCGTCCCGGAAGAGTATTGGGAAATCGATGCCAACCTGTCGACGCCGAAGGGCGATGCGCTGCCGGTACAGGTGAGTCACCATAAAGACAAACCGTTCCGTCCGGTTAACCGCGAGCAGACCATGGCGGCCGTTAGCCTGCTTGAAAAAGCGCGTTACACCGTTCTGGATCGTGAAGACAAGCCGACCAGCAGCAAACCGGGGGCGCCGTTCATCACTTCCACACTGCAGCAGGCTGCCAGCACCCGCCTTGGCTTCGGCGTGAAGAAAACCATGATGATGGCGCAGCGTCTTTACGAAGCGGGCCACATTACCTATATGCGTACTGACTCTACTAACCTGAGCCAGGACGCGGTGAGCATGGTACGCGGCTACATCGAAGAAAACTTCGGTAAGAAATACCTGCCGGCGGATGCCAATCAATACGCCAGCAAGGATAACTCTCAGGAAGCGCACGAAGCGATTCGTCCTTCTGACGTGGCCGTGCAGGCGGAAGCGTTAAAAGACATGGAGGCGGATGCCCAGAAGCTTTATCAGCTGATCTGGCGCCAGTTCGTCGCCTGCCAGATGACGCCAGCGAAATACGACTCCACCACGCTGACGGTGGAAGCCGGTGAGTACCGTCTGAAGGCGCGTGGCCGCACGCTGCGCTTTGATGGCTGGACGAAAGTGATGCCTGCGCTGCGCAAAGGGGATGAAGATCGCACCTTACCGGCGGTGAATCCGGGCGAATCTTTGACGCTGGTTGAACTGCTTCCAGCCCAGCACTTTACCAAGCCGCCCGCGCGTTTCAGCGAAGCGTCGCTGGTGAAAGAGCTGGAAAAACGCGGGATTGGCCGCCCGTCCACCTATGCCTCTATCATTTCAACCATTCAGGATCGTGGCTACGTGCGCGTTGAGAACCGCCGTTTCTACGCCGAAAAAATGGGTGAAATTGTTACCGATCGCCTGGAAGAGAACTTCCGCGAGCTGATGAATTACGACTTCACGGCGCAAATGGAAAACAGTCTTGACCAGGTGGCCAATAACCAGGCCGAGTGGAAAGGCGTGTTGGACAACTTCTTCACTGATTTTAGCGGCCAGCTTGAGAAAGCGGAGCAGGATCCGGAAGAAGGCGGTATGCGTCCGAACCAGATGGTTCTGACCAGCATCGACTGCCCAACCTGCGGCCGTAAAATGGGGATCCGTACCGCGAGTACCGGCGTGTTCCTCGGCTGTTCTGGCTATGCGTTACCGCCGAAAGAGCGCTGCAAAACCACCATCAACCTGGTACCGGAGAACGAAGTTCTTAACGTGCTGGAAGGTGACGATGCGGAAACTAACGCCCTGCGTGCCAAGCGTCGCTGCCAGAAGTGCGGCACGGCGATGGACAGCTACCTTATCGATCCGAAGCGCAAGCTGCACGTGTGCGGTAATAACCCGACCTGTGATGGCTACGAAATCGAAGAGGGTGAATTCCGCATCAAGGGGTATGACGGCCCAATCGTTGAGTGTGAGAAATGTGGCTCCGAAATGCACCTGAAAATGGGGCGTTTTGGCAAGTACATGGCTTGTACTAATGACGAGTGTAAAAATACCCGTAAGATCCTGCGTAACGGCGAAGTAGCGCCACCGAAGGAAGATCCGGTGCCGCTGCCAGAGTTGCCGTGTGAGAAGTCTGACGCGTATTTCGTGCTGCGTGATGGCGCCGCTGGTGTCTTCCTGGCCGCGAACACGTTCCCGAAATCTCGTGAAACGCGCGCCCCGCTGGTTGAAGAGCTGCATCGCTTCCGCGATCGCCTGCCTGAGAAGCTGCGCTATCTGGCCGACGCTCCTCAGGAAGATCCAGAGGGGAATAAAGCGTTCGTTCGCTTTAGTCGTAAAACGAAGCAGCAGTACGTGGCTTCTGATAAAGACGGTAAAGCGACCGGCTGGTCAGCCTTCTTCGTTGACGGCAAATGGGTCGTTGGTAAGAAATAATTCTGCCTGAACCTGTGAAAACCGGAGCCTGTCTCCGGTTTTTTTATGGCGCCTTATATAACTCGTTTATTATCTTTTTATCCCATCTATACAAAGTAGCTATAACTGATATAGTGAGTAAAGCAATGTCAATTTTCGTTTTTTCTGCGTCTTAACCCCGCCCATTGCGCCGGGGCCTTTGACCCTGGACGGTAAGCTATGAAATTACAGCAGCTGCGTTATATCGTTGAAGTCGTAAACCACAATCTTAATGTCTCTTCTACGGCGGAAGGGCTCTATACCTCTCAGCCGGGGATCAGTAAGCAAGTTCGTATGCTGGAAGACGAACTGGGAATACAAATATTTGCCCGAAGCGGAAAACACCTGACCCAGGTTACGCCAGCGGGGCAGGAAATTATCCGTATCGCCCGTGAAGTGCTGTCGAAAGTCGACGCCATCAAATCCGTTGCCGGAGAACACACCTGGCCTGACAAAGGCTCGCTCTATGTGGCGACAACCCACACACAGGCCCGTTATGCGCTGCCTGGCGTGATTAAAGGCTTTATTGAGCGTTATCCTCGGGTTTCACTGCATATGCATCAGGGCTCGCCGACGCAGATTGCAGAGGCAGTTTCCAAAGGCAATGCCGATTTTGCTATCGCCACCGAAGCGCTTCATCTCTATGATGACCTGGTGATGCTGCCTTGCTACCACTGGAACCGCTCCATTGTGGTTACGCCCGATCACCCATTGGCTTCGAAAGAGTCGGTTAGCATCGAAGAGTTGGCGCAGTATCCGCTGGTCACCTACACCTTTGGTTTTACCGGCCGTTCCGAGTTGGACACTGCTTTTAACCGCGCAGGGTTAACGCCGCGAATCGTCTTTACCGCCACCGATGCCGATGTGATTAAAACCTATGTTCGCCTGGGACTCGGAGTAGGGGTCATTGCTAGCATGGCGGTAGATCCGATTTCAGACCCGGATTTAGTCCGTATCGAAGCCCAGGGCGTATTTAGCCACAGCACGACGAAAATAGGTTTCCGTCGCAGCACTTTCCTGCGCAGTTATATGTATGATTTTATTCAGCGTTTTGCGCCACATTTAACCCGTGACGTGGTGGATACCGCCGTGGCATTACGCTCGAACGAAGATATTGAAGCGATGTTTAAAGATATAAAATTACCCGCCAAATAATTCCCCAGGGTATCTTCGGCACATCCGAAGATACCCGAGTCATTATTAAACAAGAATTAAACGCATTTCTTCGTCTATTCCCATTCCCGTAAATAAGCCACATCCTACTAATGGTTATTGTGTCGCAATTAAGAGACACAGCTAGTAAATAATTCGTGGTTGCGCAAACCTGGCGTTTCGATTATTTATTTCAGGTCAAAAGATTAAATCTTTTCTCCTGCTTATTGCGCAATTTTTCTGGCTTTTGAGCTAGAGTTTCTTTAGGATTAATCCCAACTGGCGATTAGTTATACCGATTGTTTAGAAACGTTACGATAAGTGGTGTCGATTGTATGAGGCTAGCAATGTCTTCAGGCAGTGAGGAATCGCAGCAGGATCCATCCCTGAAACGTAAGGCATGGATGGCGGTGTTTTTGGTGTCAGCCTTGTTCTGGCTGGTTGTGGCGCTGGTTGCCTAGCATTTTTGGGGGTAGCTATGTCTACTCGGGATAGGGGTCCTGCACCTAAAGTTGTGGCCCGCAACAGCGGCAAACCACGAAAAGACGTTAAGAAAGAGGGAAGCACGCCACCTGAAGGCTGGACGCTGACGAAACAGCAGCAGGCCTTTATTGATTTGTTTTCTGAAGACGATAGCAAAAAACAATAAAATCGTTATTGAATTGTTTATTTTTTCTGCGGAATTAAACGTGCTTTTTATTTGCCGCAGGGCAACCTGTTATTCACTAATAATTACACACAGCAATACATTCTGGTGATTGCTTAATTAAGCAGTCTTGTTGCATATAGTCACATTGAGTTAACTCTATGAATAATCACAATGCCGTGAAATATTGGTCATGGATCGGTGCTTTCACGCTGTCTGCCTTGTTTTGGGTAGAAGTGCTGCGTGTCTTCGCGAATTAATCTTCGTTGAGTGGCTGAGCGCCGCTGTCTTACTGCTTCGAATAATCCTCCCGATTCGCCTCTCGCCCCGACATTCCGTTGGGGCGTTTGTTTATTCACGGTTTATTCCCTTCGCCTCATTTATCAATTTGGGTTGTTATCAAATCGTTACGGCAGGTTTGTGTTATCTTTAATAGTGACCCTGCGAATAATCAGGGCACTCGCTATCCCTGTCATAAAGGAGGAGCTATGTCGTTAACCCTACGCGAAGCCAGTAAGGACACTCTACGGGCGCTAAATAAAACCTGGCATTACTACAGCTTGCCGCTGGCCGCAAAAGAGCTGGGGGATATCAGCCGGTTACCTAAGTCGCTAAAAGTTTTACTGGAGAACCTGCTGCGCTGGCAGGATGAAGACTCCGTCACCCGCGAAGATATTCATGCCCTGGCCGGCTGGCTGAAACAGGCCCACGCCGACCGCGAAATTGCCTATCGTCCTGCCAGGGTACTGATGCAGGACTTCACTGGCGTACCGGCGGTGGTCGATCTTGCCGCAATGCGTGAGGCCGTTAAGCGCCTCGGCGGTGATGTGGCGAAAGTTAACCCGCTTTCCCCGGTCGATTTGGTGATTGACCACTCGGTGACCGTCGACCATTTCGGCGACAACGATGCTTTCGAGGAAAACGTTCGTCTTGAAATGGAGCGCAACCACGAGCGCTATGTCTTTCTACGCTGGGGCCAGCAGGCCTTCAGCCGTTTCAGCGTTGTGCCACCCGGTACCGGCATTTGCCACCAGGTGAACCTTGAGTACCTGGGCAAAGCCGTCTGGAGTGAAGAACAGAACGGCGAACTTGTCGCTTACCCTGACACGCTGGTTGGCACCGACTCGCATACCACGATGATTAATGGCCTTGGCGTGCTGGGCTGGGGAGTGGGCGGTATCGAAGCTGAAGCGGCGATGCTGGGCCAGCCGGTATCTATGCTGATCCCCGATGTGGTCGGCTTTAAGCTTGAGGGCAAACTGCGGGAAGGGATCACCGCGACGGACCTTGTGCTGACCGTCACCCAGATGCTGCGTAAACACGGCGTAGTGGGCAAATTTGTTGAGTTTTACGGCGACGGGCTTGATTCGCTGCCGCTCGCCGACCGGGCAACTATCGCCAACATGTCTCCAGAATACGGTGCGACCTGCGGTTTCTTCCCGATCGACGGCGTAACGCTGGAATATATGCGCCTCAGCGGGCGTAGCGAAGAGCAGGTGGCTCTGGTTGAAGCTTACGCTAAGGCGCAGGGCATGTGGCGCAATACGGGAGATGAACCCGTGTTTACCAGCACGCTCTCTCTAAACATGCATGACGTTGAGGCAAGCCTGGCCGGGCCAAAACGCCCGCAGGATCGTGTCCCGCTCGGCGGAGTGCCAAAAGCGTTTGCCGCCAGCAACGAGCTTGAAGTCAACGCTTCCCACAAAGATCGTCATCCGGTCAGCTACACGCTGGCGGGCGAAGAGCATCAATTGCCGGATGGCGCCGTGGTGATTGCCGCTATCACCTCCTGTACCAACACGTCAAACCCCAGCGTGCTGATGGCGGCAGGGTTGCTGGCTAAAAAAGCCGTCAGTCTGGGGCTGAAGCCGCAGCCCTGGGTGAAGGCCTCGCTTGCGCCGGGATCTAAGGTGGTCTCGGATTATCTGGCGAAAGCCAAATTAACCCCATACCTTGATGAGCTGGGCTTTAACCTGGTGGGTTACGGTTGTACTACCTGCATAGGCAACTCTGGTCCGCTGCCCGATCCTATCGAGCAGGCGATTAAAAAAGGCGATCTTACCGTGGGCGCGGTGCTTTCCGGCAACCGCAACTTCGAAGGCCGTATTCACCCGCTGGTGAAAACGAACTGGCTGGCCTCACCGCCGCTTGTCGTCGCCTACGCGCTGGCTGGAAACATGAACATCGACCTGACTAAAGAGCCATTAGGGCAGGATAAAAATGGCGCTGACGTCTACCTGAAAGACATCTGGCCGGGCAGCCAGGAAATTGCTGCGGCTGTCGCGCAGGTGACTACCGAGATGTTCCACAAAGAATATGCTGAAGTGTTTGAAGGTACCGAAGAGTGGCGCAGCATTGAGGTGGCGCGGTCGGCCACCTACGGCTGGCAGGACGACTCAACCTATATCCGACTGTCGCCGTTCTTTGACGAGATGGGCGCCGAGCCAAAACCAGTGGAAGATATTCACGGGGCTAACGTGCTGGCGATGCTGGGGGATTCAGTCACTACCGACCATATTTCCCCGGCGGGGAGCATTAAACCTGACAGCCCGGCGGGGCGCTACCTGCAGGGGCATGGCGTAGAGCGCAGAGACTTTAACTCCTACGGTTCGCGTCGTGGTAACCATGAAGTCATGATGCGCGGGACGTTTGCCAACATTCGTATTCGCAACGAGATGGTGCCAGGCGTTGAAGGCGGCATGACGCGGTTACTGCCGGGTGAAGAAGTTCTGTCTATTTATGACGCTGCAATGCGTTACAAAGAGCGGGGCATTCCGCTGGCGGTGATCGCCGGGAAAGAGTATGGCTCCGGTTCAAGCCGCGACTGGGCGGCCAAAGGCCCTCGCTTGCTGGGCGTCCGGGTGGTCATTGCCGAATCGTTCGAACGTATTCACCGCTCGAACCTTATCGGCATGGGCATTTTACCGCTGGAGTTCCCTCAGGGCGTCACGCGAAAAACGCTGGGGCTGACGGGGGAGGAAAAGCTGGATATTAGCGGGTTAAACCAACTGAAACCTGGCGCCAGCGTGCCGGTTACGCTGACCTTTGCCGACGGGCGCCAACAGGTCATTGATTGCCGCTGCCGCATTGATACCGGCAATGAGCTGACCTATTTCCGTCACGACGGCATCCTGCATTATGTGATCAGGAATATGCTGAAGTAAGAAACGACAAAGCCCCTGAAAAGGGGCTTTTTTACGAGATGAGCGTCTTTACTCAGACAGCAGATGGCCCATTTTGGCGGCTTTAGTGTCGAGATAATGCGCATTTTTCGGGTTACGGCCGACGATGAGCGGTACGCGCTCAACAATGTTGATCCCGGCTTCAGTCAAAATTTCGACTTTTTTCGGGTTGTTGGTGAGTAAACGCACGGCATCCACGCCCAGCAGCTTGAACATGTCGGCGCACAGCGTAAAGTCACGTTCGTCGGCGGCAAAGCCGAGCTGGTGATTAGCCTCTACCGTGTCGTAGCCTTTATCCTGCAGCGCATAGGCCCGGATTTTATTCAGCAGCCCGATATTACGGCCTTCCTGGCGATGGTAAAGCAGCACGCCACGGCCTTGTTCAGCTATGTGGGTTAACGCGGCTTCAAGCTGGAAGCCGCAGTCACAGCGCAGGCTGAACAGCGCATCACCGGTCAGACATTCGGAGTGGACGCGCGCGAGCACGGGCTCTTCACCGCTAATATCCCCGAAAACCAGGGCAACATGATCCTGCCCCGTTGCCACTTCTTCAAAACCCACCATCAGGAAATCGCCCCAGGGGGTTGGCAGTTTGGCTTCTGCCACACGTTTAAGCTGCATGTGATTCTCCAGGTACTTATTTTGACACCGTGGTGTCTGCCAGAAGTCTGGCCTGTACGTTAATGTCAGATATTTTGCCATAACGCGCGGTCGTTCGCTTCATTGACAGATTAAAAAGCCATTTTTGCCAATGACGGCATCGCGGTTTAACCTTCCTGGGCATTTTTCGGTTATTCTTTAAAGGCTTTCATTATCATGAGGTTTTCATGCAGGCAATAGCAAAACGCATCACCGCAGGCACAACGCTTCTGTTAATCATGCCGTTAATCGTCTGGTTCAGCGGCTGGAAATGGGCCCCTGGGGGCGATGAAAGCGTGTTAAAAATGCTTTATTGGGTCACTGAGACCGTGACGCAGCCCTGGGGAGTCATTACGCATGTTGTGCTTTGTGCCTGGTTTCTGTGGTGCCTGCGTTATCGCCTTAAGCCTGCGCTGATGTTATTTGCTATCCTCGCTGCCGCTATCCTTATAGGTCAGGGCATTAAGTCCGTTATCAAGAACAAAGTGCAGGAACCCCGGCCATTCGTCGTCTGGCTTGAAAAAACTCACCATATCACTACCGACCAGTTCTACACTTTAAAGCGTACTCAGCGTGCGGAACTGGTGAAAGCGCAGCTGGAAGGGCAGGATGAAATTCCCGGGTGGTTACGTAAACACTGGCAGTTCGAAACCGGCTTCGCTTTTCCTTCTGGTCACACGATGTTTGCTGCCAGTTGGGCGCTGTTGGGCGTAGGATTACTTTGGCCGCGCAGGCGGACGTTTACGCTGGTGGTATTGTTGTTATGGGCAACGGGCGTAATGGGAAGCCGACTGTGGCTGGGCATGCATTGGCCACGTGACCTGGTTGTCGCCACGATTATCTCTGGTTTGTTAGTTATTCTGGCGACCTGGCTGGCGCAGCGCTGGTGTGGGCCGCTGACTCCGCCTGCAGAAGAAGACCAGGAAATAGCCGAACGGCATGAAAAAAGTTGAGAATAGTGTTTTAACCCCCATTTCTTATGCATTCGGGGAGGTTAATGGATTCCCCGGTTTCGCCTGAAATGGTAGTTTATACCTCCGGGACTCATTTTTGGCATAGCTAAGCCAGCTGTGACCACATAACGGGATGTCATGTGAAATATTTACTCATTTTCTTACTGGTACTTGCCATCTTTGTGGTGTCTATCACTTTAGGGGCGCAAAACGATCAGGTTGTGAACTTTAATTACCTGTTAGCGCAAGGCGAGTACCGGGTGTCTACTTTGCTGGCGACGCTGTTTGCGGCAGGGTTTATTCTTGGATGGCTGATTTGCGGTCTGTTCTGGCTGCGCGTCCGTGTGTCCCTGGCCCGTGCTGAGCGAAAAATTAAACGTCTTGAGCAACAGGTTACCCCTACTACTGATGTTTCGGCGCCCGTTGTGCCGGCCGTGAAGGAATAATCTTTTATGTTGGAACTGCTGTTTCTGCTGTTACCCATTGCAGCCGCTTATGGCTGGTATATGGGGCGCAGAAGTGCGCTGCAAGACAAACAGCAGGAGGCCAGTCGCCTTTCTCGCGACTATGTCGCCGGGGTGAACTTCCTGTTGGCTAACCAGCAGGACAAAGCGGTTGATCTGTTCCTCGACATGCTTAAAGAGGACACCGGCACCGTTGAAGCTCACCTCACGTTAGGGAATCTCTTCCGCCAGCGTGGCGAGGTTGATCGGGCTATCCGTATTCACCAGTCGCTGATGGAAAGCGCGTCGTTGAACTACGACCAGCGTCTGCTTGCCGTGCAGCAACTCGGCAAAGACTACATGGCCGCCGGGCTTTATGACCGCGCCGAAGATATGTTCAGCCAGCTTATCGACGAAACCGACTTCCGCATCAGCGCGCTGCAGCAGCTGCTGCAAATTCACCAGGCAACAAGCGACTGGCAGAAAGCCATCGACGTGGCCGAACGGCTGGTTAAGCTCGGCAAAGACAAACAGCGTGTGGAAATCGCGCACTTCTACTGTGAACTTGCGCTGCAAAACATTGGCAATGACGACACGGACAAGGCCATGTCCCTGCTTAAAAAAGGGGCGGCTGCAGATAAAAATTGCGCCCGGGTCTCCATCATGATGGGGCGTATTTTCATGGAAAAAGGCGAATATGCCAAAGCGGTAGATTCGTTAAAACGCGTAATTGAGCAAGATAGCGAACTGGTCAGCGAAACGCTGGAGATGCTGCAGGTGTGCTATCAACAGCTAGGCAAACCTGACGAGTGGGAAACTTTCCTCAAGCGTTGCGTGGAAGAAAACAGCGGGGCAGTGGCAGAGCTTATGCTGGCGAGCATTCTCGAGCAGCGCGAAGGCGCTGAAACGGCTCAGATGTATATCAACCGTCAACTGCAACGGCATCCAACAATGCGGGTATTCCATCGTCTGATGGATTACCACCTGCATGAGGCGGAGGAAGGGCGAGCGAAAGAAAGCTTGATGGTACTGAGGGATATGGTGGGCGAGCAAATTCGCACCAAGCCCCGCTATCGCTGTCAAAAATGCGGCTTTACTGCCTACACCATGTACTGGCATTGCCCATCCTGCCGCGCCTGGTCAACGGTGAAACCAATTCGCGGGCTGGATGGGCAATAGCCCGCGTTTTTTAAAAATCCATACTTTAGTTACAACATACTATTAAATGCTTCATCGTCCCCAGCTTCAGCATCGTGCAACTTTCGCTTAGCAGGGGGCAATCGCGGCTGTAAATTTACCTGGCTGACGAGTAGAATGCTGCCGTTTAACTTTTTTGCGCCGCGCTGGTGCCCAACAGTCAGAAGGTTTTGCCATGAATTCAACTGCGTCATCCTCCTCCCGTGTTGCCACTGAATCGCCGATAGTCGTTGCTCTTGATTATGATAATCGCGATAGCGCCCTGGCCTTTGTCGACCGTATCGACCCGCGCGACTGCCGTCTGAAAGTTGGAAAGGAGATGTTTACCCTGTTTGGTCCACAGCTGGTGGGTGACCTGCAACAGCGCGGGTTTGATGTCTTCCTCGATCTGAAATTCCACGATATCCCGAACACCACCGCGCGGGCCGTAGCTGCTGCTGCAGAAATGGGCGTGTGGATGGTCAACGTTCATGCTACGGGTGGAGCCCGAATGATGCGCGCCGCAAAAGAAGCACTTGCCCCATTTGGGAAAGATGCGCCGTTGCTGATCGCCGTTACCGTTTTGACCAGCATGGAAGCCAGCGACCTGGCCGATCTGGGCATTACCGCCAGCCCGGCAGATTATGCCGAGCGTCTGGCGACGCTGACCAAAGAGTGTGGCCTGGACGGCGTAGTGTGCTCTGCGCAAGAGGCGGTACGTTTTAAGGCGGCGTTAGGCCGAGAATTCAAGCTTATTACCCCAGGCATTCGCCCGATGGGCAGTGATGCCGGCGATCAGCGCCGCATCATGACACCGCAGCAGGCTCTGCAAGCCGGAGTAGACTTTATGGTCATTGGGCGTCCGATCACCCAATCGGCTGACCCGGCGCAGACTTTGCGCGATATTCGCGCCTCGCTGGTGCAGGGGGCTTGATGAAAGACAATAACAGCCGGCTGGTTTACTCCACGGAAACCGGGCGTATAGACGAACCTAAAGTTGAAGTTCAGCGCCCAAAAGGCGACGGCATTGTGCGCATTCAAAAGCAGACCAGCGGCCGCAAAGGGAAGGGCGTATGCCTGATTTCTGGTATTGATGCCGACGATGCGACGCTGGCAGCCATTGCTGCGGAGCTGAAAAAGAAATGTGGCTGCGGTGGCGCGGTCAAAGACGGCGTGATTGAAATCCAGGGCGATAAGCGCGATTTGATAAAATCATTGCTTGAAGCGAAAGGCATGAAAGTGAAACTCGCGGGCGGGTAATTCGGAATAATATTAATTATTGGGCCACGGCAAATACCGTGGCCTTTTATTTTTACTGCTGTTAGTCAGACCTGAAAATTAACACGTAATGAATTCGTCAAAGCGAGTTAGCTTTTGCTGGCGTCCTGCCTTATTTACCCACCTGGTGACCGATAATACCGCCTACTGCCGCACCGCCAAGCGTACCCAGCGTGCTGCCGTCGGTCAGTACTGCGCCACCCAGCGCACCGGCACCTGCGCCGATTGCCGTGTTGCGGTCACGCTTAGACCAGTTAGAACATGCACTCAGGGACATTGCGAGGGTAATAGCCAGCATTGCAGCGGCCATTTTTTTGTTATTTAAGGTCATCATACTTTCTCCAGAATAATTGATTCACGGAAGCCAGTCTCAGGTAAGTATAGTAAGAATTCACCACTTTACCGGGCGGTTCGTGAAACGATGTCGCGATATAAGCTTAAAAAAGGGCAGGTGCGTTTATTACTCCCTGTTATATCGCTAAATTCTATTCTATTTTTTCCGTATGATTAACACAGGTAAAAACTCTTAATTCCAGCGTGGGAATATTCTGAGAGAGAAGAAGCCCACGCGCGGCGCGGGCAGCAGAGACTTAGACGGCGGCGTAGGGGTCAACAATATCCACCTGCAGGTGGACTGCTTTCAGTTGCTCCAGCGTCTCCTGGCTAATTGCAGCGTCGGTGATAACGCGGTTGAAGCGTGAAATCGGGCCCAAAGTATACGGATGCACGTTGCCAAACTTGCTGCTGTCCGTCAGCACAATGGCCTCGCTACCTTTCTCCAGCACAGAATTCACCACGTCGGTACGCAGCATATCGCGCCCGGTAAAACCGGTTTCCGGCAAGAAACCGTCGATGCCGATAAAAGCCTTACTGAAATGCAGCTGCTGGATAAACTGGCGGGTAAGCGGCCCGACCATGCTTTCGCTTTTCTTCTGATAGATCCCGCCGACCAGAATGACTTCACAATCGGTGTCTTTCAGCAAATGGGCAATGTAGCTGCTGACGGTGATCAGCGTGACCTTTTTTTGCTCCGCCAGAGTACGGGCGAGAAGCGCGTTGCTGCTGCCGTTTTCGATAAACACGGTTTCACCATCACTCACCAGCGAGGCGGCATATTGCGCAAGCTGCAGCTTGAGGGTGTAGTTGTTCATCATGCGAGTTTCAACATCATCGCTATCCAGCGGGACGGCAAAACCATGCGTGCGACGAAGGTAATTATTTTTTTCAAGCAGGTTCAAATCCTGGCGGATGGTGACTTCTGAAACGCCGGTTGTTTTCGCCAGAGAGGCGACGCTAACCCGGCCTTGATCGATAACCATCTGCAGGATAATTTGTTGTCTTGAGTTCATGTCAGCCAGTAGTCAGGCGGGGGGATTAACCCCGCCTTCTCGTCAAAGAGTATGTTCCGTGCGGGCTATAATATCATCCTGCGCGTCAGGAGATAAGGCCGTAAAGAAGGCCGAGTATCCTGCAACCCTTACCACCAAATCTCGATATTTATCAGGATTTTGTTTGGCTTCCAGCAGTGTTTCGCGGGAGACAATGTTGTACTGAACGTGCCAGCCCTTGTGTGATTCGAAGAAGGTGCGCAGCATAAACATTAATTTTTCACGATCGCGTGGATTATCTAACGTTGAAGGATTCAGTTTTTGGTTCAATAAAACACCGCCGAGGATTTTATTGGTCGGCAGTTTGCCCACGGAACTGATGACCGCCGTAGGGCCAAAATGATCGGTCCCGGACGCGGGGCTGGCGCCTTCTGCCAAAGGTGTATGTGCTCTCCGGCCATCCGGTGTGGCCATCGTGGCTGCGCCAAACGGCACGTTTGCTGAAATAGAAGAGGTTCCCGCGTAGTATGTTCCGCCAACAGGGCCGCGGCCAAAGCGCGTGTTGTGATAGCGCTTAAGTTCATCAATGTAGGTTTGATAGGCGCGGGCGAGCAGCATATCGACTTCGTCATCGTCGTTGCCGTATTTTGGCGCGCCGTTGATTAGTCGCTGGCGAAGCTGCTCGCCGCTCAGCCCGACAAAATCGTTGGCCAGGGCATCCGCCAGCTGTTGCTGCCCGATGATGCCCTGTTCAAAGACCAGTTTTTTTACGGCTGAAAGGCTATTCCCAAGATTGGCAATCCCGACCTGAAGTCCTGAAACCCAGTCGTATTTGGCGCCACCTTGCTTGATACTTTTGCCTCGTTCAATGCAATCATCCACCAGCGCCGAACAAAGAATATCGTGCGCGTTTTCTTCCAACACGGTATCTACCACGCATTCGATCTCGATCGATTTTTGCGTGTAATAACGAATTTGCTGGTCCCAGGTTTCGAGGACTTCGTCAAACGAAGTGAAATTGCCTTCAGACAGCGCCTTTTGCTGTGGGAGGAAGATGCTCCCGCTGGTGGCATCCCGGCCATGTTCAAGGCTTGCCAGCATCACGCGGGCAAAGTTGATGAAGCTCATGCCGGTGCAACGGTAGCCCCATTTTCCGCCGACGGCGGTTTCAATGCAGCCGATAGCCGCATAGTCATAAGCATCTTCCCGGCTAACGCCAAGCTTAATGAATGCCTCGATAACAATTTCATCATTGTTAAACGCCGGCATGCCGAATCCGCAGCGAATCACCTGCACACAGGCATCAAGGAAGTCGCTGCTCATCCCGGCGTGATAGCGAACGCTGAGGTTAGGCTGCGTTGAGCGCAGGCGGCCGCAGGACTCAAGAATGTCCCAGGAGAGCGGGTTAACGGCATCCACCGCGACGCCGTGCACCAGCGTTTGTCCTCCGATGGTGACGTTTTGGTAAAGCGGGCTGCCGGCGGAAGCTTTTGAATGCGAGCCGGAGCGAATTTTATTCACCTCAAGCAGCTTCAGCCAGCAGCTTTGCAGCAGTTCAATGGCCTGTTCCCGGCTGGTGGTTCGCTGTAATTCTACATCCCGGCGGTACCACGGATAAAGGTACTGATCGAGCCGACCAAAGGAGACGGAGTGCCCGTTGGATTCAATTTGCAGTACAAGCTGTACGAAATAGCTGAGCTGTAAAGCCTGCCAGAAAGTGACCGGCGGATTGCTGGCGATATGTTCGCAGTTTTCAGCGATCGCCAACAGTTCATCCCGGCGTGCCTCTCGTTTTTCGTCGGAGGCCATTTTCTTCGCCAATTCTGCGTAGCGTAATATATGGTCGCTCAGGGCAACAAAAGTCATATCAATGGCTTTCAGGAACTGTTCTTTGTGCAGGTCGTCCCAGTCGGTAAGTTGCAAACGCCCGCGTCGCTCGGCGACTTTGTCACGCAACCCACTAATACCCAGCTCAAGCAGCAGCGGGAAATTCACCGCCAGGTGAGCGTCGCCGGAAGTCATATTGCCTTCGGCTTTTATGATCCCGGTCGCCAGCAGTGCCTTTTGCTCGTCGGTAAACATGCCATAACAGCGATCCTGCACCGTTTGTCCGCGCCACCAGGGGCAAACTTCATGCATGACCGCTTTATCCGCGTCGGAAATTGAAAAGCCGGCACCCGGACGGTCGCCAAGATCGTCGATTTCGCTCTCAATCCAACCCACGGTGTATTCCGGGAAGAACGGCGCCCCGCGCACATGGCTTGCCTGGTTGCCGACGATCAGCTCGTCATGTTTTATCCAGATGGTCCGCTCCGCCAGATGATGGGCTAGCGCCATCGCGCGGCGAACCGGCAGCGGTTTATCCTGATGCCGCTGGTAAACAGCAGTATAGTGGCGGGCACGCTCGGTGCAGACCGGCGGCTTCACGATATGTATCAGCGCTTCTTTGTGCGCCTTTATACGTGGGCTGAGAAAATTCAGGTTCAGTTCGGTCATGATGATTATCCTCTAATCCAGGCTGTCATGCCTTTTTGGCTGGCGTACTGTTCGGCGAAGTGCAGAAGGTCTGGTGCATCAAGCGGCCTGCTGGCGGCCAGGTAGGGCTGTTCCAACAGGGTGTATTTGTTTATCCCTAAGGTGTGATAAGGCAGAAAATGGATAGATTTCGCGCCAATTTCGTCGGCGGCGAAATTGCTGATGGCGCGGATGGAACGTTCATCGGCGTTAAAATCGGGAATCAACGGCACGCGGATGGTCATCTCTACGCCGCGGGCGGCCAGCTTGCGAAAGTTATCCATCACGCGTTCGGCGTTGCCGTCGGTCCACTGCTGAAAGCGCGCTTTGTCTACGTGCTTAAGATCCGCCAGCAGCAAATCCAAAAAAGGTAATGAAGGCGCAATGTATTTCCAGGGCACGTGCAGGCAGGATTCCACGGCAGTATGCAGGTCGGCCTCTTTACTGCGCTGTAGCAGTTCCCGCGCCAGCTCCGGCTGCATAAAAGGCTCCCCGCCGGAAAGGGTAATTCCCCCTCCGCTGCGAGCATAAAAAGGTTTATCGCGCAGCACGGTGGCCATAATAGAATCCGCCGTTTTTACTTCACCGCAGACGGTCAACGCCTGGGTAGGGCAACACTCTCTCAGCGCATTGATAGCATTGGGGTTGAGTTTGCCACGGGAAATAACCAATTCGCTGTCTACACGGGAAATCACGTCCGGTACGGCTTGCTGGCAAAGTTCGCAGCCGGCGATGCACAAACGGCGGTCCAGCAAAACGTCGCATTCACGGCTACGGCTTTCGGGATTCTGGCACCAGCGGCAGCCCAGCGAGCATCCTTTCAGGAAGACCACCGTGCGGATCCCAGGGCCATCGTGCGTGGAGTAGCGCTGAATATTGAACAGCATGGCATTCTCTCTCTTTGTTTCTTTCGTAAATTAAATTACTTTCGAATGAAAGTTATATTGATATTGATCAGCTAAGCAATCGACAGTCGGGTTATGATGCGGTCAATGAGAGATGACTCTAATTCTGGAGAGCGTAATGGAACTGTATTTAGATACCGCAGATGTTGCCGCCGTTAAGCGTCTTGCCCGTGTTCTGCCGCTGCAGGGCGTAACCACCAACCCTTCCATCGTTGCCAAAGCGGGAATATCCCTGTGGGAAGTGCTGCCTGCACTGCAGGACGCGCTGGGGGGCGAAGGTCAGCTGTTTGCTCAGGTGATTGCGAACCAGGCTGATGAAATGGTGAAAGAAGCACAGCTGCTAACCACGCGGGTACCGGGGCTGGTTGTTAAGGTTCCCACTACGCCGGAAGGCCTGGCGGCACTTAAACAGCTTAAAGTCCTCGGGATCCCAACGCTGGGTACGGCAGTTTATGGCGCGACGCAGGGGCTACTGGCCGCGCTGGCGGGCGCTGAATATGTTGCGCCTTATGTGAACCGGCTGGATGCTCAGGGCGGGGACGGGATTCAGATGGTACAGGATCTCCAGCAGCTTCTGACGCTGCATGCCCCTGACGCGAAAGTGCTGGCGGCCAGCTTCCGCACGCCGCACCAGGCGATGTCATGCCTTCTGGCCGGCTGCGAAGCGATCACGCTGCCGATTGATGTGGTTGAACAGATGCTGGTCACGCCTGCGGTGACGGCGGCGATAGACGGGTTTGAAAAAGACTGGCAGGGGGCTTTCGGCTCGTTAACGCTCTAATCATTTATGGCCACCGTTCGCGGTGGCCTATATTTCCCAAAGAATTAAATTTCCCAGGGCGATTTTTTTTGCTCGCCGTCCTGCTTGTTTTCATCGTTATCTATGCTCAGCAATTCCGCTTTAAGGATCTCAAGGTTGTTTATCGCGGAGGCATAATCTTTGGCAACCAGAATATCCAGCACGGTATCAATACGTTTGGCAAGCTGCTGCGGATCCAGTGTTGGCATTGTTAATCCTGTCTGTGTTAGGGGATGAATCATTCGCCCATAATGCAAAAAATAGCCGATAAAGAGAAGGGCACTCGGCGAATTCTTAGCCTTATTCTTCAATAAATTATCGCACAACATATAAGCATTAATTATTAATCCTTACGCTGCATTCATCAAACTACAGCCGTGGATTAGTCTGATCCTGCGATGACCGCACTTTCATTTAATGAGGATCTGGCTATGACAGTTATCAACCAACCAACCTGCAAACTCTTTACTGACACTGCACGTTTTACTCAACTGTCTGGATATTACGAAGAAGAACGCCGTACAGTCTGGATGATGCTTCGTGCCCGCCCGCGTCCCTGCTTCAATCACGGACTTATCGAGGAAATAATGAACCTGGGATATATCGTCCAGAAGGCCGGATTTAAAGTCGATTTCTGGGTTACCGGCTCGCTGGTCCCCGGAATGTACAATACCGGCGGCGATTTAGGCTTTTTTGTGGAAACTATTCGTAATGGGCGTCGGGAAGCGCTCCGCGCCTATGCCCGTGCCTGTGTGGACTGCGTGCATGCCGCGTCTCGCGGTTTTGATACGGGGGCTATCAGCCTGGCGATGGTTGAGGGCAGTGCGCTTGGCGGCGGATTTGAGGCGGCGCTCGCGCACCATTTCCTGCTGGCACAGCGCGATGCCAGGCTGGGATTCCCGGAAATTGCCTTCAACCTGTTTCCCGGGATGGGGGCGTACTCTTTGGTTGCTCGCCGTTCGGGCATGAAACTTGCTGAAGAGTTGATCTATAAGGGCGAGTCCCACACGGCGGAATGGTACCAGCAGTATGGGCTGGTGGATCAGCTGTTTGAGCCGGGACAGGGATACCTGGCCACGCGCACCTTCATCGATACCCTCCAGCCTAAACTTAACGGCGTGAAGGCCATGCTGCGCGCGCGACAGCGCGTGTTACAGCTGCCGCGCTCAGAGCTGATGGACATCACCGAAGACTGGGTGGATGCCGCATTCTGCCTGGAGGACAAGGACATTGCCTATATGGAACGGCTGGTCATGCTGCAAAATCGCCATACGTCGACGGCTCTGCGTAAAGCGGGCTAGCGCTTTGTTCTGGCCTGATAGCGCTTAAACCAACGCTCAAACACGGCAGCGGGCATTGGTTTTGCAAATAAGAACCCCTGCCGTTCGTTGACGCCGTTCTTGGTAAGAAAGGCGTCTTCTTTTTGGTTTTCCACGCCCTCGGCGATCACCTGTAAATTCAGCGCCTGTGCCACTGCCACGATGGCTCTCACCAGCGACTGAGACACGGAATGTTTATGCACGTCGCGCACAAAAGACTGATCGAGCTTAATGGCGTCGATTGGGAAGCGCGCCAGCTGCGATAAGGACGAGTACCCCGTGCCGAAGTCGTCCAGATGCACCTGCGCTCCCAGTTGACTGAATTGCTTGATAACCGACAGCGCCAGCTCTTCGTTTTCGATAAGACAGCTCTCGGTCAGCTCAACGTCAATCGGGCAGTATTCAAAATTCAGATCCTTCAGCGCTTGCTTGAGATCGCTAAAAATAGTCTGATCGGCGAGCTGGCGGGCGGACACGTTGACCGCCACGCGGAGATTAATGCCTTTGTCCCGCCACTTTGCCACCTGCTGCACAACGCTAACCATCACCCAGCGCCCTAGCGGCACAATCAGGCCAGACTCCTCGGCATAGGAAATAAAGCCATGAGGAGGAATCAGACCCCGTTCGGGAGACTGCCAGCGCACCAGCGCTTCCAGGCTACGGACTTCGCCGCGCCAGGTCATCTTGGGCTGGTAATGGATCACCAGTTGATCGTTATCCAGCGCTTTACGCAGATTGGTATCCAGCCACAAATACTCAAATACCCGCTGGTTCATCTCGGGAGAGAACACGCAAAACTTCCCGCGGCCGCTCTCTTTGGCGGTGTACATGGCGGTGTCGGCGTTACGAATCAGATTCTCTCGTTCATCCCCGTGCTGCGGGGCGAGAGAGATACCCAGCGAACAGCCGCTATAGACCTCAATCAGGCCGATCCTGAAGGGCTGCTTCAGGCGGGTCAGAATGCGGGAAGACATCGCTTCCAGCGAGCCCTGAGAGGTGTTTGTTGCCAGCACAATAAATTCATCGCCTCCGAGGCGCGCCAGCACCTGGCCTTCTTCGAGGCAGCTTAAAATCGCCAGCGACACGGCCTGCAATAGCTGATCGCCAAACATGTGGCCGTAGGCATCGTTCACTTTTTTAAAGTTATCGAGATCCAGATAAACGATGCCGACCTGCGTGTCGCCCCGTTTGGCGATGGCCTCGGTGATCAGGTCGTAAATGGCGTTGCGGTTAGGCAGTCCGGTGATGGTATCGGTATTGGCCAGCACCCGCAGTCGCTCCTGCGCGCGGCGCTCTTCGGTAATGTCGGTGCCGGAACAAATCAGGTAGATTTCGTTTTTGCCGCTGCCGCTGTGGACAAACTTGTTGCGGAACAAAAACAGCCGCTGGCCTTTACGGGTTTTGACCCAACGTTCAACTTCATAGGAGCTGCCATTGCGAAAAAATCCGCTGATATTGCGCTTTGAGGCGGCGGCTTCGCTGCGGCTCATAAACAGCTTGAAGACATTCTGACCGATGACCTCATGTTCTTTCATCCCGGTGTATTCTTCACTTAACCGATTGAAGCGCTGGATATTTCCCTGTTTATCAAGAATGACAATGACTGAAT
This sequence comes from Cedecea sp. VD22, assembly GCF_037150195.1. NCBI lineage: Bacteria > Pseudomonadati > Pseudomonadota > Gammaproteobacteria > Enterobacterales > Enterobacteriaceae > Cedecea > Cedecea sp. VD22. The sequence goes on from NZ_JBBCPX010000002.1 coordinate 41,886, forward strand.
TCGCTTCAGAGACAACCTGCTCGGCAAAAGAGAGGCCCTGGACCAGGTCGCGAGCCACCGAATGGGTGTCGTGCCAGGCCGAGGCGGTGCCCGCCCACTCGCGTTTAGACACTTTGCGGCCGACCATATGCACCGGGACTTCTATGCCGAACAGCGACAGCGTCATGGTCAGGCTGGAGGTAATCACCGTCATCTGACGAATTTCGTCGGCCTGTATCATGTCCAGCGCCACCACCTGGCCGGTGTCTGAATCTTCACTGGCCGCCAGCTGAAGGGCGTTGCTGTCCGCCGGTAGACGCCAGTAGGGGCTGGTCGTCCCCAGGTAACGATAAAGCAGGTTCTGCTCCAAATCGTCTTTCATTCGTGCTCCTGAGCCTCAGGGGAAAATATCACCTAAATCTATTATTTATAGTAGCAACAGACGGCCGATGTTAAAGCCCCGGTAAAGAGGAAAAGATCTTGTTTTTGCAGAGGATGTGCAATATATCGGCACATGAGATGACAGAAATGAAAAAGCCGGGCAGAGCGCCCGGCTTTATAGGGTGAAAATCAGGATCAGGCCGCAGGGCGAGCGATAACGCTGCGCGTTTCCATGCGAACTTCCGCGATGGTCACGTCGATAACGTCGGTCACTTTATAAACGACTTCGCCCTTGATCTGCACGGTGCCGTTTTCCTGGCTGCAAACCAGCTCATCACGTACCGCGTGAATGAACGGTGCAGGGATAAACGCCACGGCCCCGTTGTCCACCAGGCGTACGCGCATCCCGCCGCGGCTAACATCGATAATTTCTGCTGCGAAGCGAGTATCGGTGCCGGCTTTCGGGCTCAGGAAGCGAGCGTACAGCCAGTCGCCCACGTCACGCTCGGCCATCCGGTTCAGACGGCGACGTTCCGCCATCTGGACGGTGGTTTCTTCCGCCGGACGCGTCGCCGCTTCGCCTTTAATAATCGCTTTCAGCAAACGGTGGTTAACCATATCGCCGAATTTACGGATTGGGGAAGTCCAGGTGGCATAGGCTTCGAGGCCAAGGCCGAAGTGCGGGCCAGGTTCGGTGCTGATCTCGGCGAACGACTGGTAACGGCGAATGCGGCTGTCCAGGAACCCGGTAGGCTGAGCGTCCAGTTCGCGGCGCAGTTTGCAGAAACCTTCCAGCGTAAGGACTTCCTGCGCGTCCACGGTGATGCCGTGGGTTTGCAGCATGGTTGCCAGCTGTTCAGTATTGGCCGGATCGAAACCGGTATGGACGTTATAAATCCCGAAGCCCAGTTTCTCGCGCAGCACGATGGCCGCACAAACGTTAGCCGCAATCATCGACTCTTCAACGATACGGTTTGCGATACGACGCGGCTCGGCCACGATATCCAACACTTCGCCTTTCTCGCCCAAAACAAAGCGGTAGTCAGGGCGATCTTTAAAGACCAGAGCGTGGGTCTGGCGCCATTCGCTGCGGGTCAGACAAACGCGATGCAGCAGGCGAATTTGCTGTGCAATGGCGTCGCTCTGCGGCTGCCAGCCACCTTTCTCTTCCAGCCAGTCAGAGACTTCGTCATAAACCAGCTTGGCTTTGGACTCGATATTGGCGGCGAAGAAATGAATGTCGCTGGCGATAGCGCCGTCCTGCTCAATGGTCATGCGGCAGGCGAGGACAGGGCGGACAACGTTGGCACGCAGGGAGCAGAGATCGTCTGACAGCTCGCGCGGCAGCATTGGAATGTTGAAGCCAGGCAGATAGTTGGTAAAGGCACGAATTTTGGCGATGCCGTCGAGTTTGCTGCCTTCTGCGATCCACGCCGTTGGGTCAGCGATGGCCACGGTCAGCTGCAGTTTGCCGTCGGCAAGTTCTTCAACGTACAGCGCATCGTCCATATCTTCGGTGCTGGCGCTGTCGATGGTGACAAAATCCAGCGACGTTAAGTCTTCGCGCACCAGGCCGTCGTCAAGCATCTCGGTGGCGACGCCGTCCGGCGCTTCGCGTTCAAGATTATGACGTGACAGTGTCACCCACCACGGCGCAAGATGATCGTCGCCGAAGGTGATGAATTGCGTTAACTCGGCATAGAAGCCACGGTCGCCCTTTAGCGGGTGACGGCGCATTTCAGCTACCGCCCAGTCACCGTTCTGGAAGTCATGGGTCACGTCGCGAGCTGCGCGGCACTGAATGGCATCTCTCAGCAGCGGATGATCCGGCACAATTGACAGGCGGTCGTCTTTTTTCTGAACGCGGCCAACAAAACGCGTCAGGAAAGGTTCGATAAGCGTTTCCGGCTCGGCGGACTCACGGTCTTTATCGGTGTGGATGACGGCGCTGATACGGTCGCCGTGCATCACTTTTTTCATCTGCGGCGGCGGAATAAAGTAGCTTTTATTCGCATCGACTTCGAGGAAGCCGAACCCTTTTTCCGTGCCTTTCACCACGCCTTCAGCGCGTGGAGTCTGAGAATGCAGTTGCTGTTTTAGCTGCGCGAGCAGCGGGTTATCCTGAAGCATATCGTTTCGTTTTCGTGGCCAAAAGAGCGGCTGACAGTTTTACGCGAAACCGTACCTTGCGGCAAGCGCTGATTGCCGTGAAGGCTTATGGATTCAGCGCTTGAGCGGTATTTCCCAGGCCAATTTTCAGGCGGTTTATCCACCCGGCCAGCCCGGCACTAACCAGTAGTTTCAGCACCTGCTGCTCGCTAAAACCTTGCTCATACAAAGGTTGAATCTGCGCGGCGCTAAATCTGTCCGGGGCGCGGGTTAACAGCTGCACGGCCTGAATAATTGCTTTTTCACGAGGGTGATTGTGACTCCAGGCGTTAAGCGCCCGTTCCCCGTTGCGCATCGCGTCCGGTAATCCAGCATCTCCCTGCCAGGCCGCCGCGGCATCGCTAAAGCAGGCGGCGCTGCCGTTAATCCGTGACGTCAGCATCACCACCAGCAGCGCATCGTCTGGTTGCTGCGCGGTGGTTTGCCAGAACAGGCGGGTAAGCTGGCTGAGGTAAGACAGCGCCCGCTCATCGTGAGCAAGCAGCCAGGCAATATCACGCAGCGTGCGCAGCGGCTGGCTGATGCTCAAGACTTCCAGCTGTTCCGCCCGGGCATAGCGCATTTCAACGGGTGCCAGCCCCGGAAGCCAGTTGACCGGGTACGGCGTAAACAACGCAGGTTCCGCGTCCTGTTGCCTGTCCAGCCCCGGCAGCCAGCGAACGGGCAGCCCCTGCAGCGCTTGCCAGGCGGCAATAGCGCGCGCCTGGAAGCCCACGAAGCCGATAATCTGGGTAAAGGAGACAATATCGTCCACCGAGAGGCCGCATTCATCCAGCTGCGCTAAGGCGCTATCGTCGATAAGCGTCGGCTGGCTGGCAAGCTGGCGGGCAAACTGGGTGATCTGAGTCAGGCGACGATTGCTTTCGCGGGATGAGTCGGGGCCGGGCTGGGGAGCAAGGCGAGCGGCATAGTGGTTACACAGGCGTTGGACCCCGTAGACCTGCGCAACGGTCAGCGCCGTGCTCAGGCGATCGTAGCTACTCAGGGTGTGTAAACGCGTCACGTTAATCCTTTCCGGCAGCAGCACATCGGCTACCGCTCGGGCGGCATCAAGCCACGGGGCTTCAACAATCAATTGTGCTTCAGAAGGGGCTACATCAAGCAGAAAGCGGTCTTCAACCTGCGCTGCTTCGGGAACTAAAGGCAGTACATCCGCCGGGCACAGACTGGACTGGGTTTCATGATACCAGTGGCTTTTACCAGAAAAGCGGCGTTGTTCCATGGTCGTTCCTTGGTCAAAAAGTTTGCAGACCCGGATACAACGTGGAAGCCGGGCCTGGTTCGCTGTTTTATCCTGGCGCAAGCTCGGGAGGTGACAAAAGAATGATCGGTGATAATAAATATCGGAAAGGTATAACTAAATCGGATTCAGGGGAGGAAAGCAGGGGGGAAATAGCGAAGCGGGCCGCAGCCCGCTTCGCCCAGGAACAGAAATTAGTCTTTCAGTTCCAGCTCGTTCATGGCTGCGATGCTGAAGCCGCCGTCAACGTGAACCACTTCCCCGGAGATACCGGCAGACAGGTCAGAACACAGGAAGGCTGCGGAGTTACCCACGTCTTCAATGGTTACGGTGCGACGAATCGGGGTAACGGCTTCACAGTGGGCCAGCATTTTACGGAAGTCTTTGATGCCGGAAGCGGCCAGAGTACGGATTGGGCCAGCGGAGATGGCGTTCACGCGCACGCCTTCTGGACCCATGGCATTAGCCATGTAGCGAACGTTAGCTTCCAGAGACGCTTTGGCCAGGCCCATAACGTTGTAGTTAGGGATTGCACGCTCTGCGCCCAGGTAGGACAGGGTCAGCAGGGCGGAACCTGGGTTCAGCATTTCACGGCAAACTTTCGCCATGGCAACGAAGCTGTATGCGCTGATGTCGTGGGCAATTTTAAAGCCTTCACGGGTAACGGCGTTCACGTAGTCGCCATCCAGCTGATCGCCAGGGGCGAAGCCGATGGAGTGAACGAAACCGTCAAATTTCGGCCAGCTTTTCGCCAGTTCGGTAAACAGCGCTTCGATGCTCTCATCTTCAGCCACATCGCAAGGCAGCACGATGCTTGAACCCAGCTCGGCAGCAAAACCTTCCACACGGCCTTTCAGCTTCTCGTTCTGGTAGGTGAATGCCAGCTCGGCGCCTTCGCGGTGCATCGCCTGTGCAATACCGTAGGCAATGGAGAGTTTACTGGCGACGCCAGTGATCAGAATGCGTTTACCGGTAAGAAAACCCATAGCTTTAATCCTTAATAGTCATTGTTGTTGCGGCCAGCAGGTGAAAAAACAGGCAGGCCGACGTTAAGACCGGGCGATTCTAACATGACTCCCGCGTAAGCGTTAATCCGACCACTTTTCCACGTCATAATTTGAGCTGCAGGGATGTTGGCTGCACGCCCATTTCTCAGTCACTTACTTCAGTAAGCTCCTGAAAACTGCTCCCTTGCCGCCTACCCGCAACTCAAATTATCTAGTGGAAGTTGGGGGAGAATGATCGTGGCGAAGTAGTCTAAATTAACGATCCCTACGCCAGGCGTCAGCGGTTAAGGCCTCGCCGAAGTGGCTGTTAATCAGCCGTTTAGTCAATTCATGCAGCGGGGAGGCGAGCACGTCGGCCGTGCTGCCGCGCTCCACCACTTCGCCTTCGTGCATCACCATCACCTGGTCGCTGATGTGCTTCATCATGCCAATGTGCTGGGTCACGTAAATATAAGAAATTCCTTGTTTTTCCTGCAGTTCAAGCATCAGGTTAATCAGCTGCGAGCGCATGGACATATCCAGCGAGGCCAGCGCTTCATCGGCGATAATGACCTTGGGCCGGAGGATCAGCGCGCGGGCCAGGCCCAGACGCTGTTTTTGCCCCGGAGCCAGCATATGCGGGTAATAGCTGGCGTGGTCCGGCAGCAGACCAACCATGCGTAAGGTGTCCAGAATGCGTTTTTGCCGCAGTTCTGGCTCCAGCTCGGTATTCAACCGCAGCGGGAAGTCCAGAATCTGCGAGATGCGCTGGCGTGGATTCAGGGAAGTACTGGGATCCTGGAATATCATGCGGATCCGCTGGCTCCGCCAGGAGTAATCGCCGAAGTGGAGAGGGTGATCGTCAATCACTAACTCGCCGGTGGTCGGCTCAATCATTCCCGCCAGCATTTTTGCCAGCGTAGATTTACCCGAGCCATTCTCCCCGATAATCGCCAGCGTCTGCTTCTCGCGCAGCGTAAAGTTGAGCGGCTTCACCGCTTCGACGTGCTGGCGGTGAAACAAACCTGTACGGTAGCGAAACGTCTTACTTAAATTGCGGACTTCCAGCAGCGTTTCGACCATTACTGACTCTCCATATTCAGCGGGAAATGACAGGCGTAAAGGTGATTTTTCGCCCCTTCAAGCCTTGGTGCTTCAATGCATTTGCGCTGGGCATAAGGGCAGCGTGGCCCCAGACGGCAGCCCAGCGGCAATTGCTCCAGCAGCGGAATCGCGCCCGGCATGGTGTTTAACCGGCTCTTGTGCGGCATCGGGCTACCAAAGTCAGGGATCGCGCGGATCAGCGCCTGAGTATACGGGTGGTGTGGCGTGGCAACCAGCTCTTCGCTCGTCGCGCTTTCCACGGTTTGCCCGCAGTACATCACGTTAATTTTATCCGCCCACTGGCTCAGCATCTGCAGGTCGTGACTAATCAGCAGAATGGTGGTGTTGTTGTTCTGATTGAGCCGCGTTAACAGACGGAAGATCTGCGACTGCGTGGTCGGCTCCATGGCGTTGGTGGGCTCATCCGCAATCAGCAGGCGAGGCTGGTTTGCCAGCGCGATGGCGATCATCACCTTCTGGCATTCGCCTTCCGTCAGCTCGTACGGATAGCTGCTCATGGCGTCTCTGTGATCTTTAATCCCCACGCGGTGCAGCAGTTCGATGGCGCGGCGCTTGCGCCAGCCAAAGCGTTGCCACCAGCGGCCTTTATAAGTCCAGCCGGGAATATTTTGGGTCAACTGACGGCCAATTCTTTCCGACGGATCCAGGCAGGACTGTGGCTCCTGGAAAATCATCGACACGTTGTGTCCCACCAGGCGGCGGCGCTCACGCGGCGAGAGCCGCAGCAGGTCGATATCGTCAAAGCGCATACGGTCGGCGGTAATCCGCCAGTTATCTTTGGTGACGCCACAGATAGCTTTCGCGATGAGACTTTTCCCTGAGCCGGATTCGCCGACCAGGCCGCGAATTTCCCCTTCGCCCAGCGTCATGCTCACGCGATCGACGGCTTTTACCCAACCTTCGGAGGTCATAAATTCGATGGTCAGATTGCGGATATCAAGTAACGGCATTATTGCACCCCCGCGTTAATCGCGCGGCGCAGGCCGTCGCCAAGCAGGTTAACCAGCAGGACGCTTATCATGATGGCCGCCCCCGGCAGCATCACCGTCCAGGGCGCAACGTAAATCAGCTCCAGCGCATCACCGAGCATTGCACCCCATTCCGGGGAAGGGAGCTGCGCGCCAAGATCGAGAAAACCGAGTGCGGCAATGTCCAGAATCGCCATAGACAGCGCTCGTGTGATTTCTGTTACCAGCGTGGCGGTGATATTGGGCATGACGGCAAACCAGAGAATATTTAGCGTGGAAGCGCCATCCAGACGGGCGGCGACCACGTACTCTTTCTCCAGTTCATCGTGCACCGCGCTGTAGACCGAACGTACCATTCGCGGCAGCAGCGCCAGCCAGACGGCAAACATCGCATGGCTGAGATGGGGGCCAGCAAAGGCGACAACAATAATCGCCAGCAGCAGGGAAGGAATCGATAGCAGTGTATCGAGAATGTGGTTCAGCACCGCGGAGCGCAGACCGTGGGTCGACCCCGCTATCACGCCGAGCACGATGCCGCAGATTGTTGCCGCAAGCGTGACGACAAACGCGCCGCCCACCGTCGGAGCTGCGCCGCTCAGCAGGCGGCTTAGCACGTCACGGCCAAGATCGTCGGTACCGAGGAAGAACGAAACTTCCCCATAGCGGGACCATGACGGCGGCAAAAGCTGATAGCCCAGAAACTGTTGGTCAATTTGATACGGGGCAAAAAGACCGCCAAACAGGCACAGAATAGCCAGGCCGCCGCAGCCGTAGAGGCCAATCATCGCGGTGGTATCGCCATAGAATTTACGCCACGTCAGACGCAGCGTGCTTGGCGGTCGCTTTTCGCGGTAGACGCTATCGTAAGGCATACCATTCCTTATGCTTCAGTGGGTTGGCCATAGCGCCCAAAATATCGGAAATCACGTTAACAACAATCACCAGCGAGCCAATCACCATCACCCCGGCGGAAATCGCCATGTAATCCTGCTGGCGAATGGCGTTAATCAGCCAGCGGCCCAGGCCTGGCCAGCTAAAGACCACTTCGGTGATCATCGCCAGCGTCAGCATGGTTGAAAACTGCAGGCCCAGGCGAGGGATCACCGGCGGCAGCGCGTTGTGCAGCACGTGGCGATGCAAAATAGTGAAGCGGGAAAGCCCGCGCGTGGCGGCGGCTTTGACGTAGTTCTGATCGAACACCTCGATGGTGCTGATGCGCATCAGGCGAATCACTTCGGTGGTCGGGGCGACGGCCAGGGCGGCGACCGGCAGCACCATGTGGCGCAGGGCGCTGACGATCATTTCGCTGCGATAAGGCGAGTCCGAGAGCCACGCATCCACCAGCGCAAAGCCGGTGACGGACTTAACCTCATAAAGCAGGTCAAAACGCCCTGAAACCGGGAACCAGCCCAGCGTCAGCGAGAAGAACAGCGTCAGCAGCAGCGCCAGCCAGAACACAGGAATAGAAAAACCGAGCAGCGCCAGGGCGCTGATCAGCCTGTCCTGCCACTTATTGCGCATGATGCCCGCCAGCATCCCCACCGGAATACCAATCAGCAGCGCCAGGCCGAAGGCCAGAATGCACAGTTCCATGGTGGCCGGGAACACGTCGCGTAATTGCTCGTTAATCGACTGGCCGTTGATGCTGGAAACGCCAAAATCCCAGTGCAGCAGACTCTCAAACCAGAACACCCAGGCGTTCCACAGCGAAGCCCCCTGCAGCGGTGCGTGGGGCGTAAAATAGTTGAGGCTAAAGCCGACAACCGCCAGAAACAGCAGAGTGATCAGCAGCAGCAATAATCGCCTTAGCGTGAAAATGATCATTATTTTTTCGCCTCTTCATTTTCCCTGAACACGCCTGCAAACGAGGCGTTGCCGAACGGGCTGAGCACCAGGCCTTTCATGTCGTAGCGGTAGGCCTGCAGCCTTAACGAAGAGGCCAGCGGCAGCACAGGCAGCTCTGCGGAAAGAATATCCTGCGCTTCGTTGTAGGCTTCAATACGGGCGGAAAGCTGCTGGGAAGAGAGCGCTTTTTGCAGCACGCTGTCGAAATGCGGGTTACACCAGCGGGCATAGTTAGTTTGCGAGCCGATGGCCGCGCAGCTCAGCATCGGGCGGAAGAAGCTGTCCGGGTCGTTACTGTCCGTTGCCCAGCCGGCAAGCGTCAGATCGTGGTTCATGTCCATCAGTCTGGCTTCCTGGAAGCGGCCCTCCATCGGCACGATAATCACCTTCACGCCAATCTGTGCCATATCCGCCTGAATCAGCTCGGCGGTTTTGAGCGGGCTTGGGTTCCAGGCCTGGGAGCTGGTCGGCACCCACAGGCGGAGTTCCAGTTTATCCACGCCCAGGGCCTGTAACTGCTCACGGGCTTTCGCCGGGTTGTATTCGGTAATTTTTGCGTCGTTATCGTAGGCCCAGGAGGCGCGAGGCAAAATGGATGCGGCCGTTTCTGCCGTGCCGTAATAAATAGACTGCATCAGGCGCTGATTATTAATGGCAAGGGACAGCGCGTGGCGAACGGCCGGGTTATTCAGCGGCGGTTTGTTGGTGTTAAACGCCAGGTACGCGATATTCATGCCCGGGCGCAGCGTCAGGCGCAGACGCGGATCGTCACGCAGAATAGTCAACTGACTTGCCGCAGGCCAGGCCAGCACGTCGCATTCGCCGGTGAGCAGTTTGGAAAGACGGCCGGTGCCGCCGGAACCCAGATCGACCACCACCTGCGGCATCAGCGGTACGCCGCGCCAGAAGTGCTGGTTACGCGCCAGGCGAATGTACTGCCCGGCGCGGTATTCGCTGAGCAGGAAAGGGCCGGTGCCGACCGGCTGCCTGTCCATCAATTCCTGGTGGTCAGCTTTGGTCAACTGCGCGGCGTATTCGGCGGACATCACTGATGCGTAATGCGTAGCTAAATGCCAGAGGAAGGAGGCGTCCGGCTTATTGAGGCGGAATTCAACGGTATTGTCATCCAGCTTGCGAACGCTTTTCACCGTTTCCGGGAACTGGAGACTGTCGAAATAGGGGTAGCTGCCGCCGTTAACGTTATGCCACGGATGGTTGCGGTCGAAGATACGCTCAAAGGTAAACACCACATCATCGGCGTTTAGCGCGCGGGTGGGTTTAAACCAGGCGGTAGTCTGGAACTGGACATTGTGGCGCAGGTGGAAACGGTAAGTCGCGCCGTTATCCAGCACTTCCCAGCTTTCCGCCAGTTCAGGCACCAGGCGATAGGTATAAGGGTCAACGTCCAGCAGGCGGTCATAAAGCTGCGCCGCCAGCGTGTCGACGGTCAGGCCGCCGCTGGTCATTTGCGGGTTAAAGGTGTTGACCTGCCCGTTGACGCAATAAACAAAGCCACTGCGGCGAATATCTGCCGGTTTTTCAGCGGGCGCAGCGGCACGCGCCGCGCCGCTCAGGCAGCATAAACCCAGTAACAGGGAGGAGAGCATTCCGCGCATAAGTTTTTGAGTTATCTCAAGTGATGGGCAAAGTGTATCGCACTCTTGCCTTCTCCCCAAAATTACTGGTGACGATCGGCAATTTTCTGCGCAGGACGATGAAAAAAACGCCGCTCAGTCCGGCGTCAGGCTGCTTAATTGGTGTTTTTTCAGCATCGCTCGTAGCTGATGATAACTCACGCCCAGCAGTTCTGCAGCCCGGCGCTGGTTAAAAGTTGCCTGCTTCAGGCTTTGTTCCAGCAGGTTTTTCTCCTGTTCGTTTTGCCAGCTTCGCAGATCGAGCGGCAGGCCGGGCAGGTGCGCCGGAGCCTCTTGTCTGGCCTGATGGAGCGGGGCAGGTTTATGAGTGAAAGGGTTAAGGATAATGTTGTCCAGCGCTTCATCGCTTGATCCGTGGCGGTACACCGAGCGCTCAACCACGTTTTTCAGCTCGCGGATATTGCCCGGCCAGCCATAGTTAAGCAGCGTCTCGCAGGCCCTTTCGGTAAAACCGGGGAACAGCGGCAAATTAAGTTCCCGGCACATTTGAATCGCAAAGTGATCGGCCAGCAGCAGGATATCCGATCGCCGCTCGCGCAGCGGCGGGAGCATCACCACGTCAAACGCCAGCCTGTCGAGCAGGTCGGCGCGGAATTTCCCTTGTTCGGCCAGCTCCGGCAAATCGGCATTGGTGGCGCAGACCAGGCGAGTATTCACCTGTAGCGGCTGGCTGCCGCCCACGCGCTCAAGTTCGCCGTATTCCACCACCCGCAACAGCTTCTCCTGCACCAGCATTGGGGCCGTGGCCAGCTCATCAAGAAACAGCGTGCCGCCTTCAGCTCGTTCAAAACGACCCTGATGGCGCTTCTGCGCGCCGGTAAACGCGCCGGCTTCGTGGCCAAACAGCTCGCTGTCGAGCAGGTTTTCGTTCAGTGCCGCACAGTTGAGGGAGATAAAAGGCCCCTGCCAGCGCTGGGAGAGGAAATGCAGGCGGTTGGCGATGAGTTCCTTCCCGGTGCCGCGTTCGCCGATGACCAGCACCGGTTTATTCAGCGGGGCCAGGCGGGAAACTTGTTCCATGACCTCCAGAAAGCTATTAGCTTCTCCAATGAGGCTGTCCTTGTTTTCAGGCATGGTTAAATTCCCTAATAGTTAGTTAATTTAACCACTATAGCGGCTTTTGTGGGATCGTCAAATTTACATTAATTCTTATTAATCAATGAAGTAAAAAGTTGGCACGGATTCTGCAATATCCTGTCAGAGCAGAGTGCCTGGCACCTGAGATAATGACTAAGAGGATTGAATTATGGGTATTTTTTCTCGTTTTGCCGACATCGTGAATGCGAACATCAACTCCCTGCTGGAGAAAGCGGAAGATCCGCAGAAGCTGGTGCGCCTGATGATTCAGGAAATGGAAGACACGCTGGTAGAAGTGCGTTCCACTTCAGCCCGCGCGCTGGCCGAAAAGAAACAGCTGAGCCGCCGTGTGGAACAAGCTACCGTGCAGCAGGCCGAATGGCAGGAAAAAGCCGAGCTGGCGCTGCGTAAAGAGAAAGAAGATCTGGCGCGTGCCGCGCTGATTGAAAAACAGAAGCTGACCGACCTGATCCTCACGCTGGAAAATGAAGTTGTGCACGTGGATGAAACTCTGGCGCGCATGAAGAAAGAAATCGGCGAGCTGGAAAACAAGCTGAGCGAAACTCGCGCTCGCCAGCAGGCGCTGACCCTGCGTCATCAGGCTGCCTCTTCTTCACGCGATGTTCGCCGCCAGTTGGATAGCGGTAAACTGGATGAAGCGATGGCCCGGTTCGAATCTTTCGAGCGCCGCATCGACCAGATGGAATCCGAGGCGGAAAGCCACGCCTTTGGCAAACAGAAGTCTCTGGACGCGCAGTTTGCCGAGCTAAAAGCCGATGATGAAATCAGCGCCCAGATAGCTGCGCTGAAAGCAAAAATGAACCAGGATCGTCAATAATAATCCAGGCCGCGATGCGCCCGGCGCATCGCGACTCAAGCCTGACCCGTAAGGAGTACACATGACTGCGCTTTTTCTTGCTATCCCGCTGACCATTTTTGTGCTGTTCGTGGCGCCGATTTGGCTGTGGCTTCACTACAGCAATCGTCCTGATGCAGGGCAGCTTTCACAGAGTGAGCAGCAGCGGCTTGCCCAGTTGACCGATGAGGCGCGACAGATGCGGGAGCGCATTCAGTCTCTGGAACAGATCCTTGATGCCGAACACCCGAACTGGAGAAACAACTGATGGTGAATTCATTTTCCGGTCGTAAGCTGTGGCGTATCCCTGATAAGGGGATGGTAAAAGGAGTTTGCGCGGGTATTGCGCAATACCTTGATGTGCCGGTCAAACTGGTCCGCGCCATTGCAATTTTATCGATATTCTTTGGCCTGTCGTTCTTTGTGCTGGTGGCCTACATCGTGATGACATTTGTGCTGGACCCGATGCCCTACGGCGCAGATGAAAAAGATACGCAACCGACCAACCGCGATCTGCTGAACGCGGTGGATGCGGAACTGGCCGCCGGTGAGCAACGTTTACGCTCGATGGAGCGTTACATTACGTCTGACACTTTCACGCTGCGCAGCCGTTTTCGCCAGCTGTAAAACAACCCTCTCCCTGAGGGAGAGGGAATAAACAGGTTTTCTCCCTCTCCTGGGGGAGAGGCCCGGGGTGAGGGCGCCCAGGCTCAATGCTAACCACACACCGCAATTAACCGCTTTTGGAGAGACAATGACTACATTCCATTCCGTCAGCCAGAAAGCTAAACCAGGCCTGAAACTTGCCGGGAAGCTTGCTTTACTTGCCGCGCTGCGGTTCGGCCCGGCGGGTTTTGCGGCGTGGGCGATCAAATCGGTAGCCCGCCGCCCGCTGAAAATGATACTGGCCGTGGTGCTGGAGCCGTTACTGACCCGCATCCTGCGCAACGTCTCTGACCGTTACGATCGCCGCATGGCAAAATAACCCTCATCGCGGCGGCGAAATATTCCGCTTAACGTTTTGATTCTTGGTAATCAGCCCCATTTGATATTATCAATAAAGGTATTTTCTGCAGCGGAAGGCAATCAGGACGCTTATGAACCGACTCAAAAACGAATTTAACGCCCTGGTAAACCGGGGCGTTGATCGTCATTTACGCCTCGCGGTAACCGGGCTGAGCCGCAGCGGTAAAACCGCATTTATCACCGCGATGGTCAACCAGTTGCTGGGCATTCACACCGGCGCACGGCTGCCAATGCTTAGCGCCGCTCGTGAAGAGCGTTTGCTCGGCGTTAAGCGCGTGCCGCAGCGCGATCTGGGCATTCAGCGTTTCACCTATGATGAAGGCATGGCGCAGCTTTTCGGCACGCCACCGGCCTGGCCGACGCCGACTCGTGGCGTAAGCGAAATGCGCCTTGCGTTACGCTACCGCTCCAACGATTCGCTGCTGCGCCACTTCAAAGACACGTCCACGCTTTACCTGGAGATTGTTGATTATCCGGGGGAGTGGCTGCTTGACCTGCCCATGCTGGCGCAGGATTACCTGAGCTGGTCGCGCCAGATGACAGGCCTGCTGCAGGGCCAGCGTGCCGAGTGGTCGGCGGAATGGCGTCGCCTTTGCGAGGGTTTAGATCCTCTCGCTCCCGCCGATGAGAACCGCCTGGCGGCGGTTGCCGAAGCGTGGACCGACTACCTGATGCGCTGCAAGAAAGAAGGGCTGCATTTTATTCAGCCGGGGCGCTTTGTCCTGCCCGGAGATATGGCGGGCGCGCCCGCGCTGCAGTTTTTCCCATGGCCGGATGTGGATGCTTTTGGTGAGTCGAAGCTGGCCCAGGCGGATAAGGGCAGCAACATCGGCATGCTGCGCGCGCGTTTTGATTACTACTGTGAAAAGGTGGTGAAAGGGTTCTATAAGAATCACTTCCTGCGCTTCGACAGACAGATTGTGCTGGTGGATTGCCTGCAGCCGCTCAACAGTGGGCCCCAGGCGTTCAACGATATGCGCCTGGCGTTAACCCAGCTGATGCAAAGCTTCCACTACGGGCAGCGCACGCTGTTCCGTCGCCTGTTTTCCCCGGTGATCGATAAGCTGCTGTTTGCCGCCACCAAAGCCGACCATGTCACGGTAGACCAGCACGCTAACATGGTTTCTCTCCTGCAACAGCTGGTGCAGGACGCCTGGCAAAACGCGGTCTTCGAAGGCATCAGCATGGACTGCATGGGGCTGGCCTCCGTGCAGGCAACGCAAAGCGGCATCGTAGACGTGCAGGGGGAGCAAATCCCGGCGCTGCGCGGCAATCGCCTGAACGACGGTGCGCCGCTGACGGTGTATCCGGGGGAGGTGCCTTCGCGCCTGCCCGGCAATGCTTTCTGGCAAAATCAGGGCTTTCAGTTCGAACAGTTCCGGCCGCAGGTGATGGACGTTGACCGTCCGCTGCCGCACATCAGGCTGGACGCGGCGCTGGAATTCTTAATTGGAGATAAATTGCGATGAGCGATCCTATTAAACCGCGCATCGATTTTGCGCAGCCGCTGGAGGCGGAAAAAGAGCAGGACTGGAAAGCGGCACACGCGTTCAGTGAACCGGAAGCGCAAAAGTTTACCCCGGTCACCACCAGCGTTGAAACGCTTGCCGACGAAGAAGGGCAGGCCGAGGCTGTTATTGAAGCTGCTTTAAGACCGAAACGCAGCCTGTGGCGCAAAATGGTGACAGCCGGACTGGCGCTGTTTGGCGTCAGCGTTGTGGCCCAGGGCGTACAGTGGACCCACAACGCTTTTGTGGCTCAGGACTGGATCGCGCTTGGCGGCGGCGTTGCCGGGGGGCTTATCGTCGCGGCTGGCGTCGGCTCCATTGCCAGCGAATGGCGGAGGTTGTGGCGTTTGCGCCAGCGTGCCGAAGAGCGTGACGAGGCACGAGAACTGCTCGCCAGTCACAGCACGGGCAGAGGGCGGGCGTTCTGCGAAAAACTGGCCAGCCAGGCCGGGCTGGATAAAGGCCATCCGGCGCTGCAGCGCTGGTATGCCTCGATCCATGAAACCCACAACGACCGGGAAGTCGTGGCGCTTTATGCCCAGCTTGTTCAGCCGGTGCTGGACGCTCAGGCCCGGCGTGAAATTAGCCGTTCTGCTGCCGAATCCACGCTGATGATCGCCGTCAGCCCGCTGGCGCTGGTGGATATGGCTTTTATTGCCTGGCGTAACCTGCGCCTGATCAACCGCATCGCCACGCTGTACGGTATCGAACTGGGCTATTTCAGCCGTATTCGCCTGTTCCGCCTGGTGCTGCTGAATATTGCTTTCGCCGGGGCGAGCGAGCTGGTGCGTGAAGTCGGCATGGACTGGATGTCGCAGGACATTGCCGCCAGACTTTCGGCTCGCGCCGCGCAGGGGATTGGGGCCGGGCTGTTAACTGCCCGCCTGGGCATTAAGGCGATGGAGCTCTGCCGCCCGCTGCCGTGGCTGGAGGATGACAAGCCCCGGCTGGGGGATTTCCGCAAACAGCTTCTGGTTCAGCTGAAAGAGACGCTGGCCTCCGGGAAAAACAAACCTACCAACTGAATTTGTATCATTGACCTGGAGGGCAGCTTCGGCTGCCCTTTGTTGTTTACAGCACACGTATAAATTTCGTGCTTGTTGACCAGTGGTTTGTCTTTTAGTGTCAACATTTCATGACAGGCATCTTCTTGCCAACGGCTAACTGCGTTATTATCCCTGCAACTCTATGAGGTCCTTCAGCCCGGCTGAAGGTCGTATAGGCCGTTTTCCGTAACATAAGGTCACCTGCATGCGTCTGGAAGTCTTTTGTCAGGACCGCCTTGGTCTCACTCGTGAACTGCTCGATCTGTTAGTGCTGCGCGGTATTGATTTGCGCGGTATCGAAATTGACCCGATCGGGCGTATTTACCTTAATTTCTCCTCCCTTGATTTTGAATCTTTCAGCAGCCTGATGGCGGAAATTCGCCGCATCCCAGACGTTACCGACGTGCGTAAAGTACCGTGGATGCCTTCCGAGCGTGAACATCGCGCCCTGAGTGCGCTACTTGAGGCGCTGCCGGAGCCGGTGCTGTCGCTGGATATGCGCAGCAAAGTTGAACTGGCCAACCCGGCAAGCTGCGCGCTGTTCGGGCAGAGCGAAGATCGTCTGCGTAACCATAATGCGGGCACGTTGATCAGCGGGTTTAACTTTACCCGCTGGCTGGAGAGCGAACCACACGACTCCCACACCGAACATGTTGTGATCCACGGGCAAAACTTCCTGCTGGAGATCACCCCGGTTCATCTCGATGGCGAAGATAATCAGCCGCTGCTGGTGGGCGCGGTGGTGATGCTGCGCTCTACCGTGCGCATGGGGCGCCAGCTGCAAAACCTCTCCAGCAGCGATTTCAGCGCCTTTGACCAGATTGTCGCCGTCAGCCAGAAAATGCGTCATGTGGTTGAGCAGGCGCGCAAACTGTCGCTGTTGAATGCCCCGTTGCTGATTGTGGGCGATACCGGTACGGGCAAAGATCTTCTGGCCAATGCCTGCCACCTGAGCAGCCCGCGAGCGCAAAAACCTTATCTGGCGCTGAACTGCGGCTCTATTCCTGATGACGTGATCGAAAGCGAACTGTTTGGTCACGCGGCCGGGGCTTATGCCAACGCCGTCGAAGGAAAAAAAGGCTTCTTTGAGCAGGCCAACGGTGGCTCTGTGCTGCTGGACGAAATCGGTGAAATGTCGCCGCGTATGCAGACCAAACTGCTGCGCTTCCTGAACGACGGCACGTTCCGTCGCGTCGGCGAAGAGCATGAGGTGCATGTTGATGTCCGCGTGATTTGCGCGACACAAAAAAATCTGGTGGAGCTGGTGCAGAAAGGCGAGTTCCGCGAGGATCTCTATTATCGCCTCAACGTCCTGACCCTGAACCTGCCGCCGCTGCGCGATCGCCCGCAGGACATCATGCCGCTGACGGAGCTGTTTGTGGCGCGCTTTGCCGACGAGCAGGGCGTACCGCGGCCTAAGCTGTCTCACGATTTAAGCAGCGTGCTGACCCGCTACGGCTGGCCGGGTAACGTGCGTCAGCTGAAAAACGCCATTTACCGCGCGCTAACTCAGTTGGAAGGCTACGAGCTGCGCCCTCAGGACATCCTGTTGCCGGACTTCGACTCGGCCAGCCTGGCCGTGGGGGAAGAGGCGATGGAAGGCTCGCTGGACGATATTACCAGCCGTTTTGAGCGTTCCGTGTTAACACAGCTGTACCGCAGTTATCCAAGTACGCGTAAGCTGGCAAAACGGCTGGGTGTTTCCCATACCGCGATCGCCAACAAGCTACGTGAGTATGGACTGAGCCAGAAGAAGGGCGAAGAGTAAAAACAAAAAACCCCGGAAATCCGGGGTTTTCTTTTCATACAGGTCTGAGGCTTAAGCCTTCAGCACGTCCAGTGCCGCAGCGTAATCCGGCTCGGTGGTGATTTCATTCACCAGCTCGCTGAAGATCACTTCATCGTTTTCATTGATAACCACTACCGCACGTGCGGTCAGGCCTTTCAGCGCGCCTTCGGCAATGCTGACGCCGTAAGTCTGCTGGAACTCAGGGTTACGCAGGGTGGAAAGGGTGACAACGTTGTTCAGGCCTTCAGCGCCGCAGAAACGGGACTGAGCGAACGGCAGGTCGGCAGAAATACACAGCACAACGGTGTTATCCAGCTCGGTAGCCAGCTGGTTGAATTTGCGCACGGACGCGGCACACACGCCGGTGTCGATGCTTGGGAAAATATTCAGCACTTTACGTTTGCCGGCAAACTGGCTCAGCGCAACGTCAGAAAGATCTTTCGCGACCAGAGAGAAGGCGGCGGCTTTGCTGCCTTTCTGTGGGATCTGACCTGCAACCTTGACCGGGTTGCCCTGGAAATGAACGGTTTGTGACATGTTTAATCTTCCTTTTACATAAAATTAACGCCGGGAACAGTGTATTCCAGGAAATCCGTGATGAACATAAAAAACTGAAAGTACATGCAAAAGCGCGGGCTCGCTATACTCAGGCGATAACCCCAAGGGAGACTGATGATGAGAACAGTGAAAGTTTACCAGGAAGCCTGGCCGCTCCATACGCCATTTGTAATCTCGCGTGGAACCCGCAGCGAGGCGGTTGTTGTGGTGGTGGAAATCGAACAAGGCGGCATAAAAGGCGTCGGCGAATGCACGCCGTATCCACGCTATGGCGAAAGCGATGCTTCGGTGCTGGCCCAGGTCACCACGGTACTTTCACAGCTTGAGCGCGGCATGACGCGCGCTGAATTACAGCAGGCTCTTCCGCCAGGGGCGGCGCGGAACGCCATTGACAGCGCGCTTTGGGACCTGGAAGCCCGCCAGAAACACACCACGATATCGGCCCTGAACGCCGTCGAATTGCCGGAAATGGTGACCACGGCGCAAACCGTTACGATTGCCGCCCCGGAACAAATGGCTGCCTCAGCGGCTTTGCTTTGGCAGAAGGGCGCCCGACTGCTCAAGGTGAAACTGGACGATCGCCTCATCACCGAACGGATGGTGGCTATCAGGGCGGCGGTGCCGGAAGCCATTTTGATTGTGGATGCCAACGAGTCCTGGCGGAGTGATGGCCTGGCCGCCCGCTGCCAGCTGCTGGCCGATCTCAACGTGGCGATGCTGGAACAGCCGCTGCCGGCGGGGGATGATGATGCGCTGGCGAATTTTATTCACCCATTGCCGATTTGCGCCGACGAAAGCTGCCACACCCGTAGTAGCCTGCCAGCGCTTGCCGGGCGCTACGACATGGTGAACGTTAAGCTCGATAAAACCGGGGGCTTAACTGAGGCATTATTGCTGGCTCAGGCCGCGCGAGAACAGGGTTTTGATGTCATGCTCGGCTGTATGCTCTGCACATCTCGCGCCATTGCCGCCGCTTTACCGCTGGCGGCTAAGGTGCGCTTTGCCGATCTCGATGGCCCCACCTGGCTTGCCGTCGACGTGGAGCCCTCGCTGCATTTTGAAACGGGAAAACTTTATCCCTAATGCTTACCTGTGCCAGTGCAAAAGGTCAGTCATCGCCCGCAGGTAGCGCTCGCTGGCCTCATCGGCTGAAATCGGTGGGAATTCAGCCGTAATGCACGGCAGGCCTAAATCGGCACACCAGCTGCCGAACGACCCCGGCGTTTCGTAGCCAACGCTGGTCACCAGCGGGAGCGTAAAGGCTTCTGCCAGCCAGTGCCCCAGCGCGGAGCTGTGCGGATCTTCAATACAGCCCAGCGGATCGTGAAAAGAGACTACCCAGGCGGGCTGCAGCTGATGAATAAGCTGGCACAACGCGGTGGTTTCTGGTTCGGATCCCGGCGTTTGCCCGGTAGAAAGCACCACGTCACGCTTGTCCGCGCTACTGTTCCAACGGTAAACGGTATCGCCAGCTTTCCAGTTGGCCGCCGGGAAGTTGCGGTTCAAATCGACGCCGTGCGCGTTGGCGCGCAGGCCAAGCTGGCAGCCGTCCGGGTTAACCGCCAGCACCACGTGGTGCCGCCTGAACTGCGGCTCAAGCGTTCTTAAGGCGCAGGAAAGCGCCACCATCGCGGCGTTTTCATCCCCGTGAGTACCGGCAATGATAAGCCCGCTGCGTTCTTCCGTTTGAGTGGCGGGGAAATAGAGCAACGGCGCACCTAGTACCGATTTGCCGTAGCGTTCACAGCCCGGCGGCAGGTGGCCGCGCTGGGGGCGAGGGCGGGTCGTGGGCATGATATTCCTCTCACTGAATAAAGCGGCTATTAACGTCATTAATAGCAATGTTTTAGGGAAAACTCACCTTAATCCGCAGATGTGAGCTTTTTCCTGGAATCAAAAGAATAAATTACGCTACAGTAACTTACACCAATCTCCTGAATGCAAAAACACGGAAGGAAAGCGATGAAAAAAAGCCTCAGTTTTAGCTGTTGTGCGTTGGCCGTGGCCGCCATGCTGCAAAGCGCCTGGGCGGCGGATGTTCCTGCGGGAACGAAGCTGGCGAGCAGTCAGGAGTTAGTCAGACATATTAAAGATGAACCTGCGAGCCTGGACCCAATCAAAGCGGTTGGTCTGCCGGAAATTCAGGTTATTCGCGATTTATTTGAAGGCCTGGTTAACCAAAACGAAAAGGGTGAACTGGTGCCAGGTGTTGCCACCAAATGGCAAAGCAACGACAACCGCATCTGGACGTTTACGCTTCGCGACAACGCCCGCTGGTCCGATGGAACGCCTGTCACCGCGCAGGATTTTGTTTACAGTTGGCAGCGGCTGGTTGACCCTAAAAATACCTCTTCGTTTGCCTGGTTTGCCGCGCTGGCGGGTATCACCAACGCCCAGGCCATTATCGACGGGAAAATGCCGGCTGATAAGCTCGGCGTTACCGCCGTAGATGCTAAAACGCTTCGCGTACAGCTTGATAAACCCGTACCGTTCTTCCCAAGCCTGGCGGCAAACTTTGCCTTCTATCCCACGCCTAAAGCGGTTGTTGAAAAATTGGGTAATGAATGGACGAAACCCGGCAATCTCGTGGGCAACGGCGCATTTACGCTGCAGGACCGCGTAGTGAACGAGAAGCTGGTTGTTGTGCCGAATAAAAATTACTGGGACAACGGGAAAACGGTGCTGACCAAAGTGACCTTTATTCCTATTAACCAGGAGTCGGCGGCCACCAAGCGTTACCTGGCCGGCGATATCGACATCACCGAATCTTTCCCGAAAAATCTCTATCAGAAACTGCTGAAGGACATTCCGGGGCAGGTTTACACGCCGCCGCAGCTTGGCACTTATTATTATGCGTTTAACACGCAAAAAGGACCGACGGCGGATGCTCGCGTTCGTCTCGCCCTGAGTATGACCATCGACCGCCGCCTGATGGCTGAAAAAGTGTTGGGCACGGGAGAGAAACCGGCCTGGCGCTTTACGCCTGACGTTACCGCGGGCTTTAAGCCAGACCGCTCTCCGTTCGAAGACATGAGCCAGCAGGAGCTGAACGCCCAGGCGAAAATGCTGCTGCGTGCCGCCGGCTATGGCGATGCCAAACCGCTTAAACTGACGCTGCTGTACAACACTTCTGAAAACCACCAGAAGATAGCGATTGCCGTTGCGTCGATGTGGAAGAAAAATCTGGGCGTTGACGTGAAGCTGCAAAATCAGGAGTGGAAAACCTACATCGATAGCCGCAACACCGGCAATTTCGACGTTATTCGTGCGTCATGGGTCGGGGATTACAATGAACCTTCTACTTTCCTGTCGCTGCTAACGTCCACCCACAGCGGGAATATTTCACGCTTCAATTCCCCGGAATACGACAAGCTGCTGTCCCAGGCCGCGCAGGAAACTACCGACAAAGCGCGGAATGCGGATTACAACGCCGCCGAAAAAATCATTCAGGAAAAAGCGCCTATCGCGCCAATCTACCAGTACACCAACGGTCGCCTGATCAAACCGTGGCTGAAGGGCTACCCGATCAACAACCCGGAAGACGTGGCCTACAGCCGCACGATGTATATTATCAAACACTAAGTATGGCTAAAGTTTAGCCAGAAAAAGTGCTATGATCGTCACCTCAGGCATAGCGATTGCGGAGGTGACGAGATGGCATCAGGTTGGGCCAATGACGGCGCCGTTCAGGAGCAAATCGACAGTACCGTGGACGACGCCGTGGCCAGAGCGCGTAGCGAGCTACCGAAGGGCGAAAGCCTCGAATACTGCGAAGAATGCGGCGAACGCATTCCGGAAGCACGGCGCAAAGCGATTCAGGGCGTGCGGCTGTGTATTCGCTGCCAGCAGGCGGAAGATGCGCGCCGGGCCACATTCTCAGGCTATAACCGCCGTGGCTCGAAAGACAGCCAGTTACGCTAGTAAGAACCGGGCCATCGCCCGGTTTTTTTATGTCTCCGGTTAAGCTTTATTTACTCTTTTCTCTGCAAATTCAGCGCGTTTGATAACCTCAGGTGGTTGCCTTCGTTTCAGAGATGGCTAGACTGACAGAAAGAACTGATTCAGCTTGAGGATTGCGCAGTGGATGTAATTAAAGGCAGCGAGCTGCACGTGCCGGACGCGGTGTTTGCCTGGCAACTGGATGGCAGGGGCGGCGTCAGGCCTCTCGACAACAATGAAATTATCGACAGCGAGCATCCCTGCTGGCTACACCTGAATTACACCAACGCCGACAGCGCCGACTGGCTGGCCAACACGCCGCTGTTGCCGAACTATGTCAGGGAGGCGTTAGCCGGTGAAAGCATGCGTCCCCGCGTTTCTCGCGTGGGTGACGGCACGCTAATCACTCTGCGTTGCATCAACGGCAATACCGATGAACGCCCGGACCAGCTGGTAGCCGTGCGGCTCTACATTGACGAACGGCTGATTGTCTCAACCCGCAGGCGGCAGGTTCTTGCGCTGGATGATGTGGTGAACGACCTGAATGAAGGCACTGGCCCAACCGACTGCGGCAGCTGGCTGGTGGATGCCTGCGATGCGCTGACCGACCACGCCAGCGAATTTATCGAGCAAATGCACGATAAAATCATCGACCTTGAAGACAATTTGCTCGACCAGCAGGTGCCGCCTCGTGGGGCGCTGGCGTTGTTGCGTAAACAGCTGATTGTCATGCGGCGCTATATGTCTCCGCAGCGTGACGTCTATGCGCGCCTCGCCAGCGAGCGGCTAAGCTGGATGAACGACGACCAGCGCCGCCGCATGCAGGATATTGCCGACAGGCTGGGCAGGGGGCTGGATGAAATCGACGCCTGCATCGCCCGCACCGGCGTGATGACCGATGAAATCTCCCAGGTTATGCAGGAATCCTTAAACCGCAGAACCTACACCATGTCTCTGATGGCGATGGTATTTTTACCCAGCACGTTTTTAACCGGGCTGTTTGGCGTGAACCTCGGCGGTATTCCCGGCGGAGGCTGGGCCTTCGGCTTTGCGCTGTTCTGCATCATGTTGGTGGTTATGATTGGTGGTGTTGCCTGGTGGTTACATCGCAGTAAATGGCTGTAAAGTTGCGGGATTTGGAACGAGTTTGTGGGCGAAAACGGCGCTGTTATTGAGCAAAATCAAGAAACCGAAAGCCTTGCCGCGGCAAACTCTCTCTTGCAGGTGAATGCAACGTCAAGCGATGGGCGTTGCGCTCCATATTGTCTTACTTCCTTTTTTAGAATTACTGCATAGCACAATTGATTCATACCATGCCGACTTTCAAAGTCGGCTTTTTTTTGCCTGCAATTTGTGGACTATGCTTTAAAGGGCGATTCACCCACGCAGGAGATGACGATGCTGTATCGCAACAGCCTGATGATGAGCGACCCGGCTTTCCCCACCGAACCCGTGCCGGTACCCGACCCGCTTCCGCGGCCACAGCCCATACCCGATCCGCCGACCGACCCGGATCCAAGGCCGATAATCGACCCTCCGACACACCATTGAAGTTTTCCCTCTCCGGGCGGAGAGGGAATGGGGATTATTTAATTTCCAGAATATCCAGGCGCTGCAGCGGGGCGTCAGCGCTGTCTTCTTCCGGCTGCCAGCCGACGGGCTGCATAGGGATCTCTTCGCGATCGAACGCCAGGTCGCCCCCGTTCACCACTTCTGCACCGTGGGTAATGCCTGCAAAATCAAACAGCTCGGTATCGCAGAGATGTGATGGCACCACGTTCTGCATCGCGCTGAACATCGTCTCAATGCGGCCCGGATAGCGTTTATCCCAGTCGCGCAGCATGTCGGCAATCACCTGGCGCTGCAGGTTTGGCTGCGAGCCGCACAGGTTGCACGGAATAATTGGGTATTCGCGGGCGATGGCAAAACGCTCAATGTCTTTCTCGCGGCAGTAGGCCAGCGGGCGGATAACAATATGTTTTCCGTCGTCGCTCATCAGCTTCGGTGGCATACCCTTCATCTTGCCGCCATAGAACATGTTCAGGAACAGCGTTTGCAGAATATCGTCGCGATGGTGGCCCAGGGCGATTTTGGTACAGCCCAGCTCGGTGGCGGTGCGGTAAAGAATGCCGCGACGCAGGCGCGAACACAGAGAACAGGTGGTTTTGCCTTCCGGGATCTTTTCTTTCACGATGCCGTAGGTGTTCTCTTCCACAATCTTGTATTCAACGCCGATGCTTTCCAGGTAGGCAGGCAGCACGTGCTCAGGGAACCCCGGCTGTTTCTGGTCGAGATTTACCGCCACGAGACTAAAGCTGATTGGCGCGCTTTGCTGCAGGTTACGCAGGATTTCCAGCATGGTGTAGCTGTCTTTGCCGCCGGAAAGGCAAACCATAATGCGGTCGCCGTCTTCAATCATGTTGTAATCGGCAATCGCTTCACCCACGTTACGGCGCAGGCGTTTTTGTAACTTGTTCAGGTTGTACTGTTCTTTTTTTGTAGCTTCTTGATTCAATTGCATTATTTACTGTCTCTGAAACCAAAAGGGGCATATAAGGGGCAAACTTTTTCAAAGCGCCAGCTTACTGTGAAGCCTATTCACCTGGTTGCCGCTCAGTTCTTCAATCCATGCAGCATAGACTTCATAAACCATCTGCGCGTTTTCATGCCCCATCTGATTTGCAATAAATGAGGGGTTCGCACCTGCAGATAACAGCCAGCATGCGTAAGTGTGGCGTGTATGGTACGGATTCCGGCGGCGAATTCCAGCACGTTTTACAGCTGCGCCCCGACGGTCACCAATGCTCGACACGTTGTCATACGGTTTTTGTTCGTCTTTATGTAAGTACACCCGTTTTAGTTCCACGCACTTTTTGAGATTTCCGGGTTTTTGACCCTGGCCCAAAATCAATGCAGTGCTAAATCAGGTTGTATTGTTCTTTTTGAGTGGCCATGAAAGTCTCTGGCTCTGAATCCAACACGCACGGCGTGTCATGCCGGCGCGTAGGGTACGGATTGCGGCGGCGAATGCCAGCAGGATTTACGGTCACGCCACGTCCATCGACTATGCTTTACCAGGTTACCGAACATTCATAGCAACAAGGAGTGAGGTTTATGACATTCGTAAAGACGAAAGATGGCGTCAATATCTTTTATAAAGACTGGGGGCCGAAAACGGCGCAACCGATTGTTTTTCATCACGGCTGGCCGCTCAGCGCCGATGACTGGGATAACCAGATGCTGTTTTTCTTAGGCGAAGGTTTCCGGGTTATCGCGTTCGACAGACGCGGGCATGGCCGTTCTGACCAGGTCAGCGATGGGCACGATATGGATCATTATGCGGCAGATGCCTCGGCGGTGGTGGAACATCTGGATCTTAAAAATGCCGTGCACGTCGGCCACTCAACCGGCGGTGGGCAAGTGGCTCGCTATGTCGCCCAATACGGGCAGCCTCAGGGGCGCGTTGCGAAAGCCGTTTTAGTCAGTGCCGTGCCGCCGCTGATGGTGAAAACGGCGAGTAATCCGGGCGGAACGCCGCTCGAGGTGTTTGACGGCTTCCGTAAGGCGCTGGCGGCAAATCGTGCGCAGTTTTACCTTGATGTTGCCTCAGGCCCGTTCTACGGCTTTAACCGCCAGGGCGCCGATGTTTCTGAGGGGAGTGTTCGGAACTGGTGGCGGCAGGGCATGGCCGGCAGCGCGAAGGCCCACTATGAAGGGATCAAAGCGTTTTCAGAAACCGACCAGACCGACGATCTGAAAGCCATCACCGTGCCGGTTCTGGTTCTGCAGGGCGATGACGACCAGGTTGTGCCGTACAAAAATGCGGCTATTCTGCAGGATAAACTGCTCAGCAATAGCACGCTGCACATCTACCCCGGCTATCCTCACGGGATGCATACCACGCATGCCGATACCATCAATGCGGATATCCTGAAATTTATCCGCAGCTGATAGCGCTGTTATCAGGGGGAGGCCGAAAGCTTCCCCTTCTTATTTCCCCGCTTATGCCTCGGATGCCAAAGATGACAAGGCCGCCATCGCCGACTCGGTATCTTTATGGGCCACGAAAATATGGTCGTGATAATACCCAGCCACCACGTTACAGCTGATACCTTTTTTCGCCAGCGCGCGTGAAAATGCGGCGGTAAGGCCAACGGCGGCGAGGGATGAGTGAATCTTCAGGGTGATCCAACTGGCGACGTAGTCATAGCTTACGGCATGTTTATCCGCCAGATCCTGAGGCAGGACCAGCGTGACGCCTTCAGCCTCGCGGACGGTCACAATGGCGGCATCTTTTAATTCCGCAGGAGGTGAGGCTAAAGTGCAAAAAACATATTTACCCGGGTTAAGCTCCGGGGCAGCATTACTCAGTAGTATTTCCAGGTTATTCTCGCCAGCCATTTATCCGTCTCCTTTTCATTGAGTGAGGACGAATTAAATAGCGTTTGAGTGATAAATAAAAATTAAAAAATATGCTGTTGCATTAGGTGCGCTAATGATGAGGCGGCGCGTCTTTGACGCACCGCCCGCGCTTATTTCCCGGTCAGCATCTGCCAGAGAAACTCTTCGATCATGGCCTGGTGGGCCGCCGTCTGGCTATTTTCCGGCGCGCTGCCGTGGCCGGCATCCGTTTCTTCATACAGCCAGACGTTCTCGTGCCCTTGTTGCTGCATCCGCGCCACCATCCGACGCGCGTGGGCCGGGCTAACCCTGTCATCCTGGGTGCCGGTGGTGAACAGCGTGGGGGGATAATCCACATCGGCGGACACTTTGTCGAACGGAGAATAACGCTGCAGCCACTCTCGTTCTTCGGCAATGTCCGGGTCGCCATACTCGGCAATCCAGGAGGCTCCCGCGAGCCAGCGGGGATAATTCAGCATATCCAGCAGCGGGACTTCGCACACCAGCGCGCCAAATAATTCTGGGTAGTCGGTGAGCATATTACCGATCAACAGGCCGCCGTTGCTCCCACCCTGAGCGGCAAGCTTCGCGGCACAGGTCACTTTCCGCGCCGCCAGATCGCTTGCGACAGCGGTAAAATCTTCCCAGGCACGATGACGATGCTGTTTGAGCGCAGCCTGGTGCCAGCCGGGGCCGTATTCACCGCCCCCCCGAATATTCGCGACGACGTAAACCCCGCCTTTTTGCAGCCACGTCGCGCCTTTTGAGTCCAGGTAATGAGGTGTTAAAGAAACCTCAAATCCACCGTAACCGTACAGCAGCGTCGGATTATCACCGGACAGCGCCAGTGCTTTGGCGGCCACCTGGAAGTAGGGGACGCGGGTGCCATCCAGTGAAAGGGCAAAGTGCTGGGTCACGCTAAATTCTCCCGCGTCAAAGCAGGTTGGATCCTGTTTCACGAGGCTTAGCGTGTCGTCGTCCAGATCGCCATAGCTGAGACTGTGGGGCTGCAGGAAACCGTGGCTGACCAGCCGGTAGCGGTTACTTTCATCGTCGATGCCGCCGGCGGAAACGTTGGTGAAATCGGGCAGCTCAAGCGTTTTTATGCAGTGCCGCTGGCCGCCGTCGATTTTCACAACTTCGACCTTCTCAACGGCGTCCTGGCTCAGGTTCAGCAGAAGGTAATCGCGGGTTGAGCTGTAGCCTTGCAGCGTCGTGCGCGAATTTGGCGTGAAGAGCGAAATGAAATTGCGCTCACCTCGCTGAAAATCAGCTAAATCAATAGCCAGCAGAGCGCCTGCAGGCCAGGTTGTTTCAGCGATTGTCCAGTCGGAATTAAGCGTCACCAGCAGCCAGTCTTTGAAAAATCCGCAGGAGGCATCTTCCGGAATGGCGATAAGCGTCAGGGTGTTGTGGCCGGTCAAAAGCCAGGTTTGCCCGTGGTAAAAGTCTTTGCTGCAGTGCACCACATCCCGCTCAAAACCGGGGGTATCATCATGCCAGGCGGAAACGGCCATATCCGTTGCTTCACCTGCGTAGATCAGCGGTGCATCCTGCGGTGATGTCCCTCGAGTCCAGCGATAGACACGGCGTGGATAGCCGGAGGTGGTGAGCGTATCATCCCCTGCATCGAGCGCCAGCAGCAGCGTGTTTTCATCCAGCCAACTGACCGAACTTTTGCTTTCCGGCAGGAAAAAGCCCTCGGGGATAAACGTTTTATTTACCAGATCAAATTCACGAATTTCACAGGCATCGCCGCCGCTGGATAAAAAGATCAGCGCCCGGGAATAGTCCGGGTGGAGGAGATCGGCGCCGTGATAGCTCCAGTTCGCGCCTTCCTCTTCGTTCAGGCGATCGACATCCAGCACCGTTTCCCATTCTGGTGCAGCGGTAAAGTAAGATCTTTCGGTGGTGCGGCGCCAGATGCCGCGAGGGTGTTCGTCATCCTGCCAGAAGTTATACACCTCGTTGCGGTAGTGGTTCCCCCAGGGAATGTTGGTTTTATCGTCCAGCGACTGCAGGATCGCGCCCCGCATCTGCTGGAAGCGCTCTCCCGTGGCAAACCTGTCCGTGGTGCGCTTATTTTGTTTTTCCACCCAGCTTAGCGCCGCGGCATCTTCCGGGGTTTCGAGCTGGCTAAGCAAATCCTGACTCACTGGCTGTGTCATCACGCGTCCTTTTGTTGGGTAACGGGCCTGCAATCGACCATATCATTATGCTTATGCCCATTACACCTGAAGGCTTTTGTGGTTTCTGCCAGCATGCTCGAATTTTTTCGTTTGCAAAACGAAGGGCTTAGCAAAAGTACGTGTTTTCTTACTTGAAGTGTCTTTTTTACCTGATACTGTATATTTAAACAGTATTTGTATTGGCGGTATCATGAATCTTCTCAAACCTGCGGCCTGTTGCCCGGACGCTTCCTTTCCTCTCTTTGCTGACCTGGTGCAATGCGGCTTTCCGTCACCGGCTCAGGACTATGTTGAGCAACGTATCGATCTTAATAAGCTGCTGGTGCGCAATCCCGGCGCGACCTATTTCGTAAAGGCGGCGGGGGATTCCATGGTAGAAGGGGGAATTGGCGAAGGGGACTTGCTGATTGTGGACAGCTCAAGAACCGCGTCACAGGGCGATATTGTGATTGCGGCGATTGACGGGGCGTTCACCGTGAAGCGCCTGCAGCTTCGCCCCACGGTGATGCTACTGCCGATGAACAGCGCCTGGGCACCGATTCCCGTCCCCGATGAGGCCGAACTCGATATTTTTGGCATCGTCACTTTTATCATCAAAGCGGCGGGCTAAACATGTTTGCGCTGGTGGACGTCAACAGCTTCTACGCCTCCTGCGAAACGGCATTCCGCCCGGATTTAGCCGGAAAGCCGGTGGTGGTTTTATCCAATAATGACGGCTGCGTCATCGCCCGCTCTGCGGAAGCCCGGCCCTTTGTCAAAATGGGTGCGCCTTTTTTTAAACAGAAAGAGGCGCTCAGGCGGCATGGCGTGCTGACGTTTAGCAGCAACTACGAGCTGTATGCCGACATGAGCGAGCGGGTGATGGGCGTGCTTGAAGAGCTGCTGCCCAGGGTCGAGATTTACTCCATTGACGAGGCATTTTGTGACTTAACGGGCGTGAGCAATTGCTACAACCTGAAGGCCTTTGGCCAGACGATCCGCTCGACTATTCGCCAGCGCACCCGCCTGACGGTGGGCGTGGGCATCGCGCCGACAAAAACGCTGGCTAAACTGGCAAACCTGGCGGCAAAAACGTGGCAAGAACGAACCGGTGGCGTGGTTGATTTATCCCGCCCGAAGCACCAGCGCTGGCTTATGGCACAGCTGCCCGTGGGCGAAGTCTGGGGCGTGGGGCGGCGGCTGTCGAAAAAACTCGACGACATGGGCATCAGAACGGTTTTACAGCTTGCCGACGCGGATATTCGTTTTATTCGACGGCATTTCAGCGTGGTGCTGGAAAGAACCGTGCGCGAATTGCGCGGGGAATCATGCCTTGAAATGGATGAGTTCTCCGCCGCCAAACAGGAGATCATCTGCAGCCGCTCGTTCGGAGAACGCATTACCGAGTATGAGGCTATGCGCCAGGCGATCGGCAGCTACGCCAGCCGGGCGGCGGAAAAGCTGCGGGCTGAGCACCAATATTGCCGGGTGATCTCTGCCTTTGTGAAAAGCAGTCCGTTTGCCGTGAACGAACCCTATTACGGCAACTGCTCGTCCGTCTCGCTGCTCATCCCCACACAGGACAGCCGGGATATTATCCAGGCCGCGTTGCAGAGCCTGGACGCTATCTGGCAGGCGGGGCATCGCTACCAGAAAGCCGGCGTGATGCTGGGGGATTTTTTTAGTCAGGGCGTGGCGCAATTCGATTTATTCGACAACCATGTTCCACGCCCTAACGGCGAAAAACTGATGACCGTGCTGGACTTCCTGAATAAAAAGCAGGGCAAAGGCACGCTCTATTTTGCCGGGCAGGGCATACAGCAGCCGTGGGCGATGAAGCGCGACATGCTGTCGCCGCGCTATACCACTCGCTATGCCGATCTACCGCAGGCGTGGGTGTGCTGAATGTGCTGCCGTTACACATTCACATTTTCGGGAAGCGGAACAGCGATCGGTTCCCCGCACACCGTGACGCGTGGGCCGCCAAGTTCGTTCCAGCGGAATAAATTCAGGTGCCAGCCATCGGGAATACTTCGGGAACGGTCGATAATGCCATCGGCATTGGAGAAGCGAGCCCGGTCAGCATTTTGCCAGGAAGGCGGGTCGATATTTTGCTGCAGGGCGCTGAGCCAGCAGTGATTAGACAGATCGCGGTTGATGCCTAAAGCCAGGCATGAATATTCATCTCGCTGGTCCAGCACCCGCGCGTCTTCGACATACAGTGGGACGAGAAGCCGCGGCTTGCCGTCTTTTTGCATATGGGCGGCAACCGCCAGCCTTGCCCACTCAGGTACCGGGCTCATATAAAGAATTGTTTGCCCTGGCCGATGGTAACGCCCTGGGGAATCGGGCCGGGTGCGCGACAGCACGCTACTGAGGAACTCCGCCGGAACGGCGCGAAAAAAGAAACCGCTGACGTTTTTGAAATGAAGGTGGTTATCGGACACAATGGCACCTGGTTTGCTCAGAAAATTAGCAACCCTAGTTTAACCAGAACGTTGTGACAGAATTGCCATCGCAAAGACCGAAGCGTCTGTGATGATCGTGCTATGGCCAGAATAGTTTCGCCGCTGAACTTTTTTTCAACCGGCCTGTCAATATCACAGCAAGCATCATGGGAGAGCGTTTCGAAGTGAAAGGATTGTTGACAGCATTAATACTCATTGCCAGTTTTCTGATTGGCTGTGCGATGTATTACAAAGTGGGCTGCTGGTTTGAAGATGACATCATCAATTTTTACGCCGGAGACGAAGGGTAAGGGGTGGGTAACTGCGCGAGGCATCATTACCCGGAATGTTTAACCTTTAAAGACGGAAAACTTTTTGGTCAGCGGTTTGAGTTTTTCCGTTTCGCCGTACAGCGCGATGCCAACAAAATCGAGCTCAGCGAAAGGCGTGTCGCGCGTATCTTTGATCTGCTGCTCAGAAGAGTGCGACAGCATGGTGGTGGTAAAGAAGTTATACAGCACGCCTTCTTCCCTGCATTTCTCCAGCGTCGTCCCCAACTGGCTGCTGTTTTTAGACTGAAGTACAACCACCGGATAATGGTTCATCCAGGCGCTTAAGCCGCTATCCTGGTTGGGATAGTCATGAAATACAGGCTCCTCGACTTTAAGCATAATACCGCCGCAGAGGTGGCCCACGGCATTCATTTGCACGCTGACGTCGGCAGTGCGGTTCACGATGACATACAGCTTATAGTCATTATCTTCGAACATTCTGGCTCCTTGTCTGTTTAAGCTTCTGCTTTGGCTGCTGATTTAGCTTAGGGCGAAAAGCTCAAGCATAGTAATCGTTTTTTTATCCGTCTTCCTGCTTGCGATCAATCTTCCCACCACATGAAAGTCATTCAAATATCAATCGTTATATATTATTTTATATAGCGATTAATAAGGAGAACAAATGGAACTTTACGTCTTTTATGTGGGCGGCAATGCCGGAAAATCCAATATCGAAGTGCATGACGTCCAGTTTGTGGCTGCAGAGAAGCCAGAGGACGCGTGGCCCGCGCTGCGGGCGGCCTGGTTTGGTGACAAAGATAAAATCCATATCGACGGGTACGGCAAGCTGCGTTGGGCCGACGGCTACCGCATTAGTCTTTCCGATAAACCCGTTGAACAAACGCCAAAGCTCTTTTTTGTGAACGTCGGCGGCTACAGCCCGAAAACGCTGGCGGAGCTGCATGACTTTGATTTCTTCGTGGCTGAAAATCCGGCCCAGGCAAAGGAGAAGGCGATTGCGAACCTGCTGGTCGAAAGCTACCAGCAGCACAAAGACAACCTGAAAGATGTCGATGACTGCCTGCTGTTAGAAAGCGTGGGGGATTATTTTATCCATCTGGAAAAAGCGGAGCAGGGCGAACGCTTCAGGCCAGAATGGCAGGGCTATTTGCCGATTAGCGAATAGCGCTATTATTCCCAATGGAAAACGGTGCCTTAGCGAAAGGCACCGTTTTTACTGTTTCACTCGCTAACGCAGCAAAATTGATAAACTCACGCCTGAACTACGCGAATCTGCTAGCATACGCGCCTGCCCGTTATTATTAAGAGATGACCATTGTGACCGCTTTTTCCGTACTGAACGCTTTACCTGAAGCACAACTCGCCAACCTTAGCGAACTGGGGTATCACGAAATGACGCCCGTTCAGGAAGCGGCCTTGCCCGCCATTCTGGCCGGAAAAGACGTCCGTGCTCAGGCCAAAACCGGCAGCGGCAAAACCGCAGCTTTTGGCCTTGGCCTGCTGCAGCACATTGATGCCAGCCAGTTTTTAACCCAGTCGCTGGTGCTGTGCCCAACCCGCGAACTGGCCGACCAGGTCGCTAAAGAGCTGCGTCGCCTGGCGCGCTACATGCCAAATATTAAAATTTTAACCCTGTGTGGTGGCCAGCCGTTTGGCGTACAGCGAGACTCGTTACAGCATGCGCCGCACATTATCGTGGCCACGCCGGGCCGCCTGTTAGATCACCTGAAAAAAGAAACGGTGAAGCTGGAGGCTCTGCAAACGCTGGTGCTGGACGAAGCCGACCGTATGCTGGACATGGGCTTCGCCGACGCCATCGATGAAGTTATTGCCCATGCGCCGGCCAAACGCCAGACGCTGCTTTTCTCCGCCACCTGGCCTGCCGCCATTGCCGCTATCAGCGGGCGAATTCAGCGCGACCCGCAGACTATCGAAATTGATACCGTTGATGAGCTGCCGTCCGTTGAACAGCAGTTCTATGAAATCTCCCGCGGGGGCAAAATCGGCCTGCTGCTGGCGCTGCTCAGCAAGCATCAGCCGGCGTCCTGCGTGGTGTTCTGCAACACCAAAAAAGATTGCCAGGCCGTGTGCGATGCGCTGAACGAGCGACATCAAAGTGCGTTAGCGCTGCACGGCGACATGGAACAGCGCGACCGCGACCAGACGCTGGTGCGTTTTGCCAACGGCAGCAGCCGCGTGCTGGTGGCAACAGACGTTGCGGCGCGTGGGCTGGATATCAAAGCGCTGGAAATGGTCATTAACTACGAGCTGTCGTGGGATCCGGAAGTGCACGTTCACCGCATTGGCCGTACCGCGCGAGCCGGGCAAAGCGGGCTGGCTATCAGCTTCTGCGCCCCGGAAGAAGCGCAGCGCGCGAGCGTGCTGGCTGAAATGCTGAATCTTTCGCTGAAATGGCAGCAGGTGCCGTCCGGCGTTTCCGTGAAGCCGCTGGAAGCGGAAATGGCGACGCTGTGCATTGACGGCGGCAAGAAAGCCAAAATGCGTCCGGGCGATATTTTGGGGGCGTTAACCGGCGATATGGGGCTGGAAGGTGCGGACATCGGCAAAATCGACGTCCACCCAATCCATGTTTACGTTGCGGTGCGCCAGTCCGTGGCGCGTCACGCGTGGAAACAGCTGCAGCAGGGCAAAATCAAAGGTAAATCAGTGAAAGTTCGCCTGCTGAAGTAAACGCGTTTTCTCCTCCGCCTGACCTTCTCCCCACAGGGGCGAAGGTATCTGAAGGGGGGGCGTGTTTTCCCCTTACCCTAACCCTCTCCCCATGGGGGAGAGGGGATAAAAGAACGGCAATCTATGTTTTCCCGTTCTCTCTTCCAGAGTGACGGGATTAAAAAGAACGCCAATCTACGATTCCCCCTCTCCCTTCCAGGGAGAGGGCCGGGGTGAGGGGCATTCCCCCGATTACTCGCTAACCTTCTCCGCTTTACCCGCCAGCTGCGCCAGGAAGTCGTATCGCTTCTGCAAATCGGCGGCGGCATCTTTCCACAGCTGCTCGGCGACTTCCGGCTGCTGGGCGTTCAGGCGGCGGAAACGCTGCTCCTTCATTAACGTGTCGGCCAGCGCATCGGACGGTGGACGGGAATCCAGCGCCAGCGGCACCTTGCCTTCATCAGCCCTACGCGGGTCGAAGCGATAAAGCGGCCAGAAGCCGGTGGCGGTCAGCTGGCGCATCTGATCGTGGCTCAGCGCCAGATCGTAGCCGTGCTCTTCGCAAGGGCTGTAGGCGATGATCAGCGATGGACCAGGATAAGCCTCCGCCTCCTGAATGGCCTTCATCGTCTGGTTCAGCTGTGCCCCCAGCGAAATCTGCGCGACGTACACATGGCCGTACATCATCATGCTGACGCCCAGATCTTTACGTGCTTTACGCTTGCCGTGCTCGCCAAACTTGGTGACGGCGCCCAGCGGCGTGGCTTTAGACGCCTGGCCGCCGGTGTTGGAGTAACACTGCGTATCCAGCACCAGAATGTTGACGTTTTCGGTCAGGCTCAGCACGTGGTCGAGGCCACCGAAACCGATGTCATAGGCCCAGCCGTCACCGCCAATCAGCCAGATAGATTTCTCCACCAGCGCGTCGGCATCGGTGACCAGCTGACGGGCATCAGCATCGTCAATGTTCGCCAGATGTTTACGCAGCTCGGCGACCTGTTCACGGCGGACTTCCGGTGTCGCTTCCGCGTGAAGCTGCTCATTAAGCTCGGCCGGAAGTTTATCGGCAAACTGGCCCAGTAAACGCATGACGCGGGCGCGGTGCTGGTCCACCGTCAGGCGGAAGCCCAGCCCAAATTCGGCGTTATCCTCAAACAGCGAGTTAGCCCAGGCTGGCCCGCGGCCGTTTGCGTCGGTGGTGTACGGCGTGGATGGCAGGTTGCCGCCGTAAATAGACGAACAGCCGGTGGCGTTAGCGATCAGCATACGGTCGCCGAACAGCTGGGTCAGAATTTTAATGTACGGCGTTTCGCCGCAGCCTGAGCAGGCCCCGGAGTATTCAAACAGCGGCGTTAGCAGCTGCGAGGTACGGATATCGATACGCTCCAGGCTGGTGCGATCGATTTCCGGCAGCGCGAGGAAGAAGTCATAGTTCTCTTTCTCTTCTTCAACGTGTTCAAGGCGAGACAGCATATTAATCGCCTTGATTTCCGGGTTCTGGCGATCTTTGGCCGGGCAAACTTCTACGCAAAGGTTACAGCCGGTGCAATCTTCCGGCGCTACCTGCAGCACGTATTTCTGGCCGCGCATATCCCGGGACTTCACGTCCAGCGACTGCAGGGCTTCCGGGGCGCCTTCCATTGCCTCAGGCTGAACCACTTTGGCACGAATAGCCGAATGCGGGCAGGCGGCGACGCAGTGGTTGCACTGGGTACAAATATCCGGCTTCCAGATAGGAATCTCTTCGGCGATGTTGCGTTTTTCCCAGCGGGTCGTGCCCATCGGCCAGGTCCCGTCCGGCGGCAGGGCGGAAACCGGCAGGGCATCGCCGAGACCGGCGAGCATCGCGGCGGTAACGGTTTTCACAAAATCAGGTGCGGCGTCGGAGACGACCGGCGGACGCATCGCGCTTGCCGGGTTAACGTCCTGCAGAGGCACTTCGGCGAGGGAGTCACGAGCCAGCGCCAGCGCCTGCCAGTTACGCTCGACGATTTCCGTCCCTTTACTGCTGTAGCTTTTGGCAATCGCGCCCTGCAGCTCTGCCAGCGCGGTGTCGCCAGGCAGGATCTGCGTCAGGTGGAAGAATGCCATCTGCATTACGGTGTTGATACGGGCACCAAGATGACACTCGCGGGCGATCTTCGCCGCGTTAATGACGTACAGGCGAGCCTGCTTCTGATTGAGCACCGCCTGAACTTCCTGCGGCAGGCGACTCCACACCTCGTCGGCGGCGTAAGGCGT
The DNA here is from genome assembly GCF_037150195.1 of Cedecea sp. VD22. NCBI lineage: Bacteria > Pseudomonadati > Pseudomonadota > Gammaproteobacteria > Enterobacterales > Enterobacteriaceae > Cedecea > Cedecea sp. VD22. The sequence continues at coordinate 78,253 of NZ_JBBCPX010000002.1, forward strand.
GTTCAGCAGGAAAATACCGCCGGGCTTCAGGCGCTCGGCCATCTGGTACTTGTCGATAAACTGCAGCTGGTGGCAGCCAACGAAATCGGCTTTCTCAATCAGGTAGGTGGAGTTGATCGGCTGCTCGCTCACGCGCAGGTGAGAAACCGTCAGCCCTCCGGCCTTTTTGGAGTCATAAACGAAATAACCCTGGGTAAACCATGGCGTGGAGTTACCGATAATTTTGATATTGTTTTTGGTGGCAGACACGCTGCCGTCGCTGCCCAGGCCATAAAACAGCGCTTCGAGTTTAGCGCGGTTCGGCAGGGTATTTTCCGGCAACGGCAGCGACAGGTTGGTCACATCGTCGTAAATGCCCACGGTAAAGCGCGGGCGCGGTTTGGCTTCGCGAAGTTCATTGAAAATAGCCAGGACGCATTCCGGACCGAACTCTTTGGATGACAGCCCGTAGCGGCCCCCAATCACGCGAGGCAGCGTTTCGCGCTCGCCACGGCTTACCGCCTCGGCAAGCGCGGTCATCACGTCGAGATACAGCGGCTCAGCAAGGGCCCCCGGCTCTTTAGTACGGTCAAGCACCGCCACCTGACGCGCGGTTTGCGGCAGAACTTCCAGCAAATGTTCGGCGGAGAAGGGGCGGTACAGGCGCACTTTCAGCACGCCGACTTTTTCGCCCCTGGTCAGCAATTCATCGACAACTTCTTCACAGGTGCCGACGGCGGAGCCCATCACGATAATCACGCGCTCCGCTTCCGGGTGGCCGTAATACTCAAACGGACGATAGCTACGGCCGGTGGTGGCGGCAAAGTCGTTCATCGCCTGTTCAACGTGCGCGTAAACCGCGTTGTACCACGGGTTGGTCGCTTCGCGGGACTGGAAGTACGTATCCGGGTTGGCCGACGTCCCGCGAATCACCGGATGCTCCGGGTTCAGGGCGCGGGCGCGATGTTCATCGATCTCTTTTTGCGGCAGCAGGCCGCGAAGGGTATCGTCCGCCAGCGGCACAATTTTGTTGATTTCGTGCGAGGTGCGGAAGCCGTCGAAGAAGTGAATAAACGGCACGCGGCTTTTCAGGGCCGCAATATGGGAAATCAGTGCGAAGTCCTGTGCTTCCTGGACGCTGCTGGCGCACAGCATGGCGCAGCCGGTCTGGCGCACGGCCATCACGTCAGAATGATCGCCAAAAATGGAAAGCGCGTGGGTGGCCACGGTGCGCGCGGCAACGTGGAGAACAAATGGCGTCAGCTGGCCCGCAAGCTTGTACAGCGTCGGGATCATCAGCAGTAAGCCTTGCGATGACGTAAACGAAGTGGAAAGCGCCCCGGTTTGCAGCGCCCCGTGCACCGCGCCAATTGCGCCGGCTTCAGACTGCATCTCGACTACGCGAGGGACATCGCCCCATACGTTCTTCCTGCCGTCACCCGACCAGGCATCCGCCTGTTCCGCCATTGTCGAGCTGGGAGTAATCGGGTAGATGGCAATTACTTCGCTGGCACGAAACGCCACGGAGGCGACTGCGCCGTTGCCGTCGATAGTGATCATAAGACACCCTTACATTGCGCAAAATAAAGGGACTCGCCTGAAAGCCTGGAGCCCCGTTGTAATTCCTCAATTATAGTGTGTCCACCCTGGCCATTAGAAGTTATGGGCCTGCCGAGTGCACAAATTGATCCACGATTAACAGTGAAATAACCTGGGGACGTACTGCGCTGAATCATAAAAGGAATGAAGGATGCTCAGAAAACTCTGATGTTTTGGCTTGAAAGGTGATCTGTGCCACAAAAATCAACACATTTTATTGCCTTATGCTCTCGACGCAGCGGGAACCATGCGCCATTATGCAAAGGTTTTGCATATTCAGACGGGAGAGAGAAGCCATGCGCGCTGCGTTTTTAGCCGGTTGTGCCGCACTGTTATTATCGGCATGCAGTAATGAACCCCCTCAACAGGCCACTGCGGCCCACGTTCCTCCTGGCCTCAGGGCGGCAATGTCCAGCCAGGGCGAAGCGAACTGTGCGATGATTGGCGGTACGATGAGCGTTGCGCGTCAGCTGGACGGCAGCGCGATTGGCATGTGTGCCATGCCGAACGGCAAGCGCTGTAACGAAAACTCGCTTGCCGCTGGCACCTGTGGAAGCTACTGATTAATTAACGAGATCGGCCAGTTTGTACGTCAGCGTATGCTGGCCGCTCTTCAGCACCAACTGCTGGTTAGCCAGAGAAACTTTGGCCCCGCTGGTCAGCATGTCATTGATACGGTGATCCAGGTCGTTCAACAGCGGGTCGCTGCAAAGCATCATCGTCATGCCCACGCCTTTCGCCTTCAGCGTGTTGTGTTCCAGGGTTGCCTGGCCCATAAAGCGGTTACACATCTGACCATAAATCTGCATGTTTTCACCAAAGCTAAGCTCAGGCGCGCGTTTGCTGTTTTTCACGTCCAGAGGCTTACCGTCTACGCTCTCCAGCACAAAGCGATGGTGCTGCAAATCTTGTGCGGTCACGGCACCTTTATCGGAATCTGACGGCTGGGCGCAACCTGCCAGCACTACGCTTGCCAGCATCAGTGAAGCGAACTTTTTCATTTCTTCTCCCTAAGTTTTATCAGTCATCAATGAAAGCGCGCCACTTTCGCAGGATGTGGCGCATGAATCAGTAAGGATACTCTTAAAATTAACCGCCTCCTGCGAGAGGCGGGCGGAAAATCAATTCAACTGGTTCGGGCAAGGCTCGCCTTTTTCCAGCTGACGCAGGTTTTCAAGCGTCGTTTCGGAAATGCTGGTCAGCGCCTCCGCCGTCAAAAATGCCTGGTGGCCGGTAAACAACACGTTGTGGCAGGCGGAAAGGCGGCGGAACACGTCGTCCTGAATCACGTCGTTAGACTTATCTTCAAAGAACAGATCGCGTTCGTTCTCGTACACATCCATGCCCAGCGCGCCGATTTTCTGGTGCTTGAGCGCGTCGATGGCGGCCTGGGAATCAATCAGCCCGCCGCGGCTGGTGTTTATCACCATCACGCCGTCTTTCATTTGATCAAAGGCGGAGTGGTTGAGCAGGTGATAGTTTTCCGGCGTCAACGGGCAGTGCAGGGAAATAATGTCGGACTGCGCAAACAGCGTTTCGAGATCGACATATTCTACGCCTAAATCCAGCGCCGCTGCGCTCGGATACGGGTCAAACGCCAGCAGGCGCAGGCCAAACCCTTTCAGGATCCGCAGCGCGGCAACGCCGATTTTCCCGGTGCCGATCACGCCTGCCGTTTTGCCGTGCATGGTAAAACCGGTTAAGCCTTCGAGCGAAAAGTTGGCGTCACGTGTGCGCTGGTAGGCGCGATGAATGCGACGATTAAGGCACATCATCATCCCGATAGCGTGTTCAGCCACGGCTTCCGGCGAGTAGGCAGGGACGCGAACCACGGGCATACCAAGCTCTTTCGCCGCGTCTAAATCGACGTTGTTAAAGCCGGCACAGCGCAGCGCGATAAACTTAACGCCGTGTTTTTTTAGCTCTTCCAGCACCGGGCGACTACCATCATCATTAACGAAAATACACACGCCGTCGCAGCCGTTGGCCGTTTTGGCGGTTTTTTCGCTCAACAGGAAGTCAAAAAATTCAAGATCAAAGCCATATTCCTGGTTAACCTGCTCCAGATACTTTTTGTCGTACTGTTTTGTGCTATAAACCGCAAGTTTCATAAGACTTATCTCCAGAAAGGGTTGGTTCCAAAACTATCATGCTTAAAATAATCATACAATTTATAAACTGAAATTTTAACGGCAGGTGACTATTTCACTTCCCGGGCAGACTATGCTTACTATTGCCGCCGCCTTCACGCCCGGCCTGAATCGTGCCAGAATAATGACATATTTCGGCTTAAATTGTCGCTGAATCAGGATATTAACCACCCATGAAGGGTAAATATAAAGCCGCGCTTGCGCTGATACTTGCATTGATTCTGCTGCCGCTGTCGCTGCTGCTCACGGTGGCGTACTGGCTGCCGACGCTCGCCGGGATCTGGCTACCACAGGGCACCCGCATTGCGCTGGAGGCCAGCCCGCGCCTGCACAACGGGGCGATTATAATCCCCGATCTTCGTTATCTGGCCGGGGAGTGCGAGCTTGCCAGCCTCAAAGATGCAAGCCTCAGCCATCCGAGCCGCTGGCGGCTTCACCTCGCGGAACTGAATCTCAATCCAGACTGCATCAGCAAGATCCCCGCCGATGATGCGGCTCCCGCCGCACCGCGCACCCTTGAAGAATGGCAGAAAATGCTGCCGAACACCTGGCTGACTATCGACCAGCTTAACGTCACGCCGTGGCTGCAGTATGCGGGGGCGCTGCATCTCTCTTTGACCCCGCAGCAGCAACAGCTGGATTATCAGGGGAAATTGCTCACGCTTTCCGCCACGCTTAAAGGGCAAAACCTGAAAATTAGCGATCTAAAAGTCGGGGCATTCGAAGGGCTTCCGCCGCTTGAGCTGGTGGGTGACCTAACGCTCCCGCTGGTGCCGGATGGCCTGCCGACGGATGGGCAAGTGGCCACGCAGGTGCAAATTCCGCAGGAGCCGGACAGGCTGCACGTGGCCCTGAACTGGCACACTAACGCCGGCAACCTGACGGTGAAAAAATTATCAGGCGACGAGGCCCCGCTGCTGAGCATTCCCTGGCGCCTGAGCGAAAACGCCCTTGAGATTAACGCCGGGCAGTGGCGCTGGCCTTATGAAGGTTTCCCGCTGGGCGGCGGAGTGTCGCTGAAGGTGGATAACTGGCAGGCCGGGCTGGATAACGCCATTTTCACCGGGCGGTTGAATGTGCTGACTCAGGGCGACGCCGGGAAGGGCAACGCCGTGCTTAACTTCGGCCCAGGAAAACTCAGCCTGACCGACAGCGCTTTGCCGCTGCAGCTCACCGGAGAGGCGAAGCAGGACCAGCTGATTTTCTATGCCGCGTTGCCCGGTGAACTGACGGGCGCATTGACCGACCCGTCGCTGCTGTTCCATCCGGGCGCCTTGCTGCGTTCCCGTGGCCGCCTGATTGAAACGCTGAATATTGACGATGTGCGCTGGCCGCTGGCGGGCGTGCGAGTCTCCAGTAAAGGCATCGACGGCAGGCTACAGGCTATCTTACGCGCCCACGACAATGAAATGGGCGCCGTGGAACTGCATCTGGACGGGAAAGCCAATGACTTCCTGCCGGACGCCGGGCTGTGGCAATGGCGCTATTGGGGCAAAGGCAGCTTTACGCCGATGCAGGCAAAATGGGACGTTCGCGGCGTGGGCGAATGGCGTGACAGCGCCATTGAACTGAGTTCGCTGTCCACCGGTTTCGACAAGCTGCAGTACGGCTCAATGCTGATGTCGAAGCCTCGTCTTAGCCTGGACAACCCGCTGCGCTGGGAACGGAACGAAGAAAAAGAGATCTTCACCGGCGATTTCTCTCTGGACGCGGGGGCGACCACCTTTAGCGGCGGCAGCACCTTGCCGCCATCGACGCTTAAATTCAGCGTGGACGGGCAAAACCCGACTGCTTTCCTGTTCAAAGGCAATTTACACGCCGGGAAAATTGGCCCGGTGCGTGTGGTCGGACGCTGGGACGGGGAGCGTCTGAGAGGCAACGCGTGGTGGCCAAAACAGACGCTCACCGTGTTCCAGCCGCTGCTGCCCGCCGACTGGAAAATGGATTTGAAAGGGGGCGATCTCTACGCCCAGGTGGCCTTCTCCGCGGCGGCCGGGCAGGGCTTTGAAGCCGGGGGCCACGGCGTGGTCAAAAGCGGCAGCGTGTGGATGCCGGATAACCAGATTAACGGCGTCGATTTTGTACTGCCGTTCCGCTTTAGCGATTCAACCTGGCACTTTGGCAGGCATAGGCCGGTCACGCTGCGCATTGCTGAAATTCGCAACCAGATAGCGACACAAAACATCACCGCCGATCTGGAAGGCTGGTATCCATGGAGCGAACAGCAGCCGCTGCTGCTGACCAACGTCAATGCGGATGTGCTGGGCGGCAAGATCTCAATGCAGCAATTGCGCATGCCCCAGCGGGACGCGGCGCTTTTACGGCTGCAAGGGCTCTCCTCCAGCCAGCTCGTCACCGCCATCAACCCTAAACAGTTCAGTATGTCCGGGCGCTTCAACGGCGCGCTGCCGCTGTGGCTCAATCACCCGCAGTGGATTATCAAAGACGGCTGGCTGACCAACCCTGGCCCAATGACCTTCCGCATGGACAAAGACATGGCGGATGCCATCGTGGACAACAACATGGCGGCTGGCGCGGCAATCAACTGGCTGCGCTACATGGAGATCTCGCGATCATGGACACAAATCGACCTCGACAACCTCGGCGTGGTCAGGATGCGTTCCAGCGTGACCGGCATCAGCCACGTGGAGGGAAAAACTAACACCGTCAATCTCAACTATACCCATCAGGAAAACCTGTTTACCCTGTGGCGCAGTTTGCGCTTTGGCGATAATTTACAAACCTGGCTGGAAGAGAACGCCGCGCTGCCAACGGCTCGCTGCACCCAGTCCGGTGAAGCCTGTGAGGAACCCAAATGAACTATTTTACCCCTGTGCTGCTGGCATCGGCGGCGCTGATGCTGACAGGCTGCACGCCGCGCATTGAAGTGGCCGCCCCTAAAGAGCCGATCACCATCAATATGAACGTCAAAATCGAACACGAAATCCACATCAAAGTGGATAAAGACGTTGAAAGCCTGCTTAAAAACCGTAGCGATCTGTTCTGAGAAGGGGAACGGCGATGAACTCTATGATTAAAAGCGTGCTGCTGGCTGGCCTGTTGTTCAGCACATCCGTGATGGCGCTGACCCTAAACGAAGCGCGTGAGCAGGGGCGGGTGGGCGAAACGCTAAGCGGCTATATTGCGCCCATCAAGCAGGATCCGGAGACGCTGGCACTGGTACAAAGCATCAATGAAGGTCGCGCCCAGCACTATCAGCAGCTGGCGGACACCAACAATGTCTCGCTCAATGAGGTTGCTCGCCTGGCTGGTCAGAAGCTGGTGGACAGGGCTCCTGCCGGAGAATACGTCCGCGGGCTGAACGGGCAGTGGATGAAGAAGTAGCTTTATGTCTATTCCCCCTCATTTGTCTTCCCTCTCTCCCTTTGGGAGAGAGCCGGGGTGAGGGTTGCCTTTCAGGCTGATTGAAAACGCTTGCGATACTCCCCCGGCGACACGCCAAACCTGCCCTTAAACGCCGTTGAAAAATGGCTGTGATCGGCAAATCCCCAGCTGTAGCCAATCCCCGCCAGTTTTTCACTGTGGCTGGCCGTGCGCAGCGCCTGGGCGCAGAGATCCAGTCGGCGATTCTTAATGTATTGCGCCACAACCAGGCCTTTATCGGCAAACAGTCGGTAAAGGCTGCGTACCGACATCCCCGACTCGGCGGCGATCCACTCCGGGCGCAGCGTTTCGGACTGAATATGGTCATCAATCAGCGACATGACTTTCTGCAGGTGGCGGTCGCGCTTTGAGCCCGGCAGGCTGTGCTGAATCAGCGCCGGCGCGAGCAGGCAGGCAATCGCTTCGAGCGTGGCTTCACTTTCTCCGCCACTGAGCCCCTCGCTGCCCATACTTTCACGCAGCAAGCTGTGACTCAGGCGCACAACAGGCATCTCTGCGGAGAGTCTTTGTGCGCAGGGGACTTCGCCCTGGCGAAGGTGCTGTTCCAGCAGATGGCGCGGCAGTAAAAGCGAAACCTGCTTCGCCCCGTCGGTATAGGTAAAACAGCTGGGGCGGCCAGCATCAATCAGCGTAATATCACCCTGAGTAAGCACGGCCTGGCGATCGCCTTGCTCCATGACGGCTTCGCCCTCCAGCTGAAAAACGGTATAAAACCAGGCGTCGTTGCTTTGGGTCACTTCCTGCTTTGTACGCAGCAGGCGTGCCTGGTTAATTTCCACCACGCTAAGTTTAATGGCATGGGTAAGGTGTTCGCTCAGGCTGCCGTGAAACCCGCTCTCCAGCGCCGCACCTGAAAAACGACCACATGCGCGATTCACCTGGTCAAGCCATTTTTCGAATCGCTCGTTGCACTGTTTTTCTGCCATATATCCTCACTGATTGCCGCCAGAAGCCAATAACTATAGGTAAACGTGATTCAAAAAAAGAATCATCATCAACATTTGTGTAGCGTGTCACAGCCAGCAAAGCGAATGTCAGCCGGAGAAAACCCTAACCTCAACATAGCGCCTAGAATGAAGGTGGGCTACACGATAATGACCTTGATAAGGAGATGCTATGACCGAGCCAGAAACGGTAAGCGTGCTGGGCTGTGTGCGCCAGTTTCTTCAGCGTTCACATGGGCTGTACATTGACGGCCGCTGGCAGGCGTCAGACAGCGAAGGGCGCCTGCCGGTCTTTAACCCGGCGGACGGGCTGCAAATTTCCAGCAGTGCCGACGCCAGCGCCTCGGATGTCGACCGCGCGGTAACGTCTGCCTGGCGTGCCTTCAGCAGCGGCGTATGGGCCAACATGCTGCCTGCCGGGCGGGAGCGGATCCTGCTGCGGTTTGCCGACCTGCTTGAGCAAAACACGGAAGAACTGGCGCAGCTTGAAACGCTGGAGCAGGGCAAGTCCATTAACATCTCTCGCGCATTTGAAGTGGGCTGCACGCTGAACTGGATGCGCTATACCGCAGGCCTGACAACGAAAATCAGCGGCCAGACGCTGGATGTTTCTATCCCGATGCCGGAAGGGGCGCGCTATCAGGCCTGGACGCGCAAAGAACCCGTGGGGGTCGTGGCCGGGATCGTGCCGTGGAACTTCCCGCTGCTTATTGGCATGTGGAAAGTGATGCCGGCGCTGGCGGCAGGCTGCTCGATTGTCGTTAAACCATCAGAAACTACGCCGCTAACGCTGCTGCGTATGGCCGAACTGGCTACAGAAGCAGGCGTGCCGGACGGCGTATTTAACGTCGTCACCGGCAGCGGCTCCGGCTGCGGTAAAGCCCTGACCGAACATCCACTGATTGCCAAAGTCAGCTTCACCGGCTCGACGGCGACGGGCAAAGGCATTGCCAAATCAGCAGCGAACAGGCTAACGCGCGTCACGCTGGAGCTGGGGGGGAAAAACCCGGCAATCGTATTGAAAGATGCCGACCCGGCGATGGTGATTGCAGGCTTAATGGCGGGCAGCTTCCTTAACCAGGGGCAGGTGTGCGCCGCCAGTTCGCGGATCTATATCGAAGCCCCGCTGTTCGACACGCTGGTGAGCGGCTTTGAGCAAGCGGTGAAATCGCTGCAGGTGGGGGCGGGCATGAACCCAGCGGCCCACATCAACCCGCTGGTATCGAAAGTGCAACAGGAAAAAGTGGCCGGATATCTGGCGCAGGCGCAAGAGCAGCGCGCGGAGCTAATCTCCGGGAATTCAGGCCCGCAGGGCAGCGGCTACTATATTGCCCCAACGCTGGTAGTGAACCCTGCCGCCTCTCTGCGCCTTGCCAGAGAAGAGGTCTTTGGCCCGGTGGTTAACCTCGTGCGCGTGGCGGATGCGGAAGAAGCCTTGCGACAGGCCAACGACAGCGACTACGGCCTGACGGCAAGTCTGTGGACCAACAACCTGCAGGCGGCAATGCAGTACACTGGCCGTATACAGGCGGGCACTGTCTGGGTGAACAGCCATACGCTAATCGACGCGAATATGCCGTTTGGCGGCATGAAGCAGTCGGGCTACGGGCGTGATTTTGGCCCGGACTGGCTTGACGCCTATACCGAAACCAAAACCGTATGCGTGCGTTACTGAACGTTGGCACATTTCGGTACTTATCACGTCCCGGAATAAGTTGCCGCTGGTAATCTGCAGGTCCCCTCCCGCGAGGGAAGATCGTTGTCCGATCTTGACCATTAATCTTGATAAGAAATGTTGCTACCTTCAGACCGGGTTTCCCCCCGGTCTTTTTTTTGCATTTTTTTGTCAAGAAGACGTTATTTTAGTCATGAAATGATTTTTTTCCGTGACGATCGCCCAGGGTTAACATCTGCCCAACGCCCTTATTTTGCGTAGAACTTGCGACAATGTAACATTTATGGAAAAACAACCAAAAATGAGCAGCACGGATTTATTGAAGAACTTCGCTGGAATGTAAAATTGATGTAAATCAATGCTTATGCCATAAGCTTATGAATTATAACTATTAGCTATTTATCACGATGTCTCTATTCACGAGATCAATCGATCTGTTTTTTCAGAGCACCTCCTTTTGAGTAACATACTATTAACAATAAATCATTGGTGAGGTTAATTTTTATTTGGTAGGATTTTTCTTAAGGATGATTCGGAAAAAGGATCTAAGTGATTTGCTCCGCAGGACTAAATAAGTCATATTGCGTAACGCCTTTATATAAAGAGGCAGCGTGAAATCATGACCTTCATTTATTAAGAAGACATGAAAGCGGTCGACAGCTTTCTACCTCTTTATAGTCACAACGTCTCGCTCCAGAAATAAACGGGGCGCCATAATGTGGGCGTTTTAATTCAACCATTACAGTCGTTTAAATACATCAGCTACTCATCCGTGCCTGTTTATTCCCAATGCAGGAAGGAGCAACATCATCCTGATTATTTAATGGATAAGGATATTGCCGTTTATGCTTCAGTCTTATTCCCTGCCGGTCGCGATGCTTGCCGTTATTTTTTTCGGCAGCGGCATGCGGGTGAATGCCGCACCAGCGCCGGCCTGGGCCACAGCACCCGGCATCGCGCAAACGGCAACCCTCACGCTGAACGAAAGTATTCTGTTCGCTCTTGACCGCGATCCTGCCGTTTCTCAGCAGGCAGCTCAGTTCGGGATTGGTCAGGCGCAGATTGATCAAGCCCGAAGCGCCTGGATGCCGCAGATCTCCCTCAGCGGCAGCACCGGGCATTCGCGTACCACGGACTCCAGCGGTTCCCTCAAGAACTCGGCTGCCTACGGGCTTAGCCTGACGCAGCTGGTGTATGACTTTGGGAAAACCAGCAGCAATATTAGTCAGCAGGAGAGCCAGCGTGAGAGCTATCGCTACCAGCTTATGGCGACGTTGACCGGTGTGGCAGAAAAAACGGCGCAGGCCTATGTCGATGTGAAGCGTAACCAGGCGCTGATCGCGGCAACGACAGAGAGTATTGCCGCGCTGCAAAACGTCAACACCATGGCAAAACTGCGGGCGGATGCCGGGCTGAGCTCGAGTTCGGACGTGCTGCAAACCCAGACTCGCATTGCCGGTATGCGCTCAACGCTTGAACAATATCAGGCGGCGCTCCAAAGCGCGAAAGCGAGACTGGCGGTATTAACCGGAATCAACGCCGCGCAATATCAGGCCATGCCGGTACGCCTGGCGCTTGAACAGGAACCGCTCGACAACATTGATTACTCGCTGATCCCGAGCGTGCTGGCGGCGGAGGCCATGCGTGAGTCTTCAGGGTATGCCGTAGAGAAAGCGAAATCGGGCCACTGGCCCACGTTGAGCCTGAAAGGCGGACGCACTCGTTACCAGTCCAACAACAGCGCGTACTGGGACGATCAGATTCAGCTGAGCGTGGACGCGCCTATCTATCAGGGTGGGGCGGTCTCCGCCCAGGTCGAGCAGGCTCAGGGAGCCAGACGTATTGCGGCTTCTCAGGTTGAGCAGGCGAAATTCGACGTGCTGCAAAAAGCGTCCGTGGCAATGGCTGACTGGAACGGGGCCAGAGGCCGTGAAACGGCGGGAAAACTCCAGCTGGAAAATGCCCGACGCGCGCGGGAAGTTTATAAAAATGAATATAAATTAAGCAAACGCAGTCTCAACGACTTATTAAGCGTGGAGCAGGATGTGTTCCAGGCGGCCTATGCACAAATTAATGCGGACTTCGACGGCTGGCAGGCGGCAGTAAATTACGCTGCCGCCGTTGATAATCTATTGCCCCTGACAGGCGTCGAGAAAAATGCCGCCTCGAAATTACCGGATTTGAAATAAATGGTGTGAAAGTAGTGGCTTAGCCCCGCCACATAAAAATAATTTGATGTGAAATGAGATCCGGAATTCTCAGGGGTTTCCACATCCAAAAATTAATACCGTATGCCTCGTTCCGGCATATATAAGGAGAAGTGCTATGAGTAAGATTCTTGAAGTTATTTCCCGCAAGGACGCAGAGAAAACCCTGGTAACAGGCGATGGGAATCTCTCTGTGTCGCTTTCATCCCCCTCTGTCATTCAGATTCACGGCAGCGCTAAAGATGTGGCGCACTATCTGCGTCAGGGCAACGATCTGCTGGTATACATGAAAGACGGCAGCGTTATTCGCTGCAATGGCTATTTTGTGGAGGAAGAAGGGCGGTCTGGGCACCATTCAGAACTGGTGTTTGATGACGGCAAGGCACTGACGCATATCACTTTCGACGAAGCGGGCGCCGCGGTTGGCACCCAGGGCACGGCTTTAACGGCAACCTCCGTCCCCATTGAATCCATTGCACCATTCATGGACGGCTCTGCGCTCGGCGATGTGCCGTGGGGCTGGGTTGCAGGTGCCGTGGCCGGGGGCGCGGGTATCGGGGCGCTGCTGGCACACGGCGGCGGGAAGTCACACACCACCGTTATCGACAATACCAAAGAGGTCGAAAGCGCCCGGCCAACGTTCACGGTTACCGACAACAAAGGCGACAGCAAAGGGCTGCTGAGCAGCAACGCGGTGACCGATGACGCAACGCCAACCTTCAGCGGCTCCGGACAGCCGGGAGCCACTATTCAGGTCAAAGACAGCAACGGCAACACCATTGCCAGCACCATGGTCGACAGCAACGGCAACTGGAAAGTGCTGCTGAGCGAGCAGCCGGACGGGACGCACACCTGGAGCGTGGTGCAAATCGACGGCAATAAAGTCACCTCTGCCGGGGATATTACCCTCAATGTTGTTACCGCTCAGGCTTCACTGACCGTCGCGACGACGGCAGGCGACAATATGATCAACGCGGCGGAGCAGGCAAATGACGTTATCATCAGCGGCAGTTCGCAGGCGCTGGCCAGCGGCACGGCGTTAACCCTCACCCTGAACGGGAAAACTTACAGCACAACCGTAGGTAGCGACGGCAGCTGGAGCATAACCGTGCCTGCAGCCGACGCCAAAAACCTGGCGGACGGGAGCTGGACGGTAGCCGTGAGCGGGAAAGACGCCGCAGGCAACAATGTCACTGCCAGTGAAACGCTGGTGGTGGACACGAAAGCGCCTGGGCTGACGGTAAATGCCATCGCCGACGACAACATCATTAATGCGGTTGAACACGGCGCGGCGGTGATCATCGGCGGTAAAACTGACGCTGAAGCCGGGCAGGTGGTCACGCTTAAGCTGAACGGCAAAACCTATACCGCAACGGTAAGCGCAGACGGCAGCTGGAGCATGACCGTGCCGGCGGGTGATGTGCAGACTATGGCGGACAATAGCTACACGCTGAACTTCAGCGTCAGCGATAAAGCGGGCAACACCACCACCACTAACGCGTCCCTGCTGGTAGACACCACGCCGCCGGAAGCCAGCGTCAATACCGTGGCCGGGGATGATATTCTCAGCGTCAGCGAACAGGGTCAGGCACAGATCATTTCTGGCACCAGCCGTGGCGCAGCCCCTGGAGACAAGGTCACCGTTTCTATTGGAGGAGAAACCTTCCAAACCAGCGTGCAGCAGGACGGCAGCTGGAGCGTGGGCGTACCCAAAGAAATTATTTCATCGCTGCCGGAAGGCACAAATACCGTTACCGTAACCATCACCGATGCGGCGGGAAACAGTGGCCGAGTAGACCATGACATCACCGTCAGCTCTACGCCGCCAGCGGTTGCCTTCCATCCGATAAGCCAGGACAACGTGCTGAACGCCATTGAGGCGACTCAGCCGTTAACGCTGAGCGGCACCAGCAATTTACCGGACGGCAGCACCGTCACCGTCAGGCTGAATAACGTCAATTATACTGCGGACGTTCAGGGCGGTGTCTGGCAGGTTCAGGTACCCGTTGAGGATGTCGTCAAGCTGGGCGATACCACTTACACGCTGAGCGTCAGCGGCACGGACAGTACGGGAAATACGGGGACGGCGAATGCGACGCTGCTGGTTGATACGGCACTGCCTACGGTAGTGGTGTCGACCTTCGCGGGCGACAACCGCATCAACAACAGCGAAATCGCTAACGACCAGACGCTGAGCGGGCGAGTCACCGGCGCGCGTGAAGGCGACACGGTTACCCTTAACGTAGGTGGAAAAAACTACACCACCAAAGTACAAAGCGATTTGACCTGGAGCATCACTGTTTCTGCGGGCGACCTGCAGGCGCTGGGCGATGGCGATGTCTCCGTGGTTGCGTCCGTGACCAACGGTCACGGCAATACCGGCCGGGGCGACAGCAGCTTTAATATCAACGCTCAGCTCCCGGGGCTGCGCATCAATACCGTGTCCGGGGATGACGTGATTAACGCCATCGAGCAGCATCAGGATTTGACGGTGAGCGGCACCAGCTCACACCTCAACGCCGGGACAATTATTACCGTACGCGTGAAAGGCGTGGATTACCCGGCGGCTGTAAGCGCCACCGGCACCTGGCAAATAGGGATCCCGGCAAGCGATCTGGCCAGCTGGCCGAACGGTAAGCTGGACATTAGCGCCAGTTCTGCCGATGAATGGGGCAACCCGGTTGCGGCCTCCCGCCCGGTGGACGTTGACCTGAACTCCGTCGCTATCTCCATCAACAGCGTGACCAGCGATGACATGCTGAATGCGGTTGAGAAGGCCGCAGATCTTACCCTGGGCGGGAAAACTCAGGGCGTAGAAACCGGGCAAACTGTAGTCATTAAATTTGCCGGGCACACCTACACCACAACCGTTAACGAAAACGGTGACTGGACGTATACCGTGCCAGCGGCGGATATGCGCGACATGATTGATGGCCGAGCAGAAGTATCCGTGAGCGTTACCAATGCCAGCGGTAATAGCGCCAGCGGCGCAAGGGAAGTGCTGGTCGATACCCAGCCACCGTCAATCACGCTCCACAGCGTCACGGCTGACAATATTCTTAATCATGCCGAAGCGGCACAAGACCTGGTCATCACCGGTACCAGCACCGCACAGCCGGGGCAAACGGTCACCGTGAACCTCAATAACCAAAGCTACACCGGCCAGGTGCTGGCCGATGGCACATGGAGCATCACCGTGCCGGTTTCAGACCTGGCTAATCTAACCGACGGTAACTGGTCTATCAGCGCCAGCGTCAGCGACATAGCAGGCAACCCGGCCAGTATCAACCACGGCATGCTGGTCGATACCACCGTGCCGGTGGTCACCATCAATGTTTTCGCTGGCGATAACATCGTTAACCGCACCGAACATTCCCAGGCGCAGATCTTGTCCGGTAAAGCCACCGGCGCGGCCGCGGGCGACAGCGTTAAAGTCACCGTTAACGGCGTCGAGTATTCTACGGTGCTGGACGCCGGTGGAAACTGGAGCATTGGCCTGCCTGCAGAGGTGATAGGCGGTCTGGCAGACGGCAAATATACCGCAACGGTCGCGGTGACGGATAAAGCAGGCAACGTCGGCGGCAGCTCGCTGGCGTTTGATGTTGCTACCGGACTGCCGCAAATCACCATCAATGTCATCGCGCAGGATGACGTGATTAACGCGGCAGAAAAGAGCGCAGAAGTTACCATTAGCGGGACCAGCAACCAGCCGGACGGGACACAAATCACCGTGAATCTGAACGGTGTTGACTATGCTGCCGTCGTTAACGGCAGTGCCTGGAGCGTTAAGATCCCGGCGCCGGACGTCGCAAAATTGGGTGAAGCTAACTATACCGTTAACGCATCGGTCACGGATGCCAGCGGTAACAGCAATTCTGCCAGTCACAGCGTGCTGGTCGACAGCTCGCTGCCTGTCATCACTATTAATACCGTCGCGGGCGACAACATCATTAACCTGGCGGAGGTTAACGCCGGACAGGTGCTCAGCGGCAGCGCGTTCAACGCGGCGGCAGGAGATGAAGTTACCGTCATTCTTGGCGGTAAAAGCTATACGGTTACCGTCCAGAGCGACCTGAGCTGGAGTTTGCCGCTGAGCAAAGAGATGCTCACCGCGCTGGGCGATGGTGAGCTTACCGTTCACGCCTCCGTCACCAACGGGCGCGGTAACACCGGCAGCACGGATCATGACATCACGATCGCAGCCCAGCTGCCGGGCCTGCGTATTAATACTATCGCGGGCGATGACGTGATCAACCTCGCGGAGCATAGCCAGGATCTCATTGTCAGCGGCACCAGCATTGGCCTCAACGCGGGTAGCGTGGTGACCGTGACGCTAAACGGCAAAGACTATCTGGCAACGGTAAACGCCGACGGCACCTGGCGCGCCGCCGTACCGGGAAGCGACGTTAGCCGCTGGCCTGACGGCGTGCTGACGGTAACCGCAAAAGCAGAGGATGGCGCCCAAAATCCGGTCAGCATCGACGGTATCGTGGATGTCGATTTAGCGCCGGTGTCCATCAGCGTGAATAGCGTCACGGCCGATAACGTGCTGAACGCGGCAGAAAAAGGCAGCGATCTGGTGCTCTCCGGCTTGACCACTAACGTTGAGCCGGGCCAGACCGTCAGCATTACCTTCGCCGGGCATCGCTATACCACCGTCGTGAATGACGACGGGAGCTGGCGCTATACCGTACCAGCCGCCGACATGGTAAAACTGAAAGACGGTGATGCCCAGGTGACCGTCAGCGTCAGCAACGTGAACGGTAACCCGGCAAACGCCGCCCAGGAATACAGCGTGGACGCCAGCGCGCCAACGCTACTTATCGATCCGCTGAGCGGGGATAACCTGCTTAACGCCGCAGAAGCGAAGCAGCCGCTGATTGTCAGCGGCAGCAGCAGCGCAGAGCCGGGACAGGACGTTACGGTGACGCTGAATAACGTCAACTATACCGCGACCGTTGGCGCCGATGGCCGCTGGAGCGTCAGCGTTCCGGCCAATGATTTAGCCGCGCTCAAGGACGGCATCATCACCGTCAGCGCCTCCGTGGCTGACAAAGCAGGTAACCCTGCAAACGCCGATCGCGGCATGCTGGTTGATATTACCGAGCCGAAGCTGACTATCGATACCGTGGCAGGCGATGACATCATTAATGCCAGCGAGCATAACCAGGCCCACACCGTGAGCGGCACCAGCACCGGAGCTGCTGCGGGGGATGTGGTTACCGTCGTGGTGACCAACGGGCAGGGAACGTCGTTCACCTTCACCACAACGCTTGATGCCGGGGGTAACTGGAATGTCGGCATCCCGGCGTCGGTCATTAATGGCCTGTCGGACGGCAGCTACACCATCACCGCCAGCGTCACCGATGCGGCTGGCAACAGCGGCAGCGCCGATCGCGGCCTGAGCGTGAATACCGCGCTGCCGGCGATCTCGATTGCCGCCATTGCGGTGGATGACGTTATTAACGCGACGGAAAAGGGGCAGGACCTTGTGCTTTCCGGGACCAGCAACCAGCCCGCTGGCACCCTCATCACCGTCACCCTGAACGGGATTACTTACCAGGCCGTGGCCGGAACCGACGGCAGCTGGAGCACAACGATTCCGGCTTCTGCCGTCAGCAAGCTGGGTGAGGCTAATTACACGGTGACCGCGGCGGTAACCGACGCCCACGGCAATAGCAATAGCGACAGCCACAGCGTGCAGGTCGATAGCGCCTTGCCAACCGTTACTATCAACAACGTCACCAGCGACAATATTCTCAATATCACGGAAATCGCCAGCGGCCAGACGCTCAGCGGCCTCGTCACCGGGGCGGTAAAAGGTGACATTGTCACTATTAATCTCGGCGGCAAGCTGTATCAGGCGACCGTCCAGGACGATTTGAGCTGGAGCCTGTTGGTTTCCAAAGAGATCCTCACCGCGCTGGGCAACGGCGAGCTGACCATTACTGCTTCTGTGACCAACGGACACGGCAACACCGGCAGCGGCAGTCGCGATATTGTTATCGACGCGAACCTGCCGGGGCTGCGCGTGGGCACCGTCGCGGGCGATGACGTGATTAACGCCATCGAGCATAACCAGAACCTGATCATCAACGGCACCAGCACCGGCCTCAGCGCGGGCAGCGCGGTAACCGTAACGATTAATGGTAAAGACTACGCGGCAACCGTTCGCGCGGACGGCAGCTGGCAGGCCGCCGTACCGGGAGAAGATGTCGCTCGCTGGGCAGAAGGTGCCGTCACCATTGAGGTGAAGGGCAGCAGCGGCGCGGGAAATGATGTGGCTATCCAGCATCAGGTTACCGTCGATCTCAGCGAAGTGGTGATCGGCATTAACGCCATAACCGGCGATAATGTACTGAACGCTGCTGAAAAGAGCGCCAACCTCGAACTCTCCGGCACGACGCAAAACGTAGAGCCAGGGCAAACCGTCAGCATTACCTTTGCCGGGCACACCTACACCGCCACGGTTCAGGCGGACGGCAGCTGGAAGTACACCGTCCCGGCGGCGGATATGGTGAACCTGAAAGAGGGTGACACCATCGTTCAGGTGAGCGTGACCAACAAAAATGGCAACAGCACAGAAGCGGCGCAAAACGTCAGCGTCGACAGCCTTGCTCCGACCCTGACCGTGGATCCTGTCAGCCAGGATAACCTGCTGAATGCCGCAGAGGCTAAGCAGGATCTGATTATCAGCGGAACCAGTACCGCAGAGGCGGGCCAGACCGTGACCGTGCAGCTGAACGGCGAAAGCTATCAGGCAACGGTAAAGGCAGACGGAAACTGGAGCCTGACCGTACCTGCATCGGACGTCGGTAAACTGGTTGATGGTAACGTCACCGTCACCGCAAGCGTGGAAGACCGCGCGGGTAACCCGGGCAGCGCCAGCCGCGACGTGCTGGTTGATAAAACCGTGCCTGAAGTGACCATCGGCACCGTCGCTACTGACGACGTGATTAACCAGACCGAACACGGCCAGGCGCAGGTGATCTCCGGTACCAGCACCGGCGCGCAGGCTGGCGATATTGTTACCGTTACGCTAGGCGGTAAAAGCTACACCGGCGTAGTGGACGCGAGCGGGAACTGGAGCGTCGGCATCCCGCGGGCGGATATCAGCGCGCTGGGCGATAACACCTACACCGTGACGGCCTCCATCACCGACAAAGCGGGCAATACCGGCGATGCGATTCATAGCGTCAAGGTCGATACCGCGGCACCAACCCTGACCATCGACATTATTGCGGGGGACAACATCCTCAATGCCGATGAGAAAACCGGGGATGTCATCATCAGCGGTTCCTCTACCGGGCTGGCGAGCGGGAGCGCCGTCACCGTACATCTGAACGGTAAAAACTATGCCGCTACCGTGGGCGACGACGGCAAATGGTCCACCACCGTACCAGCAGGCGACGTGGGCAAACTTGGCGAGGCCTTCTATGAGGTTTCCGTCAGCGCCAGCAACGGCGTGGGTAACGCTGGCAGCCAGAGCAGCACGCTGGAAGTCGCCTCTACGCTGCCGGGCGTTATTATCAATGCCGTGGCGATCGACGACATTATCAATGCCTCCGAGCTGGCCGCTGGCCAGACGATCACCGGGCGCGTGACCGGCGTGCAGGCCGGCGCAGACGTGACTATTAACATCGGCGGCGTCAACTATACCGCGAAGGTGCAAAGCGATCTCACCTGGAGCCTGGCCCTTAGCCAGGATGTGCTGACCGCACTGGGCGACGGCTCGCTTAAAATTAATGCTTCCGTGACGGACGGCGCGGGTAACACCGGTACCGGCTCTCGCGAAGTCACTATCGACGCGGCCCTGCCGGGCATCCGGATTAATACCATTGCGGGCGATGACGTTATCAACGCCATTGAACATGGCCTGAACCTGGTCATCAACGGCACCAGCCGTGGCCTGAGCGAAGGCAGTGCGGTAACTGTGACCATCAACGGTAAAGACTATGCCGCGACGGTACGTGCCGACGGCAGTTGGCAGACTGTGGTGCCAGGAAACGAAGTCAGCCAGTGGCAGGCCGGGGATATTATCGTTTCGGCAGGCGGAACCAGCAGCTCAGGCAACCCGGTGTCCATCGATCACACCGTCAATGTTGATCTCAGCGCGGTGGCGATAACCATCGGCCAGATTGCCGGGGACGACGTGCTGAACGCTGCCGAGAAGGGCGCTGATTTATTGCTGTCCGGGGCAACACAGAATGTGGAGGCCGGGCAGACCATCACCATTACCTTTGCCGGGCACACCTACACTACTCAGGTAGCAAGCGACGGTAGCTGGACATTCACCGTCCCGGCTAATGATATGAAAGGGTTGAAAGACGGCGAGACTTCTGTGGAAGTTAGCGTCGCTAACGTGAGCGGTAACGGAGCATCGGCCGGGCGTGAAATCAGCGTGGATACCGCAGCCCCGACCCTGCAAATCAACACTATCGCCGGGGATGACGTGCTCAATGCAGCCGAGGCCGGGCAGCCGCTGGTCATCAACGGTACCAGCAATGCGGAGCCGGGCCAGACCGTGACCGTGAAGCTGAACAATGAAACTTATACCGGCACCGTGCAGGCTGACGGAACGTGGAGCATAACCGTTCCGGCGGAGAAAGCTTCTGCGCTTGGTGACGGCGTCTATTCCGTTGCAGCCAGCGTCAGCGATGCCGCAGGCAACCACACCTCCGCAAACCATAACTTCAGCGTGGACGTCACCGTGCCGACCATCTCCTTTGGTGTGGTTGCGGGCGACGATGTGATTAACCTCGCCGAGCACGGGCAGGCACAAATTATCTCCGGTTCCAGCAGCGGCGCTGCGGCAGGGGACAAAATTACCGTGACCATTGGCTCCAACAGCTGGACCACCACCGTGGACGCTGCGGGCAACTGGAGCATTGGCGTCCCGGCCAGCGTCGTCAGCCAGCTGGCGGACGGCACCGTCACTATTCACGCCAGCCTGACGGATGCAGCAGGTAATACGGGGATCGGTAGCCATGACGTTGTGGTCAATACCGGTTTACCGTCGCTCAGCTTCAATCCGTTAAGCGGTGACAACGTGCTTAACGCCAGTGAAAAAGGGGAAACATTAACCCTGAGCGGGACCAGCGCTAATCTGGCCCCGGGCACTGCGGTTATCGTCACGCTGAACGGTAAAAATTATACCGCCACCACCGACGCCAGCGGTAACTGGAGCGTTGACGTTCAGCCGGGCGATCTGGCCGGGCTGGGCGAAGCCAACTATACGCTGACCGCTACCGCAACAAGCGCTATCGGCAACAGTGCCAGCACTCACGCCAGTTTGTTGGTAGACACCGCCGCGCCGGGCGTCACGATTAATCCAGTGACCGCAGACAACGTCCTTAACGCGTCTGAAATCGCAGCAGGCCAGACTCTGAGCGGAAAAGTCAGCAATGCGGCAGCCGGCGACACAGTCACGATCAATCTGGGGGGGAAAACCTACACCGCGACGGTGCAGAGCGATCTGAGCTGGAGCCTCGACCTGCCTGCTAGCGTGCTTACCGCCCTGGGGAACGGAAAACTCACCGCCACGGCCTCGGTCACTAACGGGCACGGCAACAGCGGCACGGCAGAACGTGAATTTACCATTGATGCCAGCCTGCCGGGTCTTCGGATCCACACCGTGGCGGGGGACGATGTGATCAACGCCATTGAACACAATCAGAACCTGATTGTTAGCGGAAGCGCTAGCGGTATGAGCGCAGGCAGTACCGTGACCGTCACCATCAACGGCAAAGGCTACCTGGCAACGGTGAGCGCCAGCGGAACCTGGTCGGCCGCCGTACCTGCGGAAGATGTCAGCCAGTGGGCGGCAGGCAATGTCACTGTTACTGCCGCTGGCAGCAGTAGCGCGGGGAACCCGATCTCTATCGATCGCATGGTGAATGTCGACCTCAGTCCGGTTGCGGTCAGCGTTGACGCTATCACAGCAGATAACGTGCTTAACGCGGCTGAGAAAGGGGCCGATCTGGTTCTTTCAGGTAAGACCCAGAACGTTGAGGCCGGGCAAAACGTCACCATTCTTTTCGGCGGGCACACCTATACGGCGCAGGTTGCGGCCGACGGGAGCTGGAGTTACACCGTGCCAGCAGGCGATATGGCTGGGCTGAAGGATGGCGATGCGTCAGTAAAAGCTACCGTGACTAACGTGAACGGCAACGGAGCCAGCGCAGAGCGTGAGTTCAGCGTGGATGCCACGCCGCCGGGGCTTGCCATTGACCCCATTGCCACGGACAACGTTATTAATGCCGCAGAGGCAGGCGCGGGCGTCGTCGTCACCGGAACGTCAAACGCGGAAGCCGGACAGACGGTCACGCTGACCCTGGACGGAAAAACCTATACTGGCGTAGTGAAAGCGGACGGCACCTGGAGCGTAACGCTTGATGCTACAGCCCTGGGGAGCCTGGCAGATAACAACTATCAGCTTAGTGCGAGCGTCAGCGATGCGGCGGGTAACGGATCAACCAGCAGCAAAACGATAACGCTAGACACCACCGCGCCGACGATCGGCTTTAACGTCGTGGCGGGTGACGACATCATCAACTTTGAAGAGCACGCTCAGGCGCAGATTATCTCTGGCTCCAGCAGCGGCGCAGCGGCAGGGAATAAAATTGTTATTACCCTCAACGGCACTCAGTATGTCACCCAGATAGATGCCAACGGCAACTGGAGCATAGGCGTCCCGGCTTCGGCGATTTCATCGCTGAAAAACGGCACGGCAACGATTACCGCCACGCTCACCGACAGCGCCGGCAACGAGGGCACTAACACCCATACGGTTGAGGTTAACGCCGTCCGTGTCGGGCTAACCATCGGGACTATCAGCGATGACGACGTGATTAACGCCGCAGAATCTCAGCAGGATTTGGTTATCGGCGGAGGTAGCGCTGAACTGACCGTGGGCACTCAGGTGACCGTTACGCTGAACGGCGTACAGTACCACACCACTGTTCAACAAGGCGGCGGCTGGAGCGTTACCGTGCCGGCGAATCAGGTACAAAACCTGGTGCACGGTAACGGCTACACGGTCGTGGCATCGGCGACGGACGGCGCAAATAACGCCACTTCGGCAAGCCATAACATCACCATAGACACCGCAGCGCCGGTCATCACCCTCGCCGATATCTCCGGTGACAACGTGATCAACGCGGCGGAACAGCAGCTGCCGTTAACCATTCGCGGTACCAGCAGCGCGGAAGCCGGGCAAAAAGTGACCGTTAAGCTGGGAAGCGGGAGCTACGACGCTACGGTGCAGGCGGACGGCTCCTGGAGCGTGACCGTTGCCGCGGACGACCTGGCGAAGCTTACCGACGGTGACTTCAACGTTAGCGCCTCCGTTCAGGATAAGGCAGGAAACCCGGGCAGCGCGGATCGTACTTTGACGGTGGACACCACCCCGCCAACCATCACCTTTAACAAGGTGGCGGGGGACGACATCATCAACAGCGCCGAGCAGCAGGCAGGCCAGGTCATTAGCGGCACCACTGACGCTCAGCCTGGGCAGACGGTAACCATCACCTTCAATAATCACTCTTATAAGGCGGTGGTGAGCGACACCGGAACATGGTCTGTGACCGTCCCGGCACAGGACTTCCTGGGCGCGACAGACGGCAGTTACCAGATTTCCGCCAGCGTTAGCGATAAAGCCGGGAACAGCAGCAGTGCGAATAAGCAGGTGACCCTGAACGGCGAGGTGCCGACCATCAGCGTCAATGACTTCGCGCAGGACAACATTGTCAGCGCCGCAGAACACGGCACTCGGCTGGTGATAAGCGGCGTGACCAACGCGCCTGCGGGCCAGACGGTGACTATCACCCTGAATAATCAGAGCTATACCACCACGGTCAACGGCGACGGCACATGGAGCTACACCCTCGGCAGCGGTGCGGTTTCCGCGCTGGTCGATGGCGGCTCGTATGTGATTCATGCCAGCGTCAGCAACAGCATCGGTAACAGTGCGGGAGCAGACCGCACCGTCACGGTGGACACCACACCGCCGCAGATGACCATTACCATTGACGCTCTGCAAAACGACACCGGGCTGAGCAAGACTGACTTTATTACCTCCGATAACAAGGTGGTGGTGAAAGGTTCCCTGAGCGCGGCACTCGGCAATAACGAAAAGGCGCAGATAAGCCTCGACGGGGGATCCAGCTGGATTGACCTTGTGGTTAACGGCAAATCCTGGAGCTATGCCGACGGGCGCACGCTGCCGGACGGTATCGTGACCTATAACGTACGCGTCATCGACAATGCCGGCAACGTGGGCTCGACGGCAACGCAAAACGTAACTATTGATACTGTTGCGCCGGATGCCAGTAAAACCATTACCGTTGAGGCCATTACCCAGGATACGGGTCTCGATGCGCACGACTTTATTACCAGTGACAATACGCTGACCATTAGCGGCAAGTTAGGGGGAACGCTGGCGGCCGGTGAACATGCCCAGATCAGTATTGATGGCGGAAAAACCTGGGTTGACGTGAGTATCAGCGGCACCACATGGAGCTACATCGATAGCCGCACGCTGGCCGACGGGGATTATCTCTATCAACTGCGCGTGATTGATGATGCGGGCAATATCGGGGCAACCACCAGCCAGTTGGTCACCGTTGATACCGTGGCACCGGATGCGAGCAAATCCGTCACCATTGACCGCATTGCCGACGATACAGGGCTGAGTAATAGCGACTTTGTCACCAGCGACACCTCGCTGACTATCCACGGTTCTCTGGGCGCTTCACTGCTGGACGGCGAATATGTGCAGATAAGCATGGACGGCGGCCTCACCTGGAAAACGGTCACCACGGTAGGCACAACCTGGTACTTTACCGACGGGCGAACGTTAACCGACGGCACGTATCAATACTATGTTCGCGTGGTCGACGCTGCGGGTAATGTCGGGCAGAGCGCTTCTCAGACGGTAACGGTAGACACCACGCCGCCGGATGCGGCTATCACCGTTACCGTGGACAGCATCACCACCGACAGCGGCTTCAGCAACAGCGACTTTATCACCAACGATAACACGCTGACGCTGAACGGCTCACTTGGCGCGGTGCTTGGCAAAAATGAATATGTTCAGGTGAGCTTCGACGGCGGAGCCAGCTGGGTTAACGCCACGTCCGTCAACGGGACAAGCTGGAGCTATACCGATGGCCGCCAGCTTGCGGACGGTAACCACACCTGGCAGGTTCGCGTTGTCGACCTTGCCGGAAACGTGGGAGCAACCACCAGCCAGACGGTAACGGTAGATACCGTCGCGCCAACCTACGGCATCACCATCGACAGTATTTCGGATGATACCGGGCAGAGCGCCAGCGACTTTATCACTATGGATACCACGTTGACCCTGAACGGCACCCTGGGCCACGCCCTTGCCAGCGACGAGCGCGTGCAAATCAGCCTGGACGGCGGTCAGAGCTGGGTGGATGCCGTGGTGAACGGCACGGCGTGGCATTACGTGGATGGACGTACTTTGCCGGACGGCGACCATCTTTATCAGGTGCGGATTATCGATCAGGCCGGAAACGTGGGTTCAACCGCAGCCCAGGTTGTCACCGTTGATACCGTGGCGCCGGATACCGTCGGCACTATCGTCAGCTATACGGATAATGACGGCGAGCGTACCGGTAATTTCGACAGCAGCTACTCCACCGACGATACCTCGCCGGTGCTGAACGGTACGCTGAACCATGCGCTGGCCGACGGTGAAATTGCCCAGATCTTCCGCGATGGCGTGCTGGTAGGCAAGGTGACCATTACCGGCGGTACAAGCTGGACCTTTGCGGATTCTGGCCTGCTGGACGGAAATTACCACTATGTTCTGCGCGTGACGGACAAAGCGGGGAACTACACCGAGTCGAACGACTTCACGCTGACGGTCGATACCTCGGTGCCGACGACAATTGCCCACGTAGATGCGGTATCGACTTCAGATACCACGCCGATTCTCACCGGGGATGTCAGTGCCCAACTGATGAATGGTGAATTCGTGGTCGTGACCGTGAATGGCAAAACGTACAGCTCCGAGCGCGGAGGCCCGGTGGTGGTCGATCCTTCGTCTAACCGCTGGTATCTGCAAATTCCTGACAGCGACCTGCTGGGGCTGAACAGCTACAACGTCACCGCCCAAGTGAAGAGCAGCGCGGGTAACGGCAACAACACCGGGATCCAGACAGGATCGCTGGTCGTGCATGCCGAAACGGCCAATGACACCAGCTGGGCGAACACGGCGGGCAATGCGAACAACAGCGCCAGCACGTTAATGCTCAACAATAACGGCCTGTGGACGCTGGTGACCAATACCTCGGTATACAACGGCACGGATCTGAACAGTTACACCCAGACGTCGCTGCCTAATACGCGTGCGAATACCGTCAGCTACACCGCGCTGGACTTTGACCGTAACGGCACCGTTGATATCTACGGCACGGAAACCACTTACGGCAACGCGGTACAGACCATGTGGATCGCCAACGCCAATGGCACTTATACCACCAGTACCCAGGCCAACGGCACCACGATCTGGTACGGCGGCGTTATCGCCTATGACAAAAACGGCGATGGTTATGTCGACCTGGCCTACGGTGACGCCGGGGGCGACTCCAGAACCTACCTGATTAACAACAAGGGTAGCATGGTGGCCGACGGGACCAATGGCAACGGCGGCTTGACCGGCGTCAGCTACCGCGAACTGTCCGGCGTGGACATCAACAATGACGGTAACATCGATATTGTTCAGCATACCAACAGCAACGGGACCAGTGCGCTGAGCGTGATTTCTAACAACGGCAGCAAGCTGACGACCCTGCAGTCTATTGCCAACGTGTTTGTCGATAACGCGGCGAACACGACGACCGCTGCCTCCATGACGTGGGCCGACTTCAACGGCGATGGCTACCTGGATCTCTATATCGCCACCGGTCGGAGCGTGACCTCTGCGACGGTGAATTACAGCGGGAAGATTTTCTACAACGATGGCAATGGTCAGTTGAACAGCAACTACACCAGCGTGGAGTCTACGTCGACGGCGGCTAACGCGGGCTATATGTCCGTGGCCGTGGACTGGGACGGTGATGGCGACATGGATATTGTTAAGTTTTCCACCTACGGCACCAGTCAGACAGCGCGTCTGTTTAGCAACGACGGCACCGGCAAAAACTGGACCGAAAGCCAGCTCGCAAAAGGACTGGTTAACGTCACGGGCGTTGCGGTGGCGGACTACGACTGGAACGGTACTCAGGATCTGCTGGTGTCTCAGCAAAACGGGAAAGTGGTGTTGGTGGCCAACACCAACACCATCGCCCCGGGTACCGCGATGCACCTGCGCATTGTCGACAGTGAAGGGATCAACGTCTTCTACGGCAATACCGTCCGGCTGTATGACTCTGCCGGGAAGCTGGTTTCGACGCAGATTATCAACGCCCAGTCGGGCATTGGGGCGAACGACGCGTCGGCGCTGGTGAGCTTCTACGGCCTCAACCCGAATGAAACCTACCATGCCGAGCTGGTCAGAGCGATTAACGGCGTCACCAGCAATGTGACGTGGAATGGGCTAACCGCCGGAGACGGGAAAGAAAGCTATGCCCTGACGGCGGAGGCCGCCACCGGCGTTCACGGCGGCACGCTGAACGGCACTGGCTATAACGATACCTTTATCGCCGAGCAGGGAACCTACGTCTATAACGGCGGCGGCGGCTGGGAAACTTCATCCGATCACCAGACCTGGAGCGCGACGGGCGGGATGGATGTGGTTGACTTCCGTAACTCCGGGGTAGGTATCACCGTTGATCTGGGTAAAACCGGGGCGCAAAACACCGGCTTTAACACGGCAACCTTCACCAACATCGAAGGGATCGTCGGCTCCAGCCATGACGACGTGATCACCGGCAATAGCGGGAACAACACCTTCGAAGGCGGCGGCGGCAACGACACCTTCAACATCGGCAGCGGCGGCCACGATACGTTGCTCTACAAGCTGTTGAACAGTTCGGATGCCACCGGCGGCAACGGCCATGATGTGGTGAACGGCTTCAGCGTGGGAACCTGGGAAGGTACGGCGGACAGCGACCGTATTGACCTTCGTGAGCTGCTGCAGGGCAGCGGCTACGCCGGGGACGCATCGGCGCATTACATCAATGGCGTTGCGCAGTTGGGGGCCGGGGCGGGCAATATCGGGGACTACATCAAAGTGGTGCAGAACGGCAGCAGCACTGAGATTCAAATTGACCGCGACGGTAAGGGCGGCGTCTTTGACCCGACCACGGTAGTCACGCTCAACGGGGTACAAACCGATCTCGCCACGCTGCTGGCTAACCACCAACTATTAGTTATCTAGCCCTTATTCCGCCGGGCCTTAAGTCCGGCGGAATATCAGCAGCTTAACTTTTATTACCCGGTATAAAACATGTTTATGAAACAAGCCGCGGAAAGGACGACACAGGCGTTTTTTGGCATTTTCGCAGGATGTGAAACATCATGACTTCAACGAATACAAGCTATGAACCCTGGCTGCAGGCCATGCTGGCCGTCGCGCGCCACTATCGGCTGGATTTCTCGGAAGAGCACGTCCGCGTGGTGGTTAACCAGGAAAACCAAAGCCCGCAGCAGCTGGTGCTGGAAGATATGGCCCGCCAGCTTGGTTTAGCGATGCGTCGCGCCCCGGCGGACGTCTCGCTTATCGACCCGTGGCGCTTGCCGCTGGTGGCCGAGCTTGAGGGGGGCCAAATAGCGGTGGTTACCCATATGGATAATCACGGGCAACTAAGCCTGCAGCTTAGCGGCGATGGCGGTCTGGAGACGGTGATCGTTCGGGATGTGCTGGCCAAAAGGCTAAAGAGCCTGGTTGTGCTGCGCCCGCTGAATTCAATTCCCGATGCACGCGTCGATGATTACGTGAAGCCCTATCAGAAAAACTGGTTCTGGACGCTGGCGCTGAAAGACTGGAAACGCTACGGCGATATCATGCTGGTGGCGATGGCGGCCAACGTGCTGGCGCTGGCCGGGATGATCTTTTCCATGCAGGTGTATGACCGCGTGGTGCCCTCGCAGTCGGTGCCCACTTTGTGGGTGCTGTTTGGCGGCGTCATGCTGGCTATCCTCTTTGAATTCACCATGCGTATGCTGCGCGTGCATATTGCCGATGTGGTCGGCAAACGGGCCGACCTGCGTATCTCCGACAGGGTTTTTGCCAGGGCGTTACGCATCAAAAACAGCGCCCGGCCAAAATCTACCGGCTCCTTTATCTCGCAAATTCGCGAGCTGGAGTCGGTGCGCGAGCTGATTACCTCCACCACCATCAGCACCGTATCGGATATCCCGTTCTTCCTGCTGTTTGTTTTTATTCTCTGGCTGATAGGCGGCCCGCTGGTGTTCGTTGTGCTGCTGGCGATCCCGCTGCTGCTGATCCCCGGTTTACTGGTGCAGCGCCCGCTGGCGCACCTTTCGAATGAGGGGATGCGCGAGTCGGCCATTCGCAATGCCACGCTGGTAGAAGCCGTGCAGTCCATCGAAGACATTAAACTGCTGCGCGCCGAACAGCGGTTCCAGAACCAGTGGAACAACACCAACGACGTTGCCGCGGCGGTCGGGATGAAACAGCGCTGGCTGACCAGCCTGCTCATGACCTGGACGCAGGAAGTGCAGTCCATTGTTTATGCCGTGGTGCTGCTCGTCGGCTGTTACCTGGTGATTAACGGCGACATGACCACCGGCGCCCTGGTGGGGACGTCCATTCTGGCCTCACGCACCATCGCGCCGCTGGCGCAGATTTCCGGCGTGCTTTCGCGCTGGCAGCAGGCGAAGGTGGCGCGCAAAGGGCTGGACGACCTGATGCAGCGCCCGCTGGACGATCCTGAACAGGGCAAGAAAGTGCATAAAGCCCACCTGCAGGGGAACTACCAGCTCAACTACGCGGCGTTTTATTACGACGAAGAAGAGAAGGTCAACGATTTGGACATTGCCAGCCTGACGATCCGCGCCGGGGAAAAAATTGCGGTGCTCGGGCGAAACGGTTCGGGTAAAAGCACGCTACTTCAGCTTTTGGCGGGGATGCAAACGCCTCAGCACGGCCAGATTTTGCTGGACGACACCAGTCTCGGGCAAATCGACACTGCCGATTTGAGACGCGACATGAATCTGCTCAGCCAGCAGGCGCGGCTCTTCTTCGGCTCAATACGTGACAACCTCACCATGGGGCGCCCGTTAGCCACGGACGAAGAAATACACCGGGCGCTGGCGCTAAGCGGGGCGCTGGAATTTGTGCAAAAACAGAAAAATGGCCTCAACTACACGATCAGCGAAGGCGGTAGTGGGCTATCGGGCGGCCAGCGGCAGGCACTTTTGCTGGCCAGAACGCTGATCCTGCAGCCGCAAATCTTATTACTGGATGAACCTACAGCGTGGCTGGATGAAGTCAGCGAGCAGCAGCTTATCCAGCAGCTTGGCCCGTGGCTCGGCAACCGCACGCTGGTGGTGGCCACGCATCGTATCCCAATTTTGCAGTTGGTTAACCGCATCATCGTGCTGGATAACGGCCGCATCGTAATGGACGGCCCAAGGGACCAAATCTTGCAGCAGCACGGTCTTATGGAAAAAAAAGCTGCCCCTCGCAGAACCGCGACCTTAAAACCGGCAGGTGACACGGAGGTTCGGGCATGAACGACATCACGCGTTATAACAGCCGACTGAAAGAGCCGGCGCTTCCACGAGCAAGCCTGGTGGCGTGGGCACTTGGACTGATGCTGCTCGCATTTGTGTTGTGGGCAAACTTTTTCTCTCTGGACGAAGTGACCACCGGGTCTGGCAAAGTCGTGCCGTCCTCTCGCGAGCAGGTTATTCAGTCCCTGGAAGGCGGCATCCTCTACAAACTGGACGTTCGGGAGGGGGATATTGTAGAGAAGGGCCAGGTTCTCGCGCAGCTCGATCGCACCAAAACCGAGTCCGGTGTGCAGGAAAGTGAATCCAGGCTACATGCCGCGATGGCTACCGCCGCACGACTGAAGGCTGAAGTGAGCGGCACGCCGCTGGTTTTTCCCGACATGTTACCTGGAGATAGCGAACTTGTTCGCCAGGAAACCGCGCTTTATAACTCGCGCCGGAGCAGTCTTGAAAAAGGGGTTGCCGGATTGCGGGAAGCCATCTCGCTGGTTCAGCGCGAGCTGGCGATGACGCAGCCGCTGGTTAAACAGGGCGCGGCAAGCAGCGTGGAGGTCCTGCGCCTGCAGAGACAAAAAAACGAGCTGGAAAACAAAATTACCGAAATGCAGAACCAGTATTACGTGCGCGCGCGCGAAGAGCTGGCGAAAACTAACGAAGAAATTGAAACCCAGCGCTCGGTGATGCGCGGGCGAGAGGACTCGTTAACCCGGCTCAAATTTACCGCGCCGGTCAGGGCGATAGTGAAGGGCATTGAGGTCACAACGGTGGGCGGCGTCATCCCGCCAAACGGAAAACTCATGACTTTGGTTCCGCTCGACGATCAAATGCTGATTGAGGCAAAAATTTCACCACGCGACGTGGCGTTTATTCATCCCGGCCAAAAGGCGCTGGTGAAAATCACCGCCTATGACTACTCGATTTATGGCGGGTTAAAGGGCGTGGTGACCACTATTTCACCGGATACGATTCAGGATGAGGTCAAACGTGATGTTTACTACTATCGGGTTTATATCCGCACCGATGTCAGCCAACTGACAAACAGGGACGGCAAAACGTTTCCGATATTTCCGGGGATGATTGCCACCGTGGATATCAAAACCGGTAGCAAATCGGTACTCGATTACCTGCTGAAACCGCTGAATAAAGCAAAGGAAGCCCTCAGAGAACGATAATCAAAAAAGCCGGCGAAAGCCGGCTTAATGTTGTTCAAAATATCGTCGGGTCGATATCCAGACCGTACATGATAAAGGAAAAATAATATCCAAAATAAGACTCAGCCGTTTCCATGAAGGCACGGTGTATTTCGAGCTTGCCCTCACTGTCTTCACTGAATAATCCGGCCATAATGCCGCAATTAACAATGCGTCTCAGATGCATTCTCGAGACAAAAAGATCTTTGGACGTTTTATTATAATTAGGCTTCAGCCACCAGCGGCCATCATCATCCTGTTTTGCCCTCAGGTATATTCTCAACATAATGATATGCCCGGCATCTTTGTCAACAAACATGGCGCTGTTGGGGACCAGTCGACTTAAAATGACTTCGTCAAAAAGAAGGTTGGCGCTGCGCCGGAAAAAATTCGCAAATGTATTTTCATCCTCCAGAGCGTGAAACGACAGAGCATTTTCCGGTAGCAAAAATTTCAATGAAGGGATGGATATTTGCATATAGCTGCGGGTTTCATTGAGACCCTTTACGCTCGGGGAATACAACAGAACCCGACGGTCATCCTCACTTTTTTCAAGCGTCATTCTGCCGGTGATGCGTAGGAGCGTGACCAGAGAATTCACGGTGTTCAGGCTGGTCAACCCCATTTTTACGCAAAACTCTTTGATGTCTGCGAGCACCGCCTGGCGGTCACCGTAGTGAAAACAGAGCAGGGCCAGAACCACATGAAAGCGCGAGCTTTGCAGAATGGTTTTATAAAAAAGAGGTTGTTTTTTATAGGTGATTAACAGGTGATCATAATGATGCTGTATGGCTTCTCGAAAACGAGGATGTTTTTTAACTTGTTGGCTGTATTTATCGATGGTGTCTTGAAGTTTGTGTCGTGTCATATTGTTTTTTCTCGGTATTCAGCTATGGCGCAAATGCTCCATAAAACGACTGCTAAAGGCAGAGATAAAATGCACGTTATACGTGATTTTTATTTAGTGATTGCAAGTTGATATCGTTTTTGAGTATATCACTGTTTATTTTAAAGTTAAAAATATGATTCTATTTTTTCTTGTTTTTAATTTTTTTTAACCAAAAATGCTTATCGTTCTCATTTTTTTGATTTTGAAATTATGTGGAAATAATATCTCCGGGCAGAGGAAAACAGTGTGAGGTCATGTACAAAAAACATGCAGCGAGCGTTACGCCTGGATTACTGTCTTTTCCGTCAGGTTTGCAGCCGATGTAGCAGTTAAAGTTGCGGCGACTTCGGTAAAATGATTAAGGATTATGCCAACGAAGTACTCACTTTTGTTTCTGCTTCATCTTTAATTTTCTATTTTTTTTTCGGGCTTAAAATGCTCTCCGTTCAGAGCGAGGGATAATACCTTAATTAAGATTTTGTTCATGGTGCTTATCGCCATTTTATTATAATGTCCTATGCCTTATTTATGATATGGATATTGCTATGGCTATTTGTAAAAGCATTAATCAATTTTTATTTGAACGAAAAAAGAGAAGTTTAAGCATTGATTTTAATCCTGCTGATGCAAAGCCAGTTGCTTATTATAAAGCGATTGAAATAGGTGAGAAAAAGAATGGGAAAGCTACCCGACTCCGTCTGGGATACGTCAGTGATTATTTGGGTACAGGAGAGCCGGGTCTTATGGTGCATGGTTCTCAAAGCGGTAAGTTATACATCATGGGGGATGGACCTGATCCTGTTTATCAGACATTTACACCGGAAGATCTTCACCGTTATCTTATTTTTCGCCATTCACTTGATCTCTCGAGAGATAAAAGACCGCTACATCTTTTAAGCTGTTATTCTGGCGAGGCAAAAGAAAATTCTGAAGAGCTTAGCGTGGCGCAGAGGTTAGCTAATGTATTGCAGAGAAGAATATATGTATATGGTGGATATGAACGTTTATCTTATAAATCGGAATATCAAGGGATTTTAGGTCTTTTAAATAATCAGGGGGCTATTTTTAAGGAGCGAAATCCTTTTGATAATAATCCGAGATTACCCCTTGTCGGGAAATTGATTACTCCAGCTTCACCCTTTAACTCGTTAAGAAATCGGTGATTTTTAGCCAGCGGCGAACAACATCGAAATAACTAAAGGGCAGGGCTTGCCCTTTACATAGCGTTGTGAAAAGAAAACGGCGATTATTATATTTGCTACAAAAACAGGCTTCGGCAGGCGTCAGAAAAGCAAGATACAAAGTCTTTCTATACCCATCTTTCATGTGATATCGTAAGTTACATGATATTTAAGAGGTCATTTGACCTTTTATCCATGATGGTGATGTTTAGCCGCAGTGCACCGCCGGAGGTGAAGTGATGAACGACACAAATGATATCTTTAACGCGGAATTTTCCCGCCAGTACGATGCCAGCAGCGAACGTCTGAAAGACATCTCTAACAACCTACACGCCTTGCTGTCATTGCTTCTCAGGGATCTTCCAACTGAGGCGAAAGTGCTTTGCGTGGGCGTAGGGACCGGCACCGAAATCGTCCGGCTGGCAAAACAGCATCCTGACTGGCATTTTACCGGGGTCGATCCTTCCCCCGATATGCTGGCCGTCTGTGCAGAAAAGCTTGAACGGGAGGAGCTGAGTGGCCGCTGTGAGCTGATTGTAGGCCACGTCAAAGACGTCCCGGAACAGGATAAATTTGATGCTGCGCTGTGCTTACTGGTGGCGCATTTTATTCAACATCCGCAGCGGGGCGGGATCTATCAGCACATCGGCGACAGGCTAAAACCCGTGGGACAGCTGATTGCCGCAGAAATAGCGGGAGATATGGCGGATCCCGATTTTGACGGGCAATTAAGATACTGGGTTGCGCTGCAGCAGGCTTATACCCAACGCCAGCGCGATATTGCTGAGGTAAAGGCTGAGCTCAACCAGCGGTTGCTCTTGTTGCCGCCTCGCCAGACCGAAGCTCTGCTGCGCGAAGCCGGGTTCGCCAGCGTAACACCGTTCTTCCAGTCGCTGCTGATTCACGGCTGGCAGGCGGTAAAATCTTCAGGCGGGCGGGAATAGCACGCCGCAAAACTGAGAGTTCATCGTTTTTTTCTTCTTAATGACCAACTATAACGCATTAATTAAGGTGTTATAGTTGGTTTGTTATTTCATCTATTATCTGGTTGGCTGCTATTCCGGCGCGGCAAAAGAGAACTCAGAGGAGCTAAGCATTGCGCAGCAATTGGCGAATGTTTTACATAGAAAAACAGGGTCACATGGTGGTCATGAGTAAGCCTATTATTATGGTAAATACCAAGAATTAATCGGTGTGATAAATAATGTGGGGGGGTATTTACACCCATGATGAAATAAATTTAAAAAGACTAAATCAATGCTGGCTACGCCACATTTTTATTATTCATGATAAACCAAAATGATTACCTAAGCCAGGTCGAATATTTCGTCCAGGCGTTAAATAAACGGCGCGCTGTAATAGTGCGCCGCAAACCCTTTATTTACTGGTCGTTTCCTCTGATTTCACAAGCGTCGGCGTTTCGTTAAAGAAATTCCACGGCTTCAGCAGGGCATGTACCCACTCGGTCGGCATGATGGGCCACTCTTCGGCGCGGGCGATATGCGTGGTGCCGGTGGTTAGCCAGACCACATTATCCGTGTTCTCAAGCGACTGATTGTCTTTGCTGTAAGCCCCTAAACCGGTGTCGTGCGCAGAGCGGTTCGGGTATTTCCCTTCAGAATAGCGCTCATCCGGGTTGTAGCGGGTTACCCACAGCTGCTTATCCATAAAGCTCAGGCGATGATAAATCCACTCGTCCGGGGCAAACTTCGCGCCGGTGGCGACCGGGTGAGTCCCGCCCGCGTAGGGGATCAGTTGGTAGGAGACCGGGTTGCCCATGCGGTTTTCTTTGTTCGGATTGCTCAGCAGGCGGACAGTGCCAGGGTCAAATTTCTGCGCGGCGTCCTGCTCGTTTTTAATCGCATACTCATTGGTTTGCATGGTACTGGTGCGCGGGCCGCCGCTGGTATTTGGCTTCACCACCGGGTCAATCGCGGTCAGGCTGTTGTTTTCGCCGTCCACGTCCAGGTCCAGACGGAAGTTGTAGATGTGCTGATGCGTTGTGCCGACAATATTATGGTCGATCAGCGTCCCGTACCGGGTATCTTCTTTGGCGGTGGCATCATGCATGGTTTTGGCCTTCACGCCTTTGACCGCCTCAATGCCGGTCGCGCCTGCATCAATGCCAATGGTGCCGTTCTGATGGAAGACCCAGTCAAAGATGTAGTCGTAGTTGCCGACGGTGCTTATCCAGCGGATCACCAGCTCACGGCGTTCGCTGCTAACGTTCGGCTGGCCCATTTCCTGATGTTTGTATTCCGGCCCGGCGTAGCGCTCGAAAATGGCAATTGCTCGAGGAATGGTGATGGGTTTACCGGTGTAATCGGCCAGGGTTTCGTCCAGCAGAACCGCGTTCGCCGGCGCATCTTTGCCGCGCACGATAGGGGACGTGAGCGTGCCCATGCCGTAATCCCCGGCGTCCAGATACGCTTTAAAATACCAGCCGATGTCCGGGTCGCCATAAGGCACAATCATCCCGCCGAGCGACCCTTCATACATGATCTTCCGTTTAGTGCCGTTGTCGTTGTAGGTCACGGTGGAAATCATCGGGCCAACGCGGGAATTCAGACGCAGGTGCAAATCCCAGTTTTGCCAGTGAATCGTGTCGCCGGTAATGGTGTAGTTTTTTCCCTCCGACTCAATGATATCCAGCGGCTTGAGGTTGGCAGCCTGCCGGTCGCGGCCATCATAAGGGCGGGGCGTCATCGGCACAGGAATGACCGGGCCTTCCTCAATTTTGATGATTTTTTTCTGCTCGAGATCCACCACCGCGACCAGGTTCTCAATCGGATGTGCCCAGTAGTTGCCGTCGCCCACGTCAAGATAGCTCACCACTTTCAGCAGGCGCTGATCCTGCTTCAGGCCGTCTTTACCGTCGAAATAGCCGACCGTCAGCGGCGTTGTGACGACCTTCGACGGATCGCTGATACCGCGTTTTTTCACCGCTTCCGCGAATTCTTTGCTGTTGTTGATGATTGACTGCACGCTGGCAAAATCGTCCAGCAGCACCATGCCCTGTGCGCCTTCGATAGGCTTCCAGCTCTTAACTATCCCGGCGGCCAGATCCACCGTGGCTTCAATAATATGGCGGCCATCCAGCATGATGACGTCCGCCTCGCGTGGTTGGCTGACGCTGGTGCCGTCCATCACAAACTTCCAGACTTGTTCTTTAGGCGGCTCGCGTAGTGAGATTTCGGTAAAGCGAATAGTCGGCTTGTAGTTAGCCGCGTCTTTGATTATCTCCACCGTTTTATTAATTTCGTCGGCGCTCAGAGAGTTCAGCGGGTGCGGCTTTTTCTCGACGGCAAAGGTTTGATCCAGCCCGGACTGGAAGACTTCATTGATAAACCCTTCGGAGATAAACGCCGTTTTACCTTTAAAGATCACCGGCACTTCAAGCTTCAGCGTTTTGCCGTTAACGATGGCGGAGGTGGCATTAGGCTTCACCTTCACATAGGCACCGTCTTTCACGAGGGTGAACATCTGCGCGTAATCGTCCCACTGGACGTCGGCGCCAAAATCCGTCAGCGTTTTTTGCATCGGCACCATATGTGCCTCGCCGCCGTGGGCAAAAGCGGGGGCGTTAATCCCCGCCGAAGTCAGGAGCGCAATAGCCAGCGCCAGCGCTTTTTTTCCAGTTTTCATTGTCATCGCTTTCTCACCTTAAAAGTGCGTTGTGTTGTTATGTGCGTGCTGGATAAAGACTGTCGGATTCAACATAACAACTTCCGCCTGGGCTTCCCTTGTGCTCCCTGCCAAGTGTTTTGCTGTGGTTGCCAGAATGTAGGATTGGTGAGGATTGTGGCTCCGGGTTGA
The DNA here is from genome assembly GCF_037150195.1 of Cedecea sp. VD22. Classification (NCBI taxonomy): domain Bacteria; kingdom Pseudomonadati; phylum Pseudomonadota; class Gammaproteobacteria; order Enterobacterales; family Enterobacteriaceae; genus Cedecea; species Cedecea sp. VD22. The sequence goes on from NZ_JBBCPX010000002.1 coordinate 115,960, forward strand.
TAAGCGTCGGGTTAAATTCAGCCCTCACCTCAGAGGGAGAAGGAGAAAATAAACGACGGGAAGATTTTTATTCCCTCTCCCATTTAGGGAGAGGGTTAGGGTGAGGGTAAAAACCAAACTCGGTGACGAACTCTTATGAGGCAAAATCACCGTGCAGACGGGCCACCAGCGTCAGGATCGAGTAGCGCGCAACAATCTGCTGATGCTGGTTGGTGACATCCACCGCCCATTCCACCACGCCAACCGGCTTATCTTCCGCCGTCTTCTGCGGCTTGGCGGTTTTGCGTTTGCAGGTCAGGCGCACCTGAATGGTATCGTCGATTTTTACCGGCTCGATAAAGCGCAGATTTTCCATGCCGTAGTTGGCAATCACCGGCCCGACACCTGGGTCAACAAACAGCCCGGCGGCGGCAGACACCACAAAGTAACCGTGCGCCACGCGCTCGCCGAAGAACGACTCCGCCGCGCCAATTTTGTCGGTATGGGCGTAGAACCGGTCGCCGCTCAGGTTGGCGAAGTTGGTGATATCAGCTTCGGTGACGGTGCGGCGGGCAGTCAGAATACTTTCCCCGATGCGCAGCTCCTCAAAATGTTTGCGGAACGGATGCAAGGCGTCCTCGTGAACTTTTGCGCCGTAGTTCCATTGCCCGCTAACGGCGGCCAGCATCGTCGGGCTGCCCTGAATGGCGGTGCGCTGCATATAGTGCTTCACCGCCCGCAGGCCGCCGAGTTCTTCCCCGCCGCCCGCGCGACCTGGGCCGCCGTGCACCAGCATCGGCAGCGGAGAACCGTGCCCGGTGGATTCCACTGCAGACTCCTGGTTCAGCACCTGAATGCGCCCGTGAGCGCGGGCCGCGCCGAGAATAAAGTGACGTGCCGTTTGCTCATCGGCGGTCACCAGCGTCCCCGCCAGGCTGCCCTGACCGGCGCGAGCCAGCGCCATGGCATGTTCGGCATCCCGGTATGGCATCACGGTCGCTACCGGGCCGAAGGCCTCAAGCTCATGCACCGCAGGCGTTTCGTCAGGCTGTTGGCAAAGCAGCAGGGTTGGCGGGAAGAACGCGCCCGGCTGTGCAGTATCGGCCTTGCCGCCCAGCAGGACATCATAGCCGGCGCCAACCAGTTGGTCGACTTTCCGCTGCACGTCATCCCGCTGCTCAAGGCTGACCAGCGCCCCCATGCGCACGCCTTCGAGTGCCGGGTCGCCGGGCTGTATTTTTTCCAGTTTCGCTTGCAGCGCTTCAATCACCGAACCCAGCCGGTTTTGCGGCACGATAATCCGGCGAATGGCGGTGCATTTTTGCCCTGCTTTGGCGGTCATCTCGCGCACGACTTCCCGCACGAACAGCGCAAACTCAGGTTGTTCAGGCGTGACATCTTCCGCCAGTACGCAGCAGTTCAGCGAGTCGGCTTCCATGGTGAAGGGAATTGAACGGGCAACGATATTTGAGTGACAACGTAACTTCTGGCCTGTGCTGGCCGAGCCGGTGAACGTCACCACGTCCTGCTCATCCAGGTGCTCAAACAGATCGCCCACGCCGCCGCAGATCAGGCTTATCGCCCCGTCAGGCACCAGCCCTGATTCCACAATCGCTTTTACCATCACCTGAGTTAACTGCGCGCTCGCCGTGCCGGGCTTGATAATCGCGGGCATCCCGGCCAGCCAGGTTGGGGCCAGTTTCTCGAGCATTCCCCAGCAGGGGAAGTTAAAGGCGTTGATGTGCAGCGCTACGCCAGACTTCGAAGTGAGTACGTGGCGGGCCGCGAATCCCCCCTGTTTGGACAGCGGCATCAATTCGTCTTCCGGCCACAGCGTGTCGTCCGGCAGCTCGCGGTTGCCCATTCCGGCGTAGGCAAACAGCGTACTGATGCCGCCTTCAATGTCTACCCAACTGTCGGCGCGGGTGGCACCGGTCTGGTAAGAGACCTGGTAAAACGCTTCTTTCTGCGCCAGCAGGTGCTTAGCCACCGCTTTTAACATCGCGGCACGCTGAATAAACGTCATCGCCTGCAGCGCTTTGCCACCTTGCGCAATGGCGAAGCGCTTTGCCGCCGCCATATCCGCCCCTTCGCTGGTCACCTGCCACAGCGGTTCGCCGCTAACGGCATGAAAAATAGTTCTTTCTTTTCCCTGGCCGCTAAACCACGTCCCGGACAGATAGCTGGTTAACTGTTGCATCTCACTCTCCATTACATGCTGCATTTAATCATTGCAGTGTTTGTTTTATGAATCATAAAAATCAAGCTGTAATTTAATGAATTGTTAACATTGTGATGGCTTGTGTTTTTTGTTATTGATTTATCTCAATGATAAGTCTGGTTTTTACGATATTTAGCGTGATAGACCTCACAAACGTGCGGTGTAATCTTTGCGATCTTCGTTAACTTATCTGTAACTTTTAATCATGAAGTGATTCGCAATATCGCAAATTGTTGAGTTAAGTTGAATCATAAGGTGATGCCGTGACAGAACAAGAACGCTTTGATGAGCGCATCCAGCAGGAAACCGCCATCGAACCACAGGACTGGATGCCGGAGGCTTACCGCAAAACGCTGATCCGCCAGATAGGCCAGCATGCGCACTCGGAAATCGTTGGCATGCTGCCGGAAGGTAACTGGATAACTCGCGCCCCCAGCCTGCGCCGCAAGGCCATTCTGCTGGCCAAAGTGCAGGATGAAGCCGGGCACGGGTTGTACCTCTACAGCGCGGCGGAAACCCTGGGCTGCGCCCGGGAAGATATCTACCAGAAGATGCTCGACGGCAAGATGAAATACTCCTCCATCTTTAACTACCCGACGCTCAACTGGGCCGACATCGGCGTGATTGGCTGGCTGGTGGACGGGGCAGCCATAGTCAACCAGGTCGCGCTGTGCCGGACCTCGTATGGCCCGTACGCCCGGGCGATGGTGAAAATCTGCAAAGAAGAAAGCTTCCACCAGCGGCAGGGATTTGAAGCCTGCACCGTGCTGGCGAACGGCAGCCCCGAACAGCGCCAGATGCTGCAGGACGCCATTAACCGCTTCTGGTGGCCGGCGCTGATGATGTTCGGACCCAACGACGACAACTCGCCGAACAGCGCCCAAAGCCTCGCCTGGAAAATCAAACGCTTCGGCAATGACGAGCTGCGTCAGCGCTTTGTCGACAATACCGTGCCGCAGGTTGAGCTGCTGGGCATGACCGTGCCAGATCCCGATCTGTATCGCGATGAGGTCACGGGCCATTACCGCTTTGGCGACATCGACTGGCAGGAATTCAACGACGTGGTGGCCGGGCGCGGCTTATGCAACGAAGAGCGCCTCGCCGCCAAGCGCAAAGCCTGGGAAGAGGGGGCATGGGTGCGCGAAGCCGCCCTTGCGTATGCCGAAAAACAACAGGCCCGCACCGCCGCCTGAAGGAGTAAGAGATGAGCAAAATTTACTGGCCGCTGTATGAAGTCTTTATTCGCAATAAAAAAGGGCTGTCCCATCGCCACGTTGGCAGCCTGCACGCCGCCGACGACCAGATGGCGCTGGAAAACGCGCGCGACGCCTACACCCGCCGCAGCGAAGGCTGCTCCATCTGGGTCGTGAAAGCGAGCGAAATCGTCGCCTCCCAGCCGGAAGAGCGCCCGGAGTTTTTCGACCCGGCAGACAGCAAAGTCTACCGCCACCCAACGTTTTACACGCTGCCTGACGGCATCGAGCACATGTGAGGCCGCCAATGACACTCGATCCTGTAGCGACCTACAGCCTGCGCCTCGGCGACACCTGCCTCGTGCTGGCCCAGCGCCTGAGCGCCTGGTGCGGCCATGCGCCGGAGCTGGAGATTGATCTGGCGCTGGCCAACATTGGCCTCGACCTGCTCGGCCAGGCGCGCAACTTCCTGACCTACGCCGCCGAGCGCGAAGGCGAGCACCTCGACGAAGACAGGCTGGCCTTTGGCCGCGACGAGCGCGAGTACCGCAATCTGCTGCTGGCGGAACAGCCCAACGGTGATTTCGCCGAAACGCTGGTGCGTCAGTACCTGCTGGACGCGTGGCACGTCTCGCTGTTCAGCCGCCTGGTAGAAAGCAAAGATCCGCAGCTGGCGGCCATCGCAGCCAAAGCCATTAAAGAAGTGCGCTATCACCTGCGCTTCAGCCGTGGCTGGCTGGTTCGCCTGGGCAACGGCACTGAGCTTTCGCAGGCGAAAACGCAAAGTGCTTTAAACAAACTATGGCGCTTCAGCGGCGAAATGTTCGTTGTCGATGAGCTGGAAACCATGCTGGCGGAGCAGGGCATCGCCGTCGACCCGCGTAGCCTCAAGGCCGAATGGCTGCAAGAAGTGACCGCCGGACTGAGCGATGCCTCGCTGCAGGCCCCGGCAGAGCAGCCATACCGCACCGGCGGTAAGCAAGGCTTGCACACCGAACACCTCGGCCCGCTGCTGGCTGAAATGCAGTACCTGCAGCGCGCTTACCCGAACCAGCAGTGGTAAGGAGGAGAGGATGCAAACCGCCACGCTTCAGCCCGCTGCCGTCCGCGATGTCTGGCGTCTGCTGAGTGAAATCAGTGACCCGGAAATCCCGGTGCTGACCATCACCGACCTCGGGATGGTGCGCAGCGTCGAGCACCGCCCGGACGGCTGGCATATCGGTTTTACGCCAACCTATTCCGGCTGCCCGGCCACTGAATTTTTGCTGGCCGCAATCCGGGAAGCCCTGGAAGGCGCAAAGCTGAGTCCGGTGCACATCAGGCAGGTTTTGCATCCCGCCTGGACGACGGACTGGATGTCGCCGGAGGCTAAAACCCGGCTGCGCGAATACGGCATCAGCCCGCCGCAGGGACATGCCTGCCACGCGACGGTCGCCGCCCAGGTGACTTGCCCACGCTGCGGGAGCGAACACACGTCGCTCATCAGTGAATTCGGCTCCACGGCCTGTAAAGCGCTTTACCGCTGCGACAGCTGCCGGGAACCCTTTGATTACTTTAAATGTATTTGAGGATGCCATGACAACGTTTCATTCCCTGAAAGTGGCACGCATCGAACCCGAAACCGCAGAGGCGGTAGCGATTACCTTTGCGGTGCCGGACGCGCTGCGCGGGCAGTACCGCTTTCGTCCAGGGCAGCATTTGACGCTGAAAGCCCGACTGGGCGGGGAAGAGCTGCGCCGCTGCTACTCTATTTGCCGCTCTGAGGATCCCGGCGAAATCTGCGTGGCGGTAAAAGCCATTGAAGGCGGCCGCTTTTCACAATATGCGGTCAGCGATTTAACCGCCGGGATGTCGCTCGAGGTGATGGTGCCGCAGGGAACGTTTGGCTACCAGCCGGAAGCGGAAACTCGCGGCAACTATCTGGCACTCGCCGTCGGCTCCGGCATCACGCCGATGCTGGCCATTATCGGCGCCACGCTCGCCACCGAGCCAGAAAGCAGCGTGACTCTGGTTTACGGCAACCGCAGCAGCGCCAGCATGATGTTCCGCCAGGCGCTGGCCGACCTGAAAGATCGCTACCCGCAGCGCCTGCAGCTGATTTACCTGTTCAGTCAGGAAAGGTCGGACAGCGACCTGCTCAGCGGCCGGCTGGACGGCGAAAAACTGAAGCAGCTTGGCGACCACCTATTGGACGTCAAAGGCTTTGACCGCACGTTTATCTGCGGCCCGCAAAGCATGATGCAGGCCACCGAAACCGCGCTGAAAGAGATGGGCGTCGCGCCTCAGGATATCTACCTCGAACATTTCAACACGCCGGGCATTGCGCCGGGTGCCCGTTCCCGCGCTCAGGCTGCGGGTAAAACCGTCATCCTGCGCCAGGACGGCGTAGATCGCCAGATTACCCTGACCGCCGGGGACGAAAGCATTCTCGACGCGGCCCTGCGCCAGGGCGCGGATCTGCCGTATGCCTGCAAAGGCGGCGTCTGCGCCACCTGCCGCTGCAAGGTGCTGCAGGGCGAAGTGGAAATGGGCGTCAACTACAGCCTGGAGCCGGATCAGCTGGCCGCAGGCTACGTCCTGAGCTGCCAGGCGCTGCCGAAGGGCGACGACGTGGTGCTCGACTTTGACGCGCAGGGGGTGTGATGGGCGAACTTCTTAGCCAGCAAAACGGCCGGGTGTTAACCCTGACGCTGAACCGCCCGCAGGCGCGGAACGCGCTCAACAACGCGCTGCTGACGTTGATTGCCGAAGCGCTCGAAGCTGCGCAGCAGGACGCCGCCATTGGTGCCGTCGTCATTACCGGCAGCGAACGTTTTTTTGCTGCCGGAGCCGATCTCAAAGAGATGGCCAGCCGGGATATGCCCGCCACGCTCAACGACCCCCGGCCACAGCTTTGGGCTCGTCTCGAGCGTTTCCCTAAACCCCTGATCGCTGCCGTGAACGGCTATGCGCTCGGGGCTGGCTGCGAGCTGGCGCTGCTGAGCGACATCATCGTGGCCGGGGATAATGCGCGCTTCGGCCTGCCGGAAATCACGCTGGGGATTATGCCCGGCGCGGGCGGCACGCAGCGGCTTATTCGTAGCGTAGGCAAAGCGCTGGCTTACCGCATGGTGCTGAGCGGCGAAGCTATCGACGCGGATCGGGCTTTACGTGCCGGGCTGGTCGCCGAAGTGCATCCCGCAGCCCTAACGCTGGAATACGCCCAGAAGCTTGCCGCCGGTATTGCCAGTCATGCGCCGCTGGCGCTGCAGGCCGCCAAAAATGCGCTTCAACAGGCACAGAACACGGGCCTGAGCCAGGGGCTGCTGCAGGAACGCCAGCTGTTTACACTGCTCGCCGCCACCGAAGATCGTCGGGAAGGCCTCGCCGCTTTCCTGGAAAAACGACCTGCTGAATTCAAAGGACGTTAATCATGAGTTTTATTGTCAGCGATGTGCAAAACGGGGTGATGACCCTGACCCTCAACCGCCCGGAGCGGCTGAACAGCTTCAACGACGAAATGCATCGCCAACTGGCGGAAGTTCTCACCCAGGCCGAGCGGGACGAAACCATCCGCTGCCTGCTAATCACTGGCGCAGGGCGCGGCTTCTGTGCCGGGCAGGATCTCAACGACCGCAACGTTGACCCAAGCGGTGACGCCCCGGACCTCGGCTACTCGGTTGAAACGTTTTATAACCCTCTGCTGCGCCGCCTGGCGAAATTGCCAAAGCCGGTGATTGCGGCGGTTAACGGCGTGGCGGCGGGAGCCGGGGCTACGCTGGCGCTGGGCTGCGACATGGTTATCGCCGCGCGTTCAGCAAAATTTATTATGTCTTTCAGCAAGCTGGGGCTGGTGCCCGACTGCGGCGGCACCTGGTTCTTGCCTCGCCTGACCGGGCGGGCGCGTGCCATGGGGCTGGCGTTACTTGGCGACATGCTTACCGCCGAGCAGGCGCACGACTGGGGCATGATTTGGCAGGTCGTGGACGACGAACAGCTCAGCGATACCGCCCGCCAGCTGGCCCAGCACTTTGCCACCCAGCCGACCTTTGGCCTGGGGCTTATCAAGCAGGCGCTTTACGCCTCGGAAACCAACACCCTGGACGCCCAGCTCGACCTGGAGCGCGACTATCAGCGCCTGGCTGGCCGCAGCGAAGATTACCGCGAAGGGGTGTCTGCTTTTCTGGCGAAGCGCCCGGCCACCTTTAAGGGGAAATAAGTATGTTAACTCCTGAGGCCGTGATTGCGGTGATTGGCAGCGGCACCATGGGCGCAGGTATTGCCCAGGTGGCGGCCAGCGCGGGTCATCCGGTGTGGCTGTACGACATTCAGCCCGGCGCAGCAAAGCGTGCGATAGACGGCATTGATACCGTACTCAGCGCCCGCGTAGCCAAAGGCAAACTTGACGAGGCGCTCCGTCAGTCAACGCTTGCCCGGCTGCATCCGGCGGAAACGCTGGCTGATTTGGCTCAGGCCGCGCTGGTGATTGAGGCCGCCGCCGAACAAATTGACGTCAAGCAGGCCATCTTCCGCGATTTAGCGGCGGTCTGCGGGGCTGATACCGTCTTTGCCAGCAATACCTCATCCATTTCTATCACCGCCATCGCCAGCGGCATCAGCCACCCGGCGCGCGTGGTCGGACTGCATTTCTTTAACCCTGCGCCGGTGATGAAACTGGTCGAAGTGGTCAGCGGCCTGGAAACCTCGTCGGAGATTGCCGAGCGGCTTTGCGAGCTGGCTCTGCGCTGGGGTAAACAGCCGGTGCGCTGCCATTCCACGCCGGGCTTTATCGTTAACCGCGTGGCTCGGCCTTTTTATGCTGAAGCCTGGCGCGCGCTGGAGGAGCAGGTTGCCCCGGCGGCGGCTATTGATGCCGCGTTACGCGACGGGGCGGGCTTCCCGATGGGGCCGCTGGCGTTAACGGATCTGATAGGTCAGGACGTCAACTTCGCCGTCACCTGCTCGGTGTTTAACGCCTTTTGGCAGGAGCGTCGTTTCCTGCCTTCTCTCGCCCAGCAGGAACTGGTGCTTGGCAAGCGGCTGGGCAAGAAAACCGGGCAGGGCGTCTACCGCTGGCCGCTTGAGGCGAAACCGGCATATCAGCCTCAAGTGCCTGCCGAACTGGCGGCTAAACAGGTCACGCAGGTCGGCAAAACTCTTGAAATCGACGGCATCGCCGTTGCCATAACCAGCGGTATTACGGCCACCGCCATGTCGGCCGAGCTGAAACGCCCGGTAGTGCTGCGGGACAGACTCGCCGAGTCTTCGCTGGAAGTGTTAGCGCCGTCGGCTTCGGTCACGCCTCAGCAGTTGGCGCAGGTCACCCATTACTTCCAGCAGCAGGGTAAACAGGTGCTGGTGATCGGTGACTACCCTGGCATGCTGGCCTGGCGCACCGTGGCGATGCTCGCCAACGAAGCGCTGGATGCGCTGCAGAAAGGCGTGGCTGCGGAAGCCGACATCGATACCGCCATGCAGCTCGGCGTGAACTATCCGCACGGGCCGCTGGCCTGGGGAGCCCGCCTGGGCTGGCAAAACATTCTGACGCTGCTGGAAAATCTGCAGCGCCATTACGGAGAAGAGCGCTACCGCCCGACCTCTTTACTGCGCCAGCGAGCGCTGCTGGAGAACCAACATGAGCACTAACGCCTGGGATAACGCCCGCGTGATGTACGCGCGGGACAACTGCGCCAGACAGATGGGCATTGAAGTGGTTGAGATGGGCGACGGTTTTGCTCTGCTCACCATGACCATCACTGAGGCCATGCTTAACGGGCACCAGACCTGCCACGGCGGGCAGTTGTTTACGCTCGCCGACACCGCTTTTGCCTACGCCTGCAACAGCCAGGGGCTGGCGGCGGTGGCCTCCGGCTGCAGCATTGAATTTCTGCGTCCCGGCAAGGCGGGGGACCGGCTTAAAGCGGTGGCTAGGGTGCGCCAGCAGGGGCGGCAGACGGGCGTCTACGATATCGAGATCAGTAATCAGGACGAGAAGACGCTGGCGCTGTTTCGCGGCCGCGCCCATCGCATCGGGACGACGGTTTCAGGAGAAAAATTATGAGTCAGGCTTTTATTTGCGATGGGGTACGCACCCCGATTGGCCGCTACGGCGGCGCGCTTGCGAGCGTGCGCGCGGATGACCTGGCCGCGCTGCCGCTAAAAGCGCTATTGGCACGCTATCCCACTCTCGACTGGAGCGCCGTAGACGACGTGATTTTTGGCTGCGCGAACCAGGCCGGGGAGGATAACCGCGACGTGGCACGCATGGCGACGCTGCTGGCCGGTTTACCACAGACTGTGCCGGGCACCACGATCAACCGCCTGTGCGGCTCCGGGCTGGATGCCGTGGGCTTTGCGGCTCGCGCCATCAAAGCCGGTGACGCTCAGCTCATGCTGGCAGGTGGGGTGGAATCCATGTCTCGGGCACCGTTTGTGATGGCCAAAGCCAGCTCGCCGTTCCAGCGTCAGGCCGAGATGTTTGACACCACCCTTGGCTGGCGTTTTGTGAACCCGCTCATGGCAGCGCAATTTGGTACTGACAGCATGCCGGAAACGGCAGAGAATGTAGCGGAATTGTTAAAAATAAGCCGTGAAGACCAGGACCGGTTTGCGTTTCGCAGCCAGCAGCGTACCGCTCTCGCGCAGCAGAAAGGCATTCTGGCTGAAGAGATTGTGCCGGTCACGCTAAGCGGTCGCAAAGGCGCGGTGACGGAAGTAAGGGAAGACGAGCACCCGCGGGCGGAAACCACGCTTGAACAGCTGGCGGCGCTAAAAACGCCGTTCCGCGCGAACGGCGTCGTGACGGCGGGCAATGCTTCCGGCGTGAACGACGGGGCGGCAGCGCTGCTTATCGCCAGCGAAGCTGCCGCGCTGCAGCACGGCCTGGCGCCTAAGGCGCGCATAGTCGCGATGGCGACGGCGGGCGTGGAGCCTCGCCTGATGGGGCTGGGGCCGGTGCCTGCGGTACGTAAAGTGCTGGAGATGACCGGATTAAGCATCCACGACATGGATCTGATTGAACTCAATGAAGCCTTCGCCGCGCAGGCGCTCGGCGTGCTTCGCCAACTGGGGCTTCCGGATGATGCCCCGCATGTGAATCCTAACGGCGGCGCGATTGCCCTGGGACACCCGCTGGGGATGAGCGGTGCCAGACTGGCGTTAACGGCCAGCCTGGAGCTGCACCGGCGCGGCGGGCGGTATGCCCTTTGCACTATGTGTATCGGTGTGGGTCAGGGCATTGCCCTGGTCCTTGAGCGTGTGAGCTAGTCAAACCTGCGAGTACCCTAATAATGATAACCTCTGAAACCAAGCTGGAACCGATTGAAACCGCATCGCTGGATGAGCTTCAGGCCCTGCAGACGCAGCGCCTGAAATGGACGCTGAATCACGCCTACAGCAACGTCCCGATGTATAAGCGCAAATTTGACGCCGTGGGCGTGCACCCTGACGATTTTAAAGAGCTGAAAGACATTCGCCTGTTCCCGTGCACCACCAAGCAGGATCTGCGCGATAACTATCCTTTTGACACGTTCGCCGTGCCGATGGAGCAGGTCGTTCGCATTCATGCCTCCTCCGGCACCACGGGCAAACCTACCGTTGTGGGCTACACCCAAAACGACATTGATACCTGGGCTAACCTTGTGGCGCGTTCGCTGCGTGCCGCAGGCGGAACGCCAAAAGATAAAATTCACGTCTCCTACGGCTACGGGTTGTTTACCGGCGGGCTGGGGGCGCACTACGGCGCAGAGCGCCTCGGGGCGACAGTGATCCCGATGTCCGGCGGCCAGACGGAAAAACAGGCGCAGCTGATCCGTGATTTTAAACCGGACATGATCATGGTCACGCCGTCCTGGTGCCTGAACCTGATTGAAGAGCTGGAACGGCAGATGGGCGGCGACGCCAGCGGCTGCTCGCTCCGCGTCGGGGTCTTTGGTGCGGAGCCGTGGACCAAAGCGATGCGGGCGGAAATTGAACGTCGCTTGGGCATTACCGCGCTGGATATCTACGGCCTGTCGGAAGTGATGGGGCCGGGCGTGGCAATGGAATGCCTGGAATCCCGGGATGGCCCGACGATTTGGGAAGACCATTTCTACCCGGAAATCGTTGACCCGCAGAGCGGTGTCCCGCTGGACGACGGCGAGCACGGCGAACTGCTGTTCACCACGCTGACCAAAGAGGCGCTGCCGGTGATCCGCTACCGTACCCGCGATTTAACGCGCCTGCTGCCGGGCAGCGCTCGTACCATGCGCCGAATGGATCAGATAACCGGCCGTTCAGACGATATGCTGATTATCCGGGGCGTGAATGTGTTCCCGTCCCAGTTGGAAGAGGAGATCCTGAAATTCCAGCACCTGGCACCGCATTATCAGCTGGAGGTGCATCGTCGCGGGCACCTGGATACCCTGGCGGTCAAGGTGGAACTGAAGGAAAGCAGCCTGTATCTCAGCCACGAACAGCGCTGCGCGGTTTGCCATGAGCTGCGCCACCGCATTAAGTCGATGGTGGGGATTTCAACGGATATCACCATTGTGAACTGCGGCAGCCTGCCGCGTTCAGAAGGAAAAGCTATCCGGGTGTGCGATCTTCGTCAGGCGGCGAATCATTAATCATCCGTGACGGTTTCACTTAAGCGTGCCGGTGGATCATAATTCCCCGGCACGTTTGCCTGCCTGCAATCAGTTAAACGGCTCGCCCAGGGTCAGCATCAGACGGTTGGCCCATGCGAAAAAGGCCGTGGACTGCACCAAATCCAACAACTCAAGCTCGCTTAATCCCAGTTCCCTCAGGGCATGTATCTGTTGCGCATTGGCGCTTGCCGGAGTGGCGGATAATGCCGCCGAAAAGTTAATTTCCGCCTGCCAGCGAGGGGATTGCCCGTCGCTCAGCGTCCCGCCAGGTTCGATGGCCAGTAGACGTTCAATCGCTTCATTATGTTTTGACAGCTGGCTGGCCTTGCGGGCGTGCACGGAGGCGCAGTAAATGCAGCCGTTGATCTTGCTGGCAACCGTGGCGGCAAGTTCGCGCTCGGCGCGGGGCAAACCGCCCGGCGTATAGAAAATGCCTTTATCGGTGAGCGTGCGCTGTTCCAGTACCGGCAGATTGCGGCCCAGCAGGCGGAAATAATCCGAGTCCTGGTGCCCAAAACGTTTCAGGGTTTCCTGCTCTTCCGGGGCGAATTCCGCGTAAGGCAGGGCGGCTATCCAGGGTTCCCAGTTAAGCTCGGCCTGGGTAAACGTCACCGGGGCGGATTTGCCGCTGGCGGTTAACGGCTGGCGGTGCCACTCGCCGGCGGCAGGAATGCGAACCTGTTCGCCGTTTGTCTGTTGGCCTCCAATCAGGCGCAGGCCGCGCAGCAGTCGGCTCTGGAAGGCCACAAAGCCAATAATTTGTGACAGTGTCACCACTTCTTCTTCGCTAAAGCCTGCCTGAATCAGCGTCTGGACGTCCTGCGGGCCTGCCTGCACCGGCTGGAAACTCAGTCTTTCGGCATGATCGAGCCAGGCGCTAAAGCGTTCGCTGGCGGGTTGGCCAGCCAGACGCTGGGCGTAATGGTCCGTGAGCCGGGCATCGTCGTGCCAGTCCGCCACTCGCCTCGCGAGATGCAGCCTTTCTGGCAGGCTCAGGCCACTTGAACTGGCCTCACCGAAAAGTGCCTCATAGCTGCCCTGCGCGTGGGCTGTGGCGGCCTCGCGGATTTCCCGCGCTTCCGCAAGCGCGGTGCCGGGAATAACGCCCGCCAGATGATTGAGCAAATCCGAATGACTCATAATGACTCCTTAGACAATGACGAGGTAGAGGTTGGGCGGGCGCTGCTGCGAACCCAGCCGAGCGCCGGGGCAACCTGCTGCGCCAGCAGTTCAATAGACCGCAAAATGTAGGCATGCGGCGGATCGATGGAGTGCACCTGGAACGAAAGGTCGGTCACGCGCTGGAGCGTGCTGTCGCGTGTCAGCGAGGCAATGACCTGCTGCGGCGTCCCCAGGTGAACGTCAAACGAGGCAATATGGCTATCCAGCGTCTCGCCCAATACCGGATGCCCCTGCGCCCGATGCTGCTCTGCCTGCTGGCGCAGCCCTTTGGCCGCGAGCTGCCTTGCCAGCTCGCCGTCGTCGGTGACAAACCCGGTTCTGGAGCCAAGGATGCGAGGCTCAACGCCCTCGGGTAAGGCGTCCAGATAGGCATCGATGATCGGGTTTTGTATCTCATCCAGCGGGGTATCCAGCGCGTCAGCCGGGCGAGGCTGAGTGCGGGAAAGCATCAGCCCGTCGCCCGCTTTTCCTGCCCGCGCGCCGCCGTCAACGGAAAAAGTCGCCTGCCAGATGCGGTTTTTTAGCTGCGGGGAGGCCGGGTAAAGATGGTTATCCGTGCCCGCCAGCGGCTCGTCGTTCAGGGCTGAGCGCAGCAATGAGAGGTTGTCGGCGTAAATTTTGCCCCTTTCCGCGCTTTGTAACCCAAATGCCGGAAAGGAGCCCGGTGTGCCGCCGGAGCCGACGCCAAGTTCAAAGCGCCCGCCGCTCAGCAGATCCAGGACAACCGCGTCTTCGGCCACGCGCAGCGCGGATTCCATCGGCAGGGTAATAATCCCTGTGCCAAGGCGTATGCGTCGGGTATGGGCCGCCACGTGGCTGAGAAACACCAGCGGGGCGGGAAGGCCGCCTTCGGCTTCATGGAAGTGATGCTGCGCCACCCAGGCGGCATCAAAACCGTGCCATTCGGCGTGAATAATTTGTTCCGTTGCCAGCCGGTAGCGTTCGGCTGCCGGGGCATGGTCAAGCAGGCGGGTAAAAAAGCCCAGTCGTTTAATGGTCATGCAACGTCCTTATGGCCAAAGCCAATATCGGGAATAGCGTTCAGCAACTGCCATGTGTAATCGCTGGCCGGGGCGTTAAATACGTCGGCAATCGGGCCGTTATCCACCAGTTCTCCGGCGCGTAGCACCGAAACGCTGTAGGCCAGCTGGCGCACGGTGGCGAGGTCGTGGGAGATAAACAGGTAAGTCAGGCCGAGCTGCTGCTGCAGGTCGTCAAGCAGGCGCAGAATTTGTGCCTGTACCGTGACATCCAGCGCAGAGGTGGCCTCATCCAGCACCAGAATTTGTGGCTCAAGAATCAGCGCGCGGGCTATAGCCACGCGCTGCCGCTGCCCGCCGGAAAGCTCACGAGGTTTGCGGGTCAACGCCTCCAGCGGGAGCGCCACGCGTTCGGTAATCGCCTCTACTTTGGCGCGCCGCTCGGCCTTCGACAGCTTGCCGAAGTTAAGCAGCGGCTCCTCGATGATACGAAAGAGCGTCTGGCTCGGGTCGAGTGAGGCAAAGGGGTTCTGGTACACCAGCTGAATTTTCTGCCGGAGCTGACGGCGCGCTTCCGGGCTGAGATCGGTGGTGTCGATGCCGTCGATCAGCACTTGCCCGCTGTCCAGCTTCTGGAAGCCAAGCAGAATGCGCGCCAGCGTGGATTTACCTGAGCCTGACTCGCCAACCAGCGCGTGGGTGGTGCCTTTGGCTACGGTAAATGACACGTTGTCCAGAGCCCGGAGCGTCTGGTCACTGCCTTTCCCCAGGGAGAAGTGCTGGCTTAGGTTACGGATTTCGATGGCCGCCGTTTGCGGGGCGCGTGAAGGCCAGGCTCGCAGCGTGCGCGACAGCCCTGGCGCATCGGCAAACAGCTGGCGCGTATAGGAGTTTTTAGGCTGTCGAACGACGTCATTCGTGGGGCCAGCCTCCTGGATTCGCCCGTCGCGGAACACCAGAATGTGGGCGGAACGCTGGGCGGCCAGCGCCAGGTCGTGTGTCACAAACAGTACAGCCGTACCGGACTCGCGCCGCAGAGTATCCAACAAATCAAGAATGCGTTTCTGCACCGTAACGTCCAGCGCGCTGGTCGGCTCATCAGCGATAATCAGCGCGGGTTTCAGGGCGATAGCCATGGCGATCAGCACCCGCTGCTTCATCCCGCCGGAAAGCTGGTGCGGATATTGCCCCGCGCGCTGCGCCGGGTGACTCAAGCCCACTTTTTCTAGCAGGGCCACAACCTGGCTTTCCCGCTCGGCTTTAGGCAACCGCGTGTGAAGTTTCAGTACCTCGGCCACCTGTTCGCCGATGGTTTTTACCGGATTCAGGGAACTGCCAGGATCCTGCGGGATCAGGCTGATGCTGGCTCCGCGCAGGGCATCAAGCTGGCGTTCAGACCAGCGGCTGATGGCTTCCCCGTTGAGCTGAATTTCACCGGATTCAATTACGCCATTGTCGCCCAGCAGCCCAATAATCGACTGGGCGAGGGTGGTTTTCCCTGAGCCGGATTCGCCCACAATCGCCAGCACCTCGCCAGCGTTCAGGCTAAAGGAGGCGTTATGCACCACGCGTTTTTTACCGCCGCGCTGGCGCCAGGCGATGCTGAGGTCGGTGATTTTTAGCAGCGGTGTATTCATGACGATCTCCGGGCAAAAGGGTGGCTAAGACGATTGACGGCAAGCACGACGGCCACGACAACCATGCCGGGGAAGGTGGAAAGCCACCAGGCCGTTGCCAGATAGTTCCTACCTTCGGCAATCAACAGGCCCCATTCCGGCGTCGGCGGCGGCGTGCCATAACCCAGAAAACTCAGCGTAGACAGCGCCAGAATGGCGGAGCCGAACTGCAGCGCGGCAAAGGCCAACACGGAGGTCAAAGCATTCGGCAAAATATGGCGCCACAGCACCTGTAGGAATGTGCCACCGCTGCCGACCGCAGCCTCGACGTAATCGCTGTGGCGAATGCGAACCACTTCTGCACGGGCCAGGCGGGTAAAGTTCGCAATAGACGTCACGCCCACGGCAATAGCGGCGTTCACGGTGCCAAAACCAAGCAGAATAATCACGCTGAGCGACAGCAGCAGACCGGGGATCGCCAGCAGCACATCCACGCCTCGCATGAGCGCGTGTTCCGTTTTGCCGCCGGTTGCCCCGGCCAGGACGCCAAGTGCAGTACCGACCACCAGCCCGAGCGCTACCGCGACCAGCGCGCCGGAGAGCGAATGCGATGCGCCCCAGACGATTCGCGCGTAGAGATCGCGGCCAAGCTGATCGGTGCCCAGCCAGTGTCCGGCCTGAGGTGCAAGACGCTGCGCGCCCGGGACGCCTTCGGTTGGGCTCCACTGAGTGAATAGCGCCGGGAACAGCGCCCAAAGTGCGACAATAATCAGCGTTAACCAGGCTAGCCAAAGACCGGGCTGAACGTTAGCGCGCAGGCCCGAAAAGCGGCTTACCGCACGGCGCGGCAGCGGAGTATTAATATCAACGGTCGTCATGCGGTGACTCCCCGAATAGATTTAAGGCGCGGATCGAGCAGGGGATAAAGCACATCCACCAGCAGATTAATGACCACGAAGCTCAGGGCGGAGATCATCACCACCGCCTGCAGCACGGCGACATCCTGATTGTTCACCGCCCGCTGCGTCAGCTGGCCCAGGCCGTTAAGGCCAAAGACGGTTTCGGTGATAAGCGCCCCGGCAATCAGCTCGCCCAGCAGCAAACCGGCCACGGTCAGCACCGGCAACAGGGCGTTGCGGGCCACGTGCCGCCACAGTACCCCGGCGCGGCTGCCGCCTTTTGCCCTGGCAACGGCGACGTACGGCTGGGTCAGCACCTGGTCGATATTTCGCATCAGCAGCTGTGCCAGCGGGGCGCTAATGGGCACCGCAAGCGTGGCGACCGGCAAAATCAGCCCCTGCCAGAAACCGGGATTGATCACCGGAATCAGCCGCCACTGGAAGGAAAACAGCTGAATGAGCGCAATGCCGAGCCAAAACGTCGGGACGGCAATGAACAGCGCCGGAAGGTTGGCAAAGAGCGTTCTCAGCCAGCGAAGCGGGGCCAGCGTAGAGGCCGCTGAAATGCCCACGGCAAGAATAATCGCGGCGGCAAAACCCAGCCCGGCTAGCCGCAGCGTCGAAGGAAGGTTGGCGGCAATCAGCTGGCTGACGGACACTCCAGCCTCGATGGAGTAGCCAAACTCACCGCGCAGCATATGGACGAGCGTCGTCAAATATTGCTGCCAGAGCGGGGTGCTTTCGCCATAGATCACCCGCATCTCCTGAATTTGCTCGGCGCTCAGGCCGAGATCCGGGTTCTGGAATTTGATCAGGACGGCATCGCCCGGCAAGAGCTGCAGAAGAATGAACGACACGCTATAGGCCGCCCACAGTACCAGCAACGCCTGGGCTATGCGCCCGGCCAGATAACGTGTCATGGTTGCCCCTTAGTGTTTTTCAAGCCAGGCGGCGTAAAACGACGGGCGTCCGACCGCTTCAAACGCCACGCCTTTCAGCCACGGTGCACCGGCAAAGACCTGCGGCTCTTCAAAGATCGGGATGACGTAGGCCTGGTCGATAAGGTAGCGCTGGGCATCGCCCGCCAGCGCCAGGCGCTTCTGCGGATCCACTTCGGAAGAGATCCCCACCAGCAGGGCGTTCAGCTTGTCGTCGGTAAACTGGGAGGCGGCGCTGAGGCCGCCTTTTTGCAGCAGGGCATCGCGGTTGGCCGGATGGAACTGGCTTTTGATCACGTCCGGGTCAGCGCGACCTACTTCGATGACGTTAACCCCGGTTTTATGCGGATCGTTGGTATCCAGCACCCGGCTACCAGCATCCCCGGCGCGCACGCTCAGGCCCACGCCGATTTGCTTCCACTGCTGGGCAACCAGCTGTAGCACTTCTTTGTTCTGCGGCTGCGGCAGGGATTCGTAAATGGTCAGCGCCAGCGGCTTGCCGTCTTTCTGGCGAACGCCGTTGCTGCCTTTTTTCCATCCGGCTTCATCAAGCAGTTTATTTGCCAGCGCCGGGTCATATTTCAGCTTGTCGCGCAGGTCAACATAGCCCGCTGCGGTGCTGGCGATCACCGACGTAGCAACCGGATAGTTGGCGGAAAACAGGGTGTCGACAACCTGCTGAGCGTTGGTGCCGTGCAGCAGCGCCTGGCGAACTTTTACGTCAGCGACCAGCGGGTTATCCGGGCGCAGCGCTATGCCGTCGTTCACGCCTCGGGTCGGGGCGGCGTAAAGGGGGAACTTCTGATCTGTGGCCTGTTTTTCGTCATAGGCCTGCACCTGGCGAATAAAGTCCGCCTGGCCCGCCAGCAGCGCGCCGATGCGCACGCTGTCCTCCGGCGTCACCAGAATCTTAATGCCGTCGAGATTAGCTGGCCCTTGCTGCGGGCTGTTTTTCGGCCCCCACTGGTAGTCTTTCCGCGCGACCAGATCGACTTCCCGGCCCAGGGTTTCGTTTTGCACCACGAACGGGCCGGAACCGATGATATTGCGGGCATCGCCCAGTTCGTCAAAGGTGCGCGACAGCGTTTTCAGGGAAACCAGGCCGGAGCCGATGGTTGCCGTGCCCTGTAAAAAGCCCGGCGACGGTTTTTTGAAGAAAAATTTGACGGTCAGCGGGTCAACAACCTCGCTATGGTCGTAGTTGTTGATCACCTCAGATACCGGCAGGCGCAGGGCTTTGTTGCCGAGGCCGTAGGTATCAAAGTTTTTGGACACGGCATTGGCATCCAGAGGGGTGCCGTCGGAGAAAGTCACGCCAGGGCGCAGCTTGAAGGTGTATTCGGTTTTGTCGGCATTGCTGGTCCAGGATTCGGCGATCCACGGTTCCACTTCCAGCGTTTTGGGGTTTTGCCAGGTCAGTTTGTCGGTAATTTGGTTCAGGATGCCGCCGTTCGGGTAAAAGCCCCCGGCCGGAGGATAAAGGTTAGTGTGAGCCTGTTGTTCCAGGTAGACCAATTCCCCGCCTTTTACCGGGGCGGCGCTGGGGCTGAAAGCAGCAAAGGCTGCTGCTAATGCCAGACCGCGAGCGATCGTATTCTGGCGAGGCGATGATGGCATGGTGTTATCCTTTATTGTCTGATTGTTAGCGGCGCACGCAGCGCCTTGAAACCCATAACAACTCAGGCAATAAAGGATGAGAACGAAGAAAAATTACTAACGATTGTTGAAAATCGACTTAACGTAAATAGGTGGCTGGCCGTCTGTGGGTGACCGCATGATGGTGTTCGCGAAAATCATCAGCGGAATCTTCTGCCGCCTGGCGCAGTTCGTCGCTGTCTGCCTGGTGGCTAAGCTGAATGTCCATATCTTTCACCACGAAGTATTCATGTCCGTGACGTTCAGCCATGGTCTGGCCGGAGAAGAGTGCGGTAACAATTAATAACAGGATAATGTTGAGCGGTTGTTTTATTGCCATCTTGCCACGCCTCGTGGGTGTTTTTTCTTGAGCCATTGTTGTTTGTGCCCCTCACCCTAACCCCAGAGGGGAGAGGGTTAGGGTGAGGGGCAGCGTCAGCACGCAACCTGGCTACTCTAGCGATAATCCCCGTGCGAAACTATTCGGCGAATCAAAAGTGATTTAAAGGTTTGTCAGCAAGGTAAAAACGGGCAAGGAAGGCGTTTTGTTGCGCTGCGGTTAAGGCGGAATATGCGAAGGGCCGCGCAAAAGCGGCAGCCCATCAGTGAAGACCGGCGAGGCGCAGGAGCGCGGTAACCAGCGCCGCGGCGATAATGACAAAAATCAATGGCACTTTGCGCCAGGCAAGGAATACGGCCACGGCAACGCCTGCAAACCTGGCGTATCCGGCGAAGTGCGCACCTTCGAAAAAGGTGGTTGCCAGCGCCACCGAAAACAGCAGGGTCGTTGCCCCGTCGTTAAGCAGCTTTTGCGAGCGTTCGGAAAGCGCCAGCTTGCTGCCGAGCTTTGCGCCACTGAAGCGCATCAGCCATGTTCCTGCGGAAAGCACGGCCAGGCCGGCAAGCACGGTGAATGTATTGGTCATTATTTTTTCCTCGCCAGCAGGCCCAGCATTGAAAGCAGTACCGGCAGGCCAACGGGGGCGAAAGGCGTGGCGGCAAGTGAAATGGCGGCCCCGGTTGAGGCGCGAACCAGGGTTGTACGGCTTTTAAACGCCGGGATCACCAGCGCCAGCAGGATAGCCGGGAATACAGCATCCAGCCCGATAACCTCCGGCGAGGGAAGCAGGCTGCCTACGCCTGCGCCAAGCAGCGTTCCTGCGGGCCAGAAGATCGCGACGCCAGCCCCACAGAGCCAGTAGGCGGCTTTGCGTTTTTCAGGCGTGGCCTGGGACAGCCCGAACACCACGCTTTCGTCGTTCATGATATGGCAGCCCAACAGGCTTAGCAGGCGTGTGCCCACCAGTTCCCGCACGGCGACGCCAAACGGAATATGTCTGGCGTTGACCAGCAGACCGGCCATCGCGGCGGCAAAAGGATTCCCGCCGCTGGCAATAATACCGATAAACATAAATTCGGATGCCCCCGCCAGCACAACAAAAGAGGCCAGAACCGGCAGCCAGAGTGGGAACCCGTAGGCCATCGCCAGCGAGCCGTAGGAGACGCCCACGACGCCGACGGCCAGGCAGACCAGAAATATCGCTTTTTTGGTGTCTCCGGGCAGGGTACGGAGATGTTCTCGCATCATCTTATGTTTTCCATATCGAACGAAATCGCCATTATAATGACCGCAATCTGTTACCATATCAAGCGAACGAATCGTTCATTTTAACGAACAGTGGGGGAGTTTTATGACCCAGCCAATAGACACCATCGCAAAAAGTTTGGTGCGTGAACGTGGGCGGACGGGGCTGTCGCTGGCGGAAGTCGCCCGCAGGGCCGGGATTGCGAAATCCACGCTTTCACAGCTGGAAGCCGGGAACGGTAATCCTAGCCTGGAGACGCTCTGGGCGCTGTGCGTGGCGTTAAATATTCCGTTCGCCACGCTGCTGGAGCCGCAAAGCGCCCGGACGCAGATTATTCGCCGGGGTGAGGGCAGCCGCATTGCCGCCGAACAGGCTAATTATGTCGCTATTTTGCTGGCAACCTGTCCGCCAGGCGTGCGTCGGGATATCTATCTGGTCGAAGCGCAGCCCGGCACGCCAAGGCTTTCAGAGCCGCATCCACCGGGTTCGGTGGAGCATATGATTGTGACGCAGGGGCGGGCTCTGGTCGGCCTGACGGAGTCTGCCGCAGAGCTGGGCGTCGGGGACTATATTTGCTACCCGGCAGATCAGCCGCATATTTTCCGGGCGCTGGAGCCGGACACGATGGCCATTATGGTGGCCGAGCAAAATTAACAGACCCGGGCTGCCGTGATAAGACAGCCCGGACGGCGCTCGTTAATGTGCAACGGATTTAGAAAAGAGGTTAATAACCAGCACACCGAGTATAATCAGCGCCATCCCTGCCAGGGCAGGCCAGTCGAGTTTTTGCCCGAGGAAAAGCCAGCCAATCATACCAATGAGCACGATGCCGGCGCCGGACCAGATGGCATAAATGATCCCGGTTGGGATAGTGCGCATGGTAATAGATAGCGCGTAAAATGCGACAGCATAAAAAAGAATCGTGACGACGCTTGGCCACAGACGGCTGAAACCATCGGAAAGTTTTAACGCGGTGGTAGCAATCACTTCGGCAACGATTGCGAGAATAAGCCAGCTGTAGGTCATGTCGGTGTATCCAGTGAGAGACGGCGGTTGCGGAGCGCTATTCTGACCTGGTGCCGTATTTTTCGAAAGACGGCCAGGTAAAAAGTCGAACGCATCCTGATGAATGTTTATGAACTGTTTAATTTGTTAATTAAAGAATCTTGCGCTGGTTATATGGTTAATGAGCAGTGTCTTTAATGTTGAGGAAAGAAAATAGCAAAACATTATCCTTTGTAAGATTTTTCTTATCAACTATGATACCGGTAACATTTGAGGCTGACCGTATGCCTGCGATGTCGTGTAGTGTCGTTAACGATAAATAACCTCGGGGTGAGGCATGGACTGGTTAGTAGACTATTTTTCTACTTATCTGTATGGGTTGAAGGTCATAGCGATTGGGTTGGCGATTCTGATGCTTATCAGCGGAATCGACGATCTGTTTATTGATATTGTGTTCTGGTTCCGCCGCCTTTGGCGCGCCTGTACCGTTTATCGTCGGCATAATCATTTAGGCTATAAGCAGCTGTATGAACCACAGGAAAAGCCGCTTGCTATCATGGTGCCGGCCTGGAATGAAACCGGCGTTATTGGCAATATGGCGAGCCTTGCGGCAAGCACGCTCGACTACGAGAATTACCATATTTTTGTCGGTACCTACCCCAACGATCCTGACACGCAGCTCGACGTCGATGAGGTGTGTGCCCGTTTCCCTAACGTGCACAAAGTGGTTTGCGCCCGCCCAGGCCCAACCAGTAAAGCCGACTGCCTGAATAATATCCTTGATGCGATTTTGCAGTTTGAGCGTAACGCCCGGTTCTCCTTTTCAGGGTTTATTCTGCACGATGCAGAGGATGTTATTTCCCCGATGGAGCTGCGGCTGTTCAACTACCTCGTTGACCGTAAAGATCTGATTCAGATCCCGGTTTACCCCTTCGAGCGCCGCTGGACCCATTTCACCAGCCTGAGCTATCTCGACGAGTTCTCCGAGCTCCACGGCAAGGATGTCCCGGTGCGTGAGGCGCTGGCAGGCCAGGTGCCAAGCGCTGGCGTCGGCACCTGCTTCAGCCGCCGCGCGGTGCTGGCGCTGCTTGCTGATGGTGACGGTATCGCCTTTGATGTGCAAAGTCTGACCGAAGACTATGACATCGGTTTCCGCCTGCGGCAAAAAGGGATGGAGGAGATATTCTGTCGCTTCCCGGTGGTGGATGACACCGATCGTTCCGCAAGGCCGTTCGGCCAGCGTAAACGCACCGCAAAAGTGATCTGCGTGCGCGAATATTTCCCGGATACGTATACGACTGCGGTGCGCCAAAAGTCCCGCTGGATTATTGGTATCGTTTTTCAGGGATTTAAGACGCATCGCTGGAGCAATAACTGGGTACTTAACTACTTCCTGTGGCGCGACCGGAAAGGCGCTGTGGCTAACTTCCTGAGTTTTGCCGCCATGCTGGTGATGCTGCAGCTGGTGGCGCTGTTAATTTATCAGCGCAGCGTAGAAGGCGCCTGGCAGTTCCTGTCGATCTTTGTCGGTGGCGCATGGCTCAGCACTCTGCTGTGGATAAACTTTTTCCTGATGGCCAACCGAATTTCACAGCGAATTATCTTCGTCACCGGTTACTACGGCTTAGGGCAGGGACTGATGTCCATTCCACGCCTTTTCTGGGGCAACTTAATCAACTTTATGGCCAACTGGCGTGCAATTCGTCAGGTGATCCAGCATGGTGATCCGAGGCGCGTTGCCTGGGATAAAACAACCCATGACTTCCCGACAGTCAATACCCGCAACCGTGCTCTTCGTCCGCTCGGTGAAATTCTGGTCAGCCAGGGCGTTATCAGCGAAGAGCAACTGATGGAAGCGCTGCAAAACAGAGTACCTGGCCTCAAACTTGGGGGGAGCCTCGTTAATCGCGGGGTGATTACGGCCCAACAGCTAGCGAATGCTCTGGCGGAACAGGCAAGCGTGCCGATGGAAATCATCGACAGCCGTCGTTTAGATGAGGCGCTGGTTAAATCGGTGCCGGCAAATGTGGCGCTGCACTACGCGGTGCTTCCGCTACGCGAGGAGCAGGGAACGCTGATTTTTGCCAGCGAAAGTGCCATTGATCCCGTCTCTCTTGCTGCGCTGGGGCGCAAAGTTCAGCGTCCAGTAAGTTACGTTATCGTGCCGCGAGGTGAAGTTGTGGTGGGGCTACGTCGCTGGTATCTCCAGTCTGAAAACGACCCGTCGGAACTGCTCTCCAGAGCGGTCAATGCGGAAATGTTAACTTCGGATCAGGCCGAGGCTATCTGGCAGGAATATGTCTCCGGGCAAATATTGTTTGCCGAAGTGCTGATTACGGAAAGTCACCTGGATGAGGCTGTACTGAAAGCGGTACTGCTGCGCTATGAGCGCAGTGAAATGCAGTTTGGTGATTTCCTGGTGCAGGAACAAGTTGTCGACCAACACGCGGTCGATCGTGCGCTGGAACAGCAAAAAATACTCCAGCCTTCTTTAAATGGGCTGATGCATAAAGCCGGGTTGAGCAGCCTGCAAATCTCCAGCCTTGCAGGAGAAATAGCATGAAGTTCAGCCTTAAACCGTTAGCTATTTTGACATGCGGCCTGATGATCGCCGGGTATTCCCTGGCGGCCACCGAAGGTTCGAAAGAGGATCTGGGGTTAAGCGATTACCGCTACTTCAAGGTGTATCCACACATTGAGCGCGCGCAAAAGGCGCTGAAAGCCAACGATGAGCAGCGTGCCATCAGCAGTTTTCAGCACGCCCGCGAGCTGGCCCCGGATAGCGTCCGACTGACGCTCTGGCTTGCGGAAGCGTATCGCCATTTTCACCATGACGATAAAGCGGCTGCGCTGCTGAATGAGCAACTACGCAAAACGCCCGACAACGCGAAGGTCCGTCGGGCGCGGGACGCTATTCCCCTTCCAGCTAAAAATGTGACAATGCGTGAGCAACTGCTGGCGTTTAACGACGAATGTAACGCTTCTCCTTCCGTGGTATGCCGCGCCGAAGTGGGTAACTTTGCCGTTAAGCTTGGGGCGTTGGATATCGCGCTGCAGCAGTTTAACGACGATGCGTTTCGCACCTCGCCTGCGGGGCACACGTTGATTAACAACCTGACTCAGCGCGCTATTTACCTGCAGGAGTGGCAAACAGCCGATCGCGGCTTTGCCCTGCAGGACAGGCTGGCGACGCTGAGTGAAGAGCAGTATCAGCAGTGGTTTGCCATCCTGCTTCATCTTGGGCGCGATCGCCGTATTCTGGATCTCCAGCAGCAGGGCGTCATGAACACGCCGGGTATGCAGCTGGCCTACGCGCAGTCCCTGGCGGAGCGCAAGAAACATCCCGAACTGGAAAATTACCTGTCCAGCCACAAGCCTGCCTTTGATACGGACAGTGAGAAACATAACTGGCGCTATCTGATGGTGACGTGGGGCGGGCTGAAGCTACCAGAGACAACGCTGCCGGTTGTGAAGCCAAAACCGCTTTCCGCCGCTGAAATTCGTATGGCGCAGGCGCGCGTGCTTAAAGACCAGTGCGATAAAGTTATCACCATCCTGGGCGACATGTCGCTGCAGTACGATGCGCAGAGCTGGTCGCACCTCGCGGAATGCTACCAGCAAACCTCGCCGGGAATGGCGCTGTATGCCGCCCAGCAGGCTCAATCCCGCGATGCTAATCCTTACTACGCGCGGCAGGTGGCTTATCTGGCGTTTGCCGTAGAAGACTACGCGCTGGCGCAAAGTAGCCTGCGGAGCGTGCCGGTTAAAACGCTTAGCGATGAAGACATCCGTGCCGCAGCTCGCAGCGCCTGGCTAGCGAAAGACAACGCCGCGCTTGACTACTGGCGACAGGTGGCCTGGCAGCGAGCCATGCCGGAGCTGAACTTTGAGACCCCGCCGGAGCAGGATCACGCCACGCGCGGTTTTGCGCTGTTTAAAGCGGGAGATATGCCCGGCGCGCGCAGCGAGCTGGAGCAAGCGTTGCAAACCATGCCTGACTCGCCGGAAATCCTGCGACAGATGGTTTATATCAACCAGCGGCTGGATGACAAGCCGCAAACCAAACGCTACAGCGAACGCGTTGTGGATGATATCGACAACACGCTGACCCCGTCCAAAGGCTTAACCAACGCGCAGCAAAAAGAGCGGTTCGCCTTCCGCCGCGTGCACGAAGATAGCCAGCGGCGCTGGACGTTCTCCTTTGACAGTTCGCTGGGCCTGACTTCCGCCTCTAAAAATGAAGCGGGCGCAGGCGGCGGCGTCTCACGAGATAAAAGCAACCGTAGTTATGGCCAGGCTGAAGCTGAATACCGCATTGGTCAGAATCAAATTCTGGATGGCGATCAGCTTTCGGTTTATACCCGACTGTTTGGCGGCAGCGCAGGGCACAGCAATATCGCGCCTGTCTATCAGCCGATGGTGGGAATGGGCGTTCGCTGGAAGCCATTGCGTGAGCAGGTTATTTATCTGGCGGTGGAGCAGCAGCTTCCTCTCGATAAGGCGGACGATGCCCGGACGGATATGATGCTGCGAGCCAGCGCTTCGTTCCTGAACGGCGGGGAGTACAGCGATGACTGGCACCCGCTGGGTAAAGGCTGGTTTGCGCAGAACCTCTATCTGGACGCGGCGCATTTCGTGAAATACGACTATCAGCTGTACACGGCCGATTACCGACAAAGCTGGCACCACAAGGTTTCGGCGCGGCACACGATCGAACCTTACTGGCATGTGCAGTACAACAACCAGACGCGGCATTCACGCAGTACGGATAACAGGCTCGGCGGCGTAGGCGTTCGCTATAACACCTGGTTTGGCGAAACACATTATGATGCTTATCCCCACAAGGCGAGCGTGGGGCTGGAATACCAGCGGGTATTCGACGGCCGCAACCGCGATATAGACTCCAAAAACAGTCTGTTCCTTACCATAGGAGTGCGTTGGTAATGAAATTTACTCCGGCATTAACGCTGGCGGCCGCGCTGTTTTGCCCGGCGTCTGCCTTTGCCATTAACGCGGTAATGTATCAGCCCCAGCTGCGTGATATGTCGATGACCGACCAGCAATGGACCACGATGCTGGCGCAGCTGAAGCAACAGGGCATTGATACTCTGGTCTTTCAGTGGAGCCGCTATGGGGACGCCTTCGCCGGCGGGGAACCGCAAAACTGGCTGGAGGGCAAGGCTCGCCTGGTAAAAAACAGCGGGTTGAAGCTGGTGCTGGGCCTGGCCGCGGACGATAAATTCTTCGAACGGCAAAATCAGCCGCTCACTGCGCTGGAAAGTTACTTTAACCTGCTGCGCGCCCGGGACGTGGCGGTTGCCACGCGCTGGACGCAGGTGCTCGGGGCTGAAAACATTGCGGGCTGGTACATCAGCAGCGAGCTGGACGACCACCGCTGGCGAAGCCCGGATATGCAGCAGGCCGCGCTGGCATGGCTGACAAAAACCCATGAGTCTCTCGCCTCGGTGGCCGATAAACCGGTTGCCGTCAGCAGCTTCTTTGCCGGCAATATGTCGCCGGATGGCTACCAAAAATGGGTGACGACCCTGAGCCACAGCGGGGTGAAAATCTGGGTGCAGGACGGGGCCGGGACGGGCGTGTTAACGCCAGCTGCGCGAGCGCTGTACCGGCAAACGCAAAGCAGCGGTGAGGTGATCGAACTCTTCCGTCAGGATAAAAATACCGCTCACTTTAGCGCCGAGCCTGTTTCTACTGCCGAGCAGAAGCGCTTAATGTCTGTCAAACCCGCAGCGGGGCAGGACAGAGTGTATTTTTCGCTGCGTTATTTAGAGGTTGCCGCTGGAATATTACAATATCGTAATGTGCCGCAGGCCAGCGTGAAAACAGAAGTGAAATAAAAATGAATGACGGCCCTGTTTTAGGGCCGTCTGGTTATTTATTTCTTAAAGACTTCGATATTAATATTTTTATGATTAGACTCGTCGCCGGTGGCAGCGATTATCACATAAAAGCAGTCGGCAGGCTTCACGTTGGACGCTTCACACTTTTGATTTACCTCTTTGGATAAATCCTTGTGTCCGACGGTCGGGGTCCCGTCTTGTTCCAGGGAAAGATCGCCAACTTTTGTATAACCAGATGATTCTTCATGAGTAATTTGTTTTGCCGCAAAAACAGGTGATGAAACCAACAGCGTTAAAGCCAGTGCGGGTAGCATATATTTCATCTTTGTCATCCTCTGAATGTTTCATTGAAATGGTTAACTGTTTTTCCTCATTAACGCATTAAAGAATTAGCACAGTTTTAAAGAAAATCAATTTCTTCACCATAGATTCAGAATGAGTTAGCGGGAAGGACTGAACATATTCCTTCCCACGACGCACGGCTCAGCGAATTAAGATTTAAAGCCTGCGGCGGTCATCAGCAGGCGAAATCCCATCCCCACTGCGGCCAGTGCAAATACGCTGACGCTCCATAGAATAACCATCCACATGACACGTTTAGCGGTCTCTTTCATCAATGGTAGCCCTCGCCAGGCTGCACCTTCCCTCGGAATACGTAATAGCTCCAGAAGGTGTAAACCAGGATTATCGGAATAATAAAAAGCGCGCCAACCAGCATAAAGCCCTGGCTTTGCGGTGGCGCAGCGGCCTGCCACAGCGTGATGTCCGGCGGAATGATGTTTGGCCAGATGCTGATGCCCAGCCCGCTAAAGCCCAGAAAAACCAGCCCCAGCGTCAGCACAAACGGTGTGGCGTGCAGGCTGTCGGTTGCCCGCACGCTGCGCCAGAGCCACAGGCTGAAGAGCACGACAAGCAGCGGGACCGGCAGCAGGAACAGCAGATTTGGCAGGGAGAACCAACGCTCGGCAATATTCGCGTGGCGAAGCGGCGTCCAGAGGCTGATCGCCGCTATCACGGCCAAAAGCGCCAGCAGCAATGCTGGGGTCAGGCTCCGCATTCTTCTTTGCAGCGGATCTTCGCTTTTCATCACCAGCCAGGTGGCACCCAGTAAAGCGTAGGCTATGACCAGACCCAGGCCGCAGAACAGGTTGAACGGCGTCAACCAGTCAAGCTGGCTACCGGCAAAATGCCGCCCGCTGACTGAAAAGCCTGAGATAACGGCGCCGACGGCGATACCCTGGCAAAAAGTCGCCAGAATCGATCCTCCCAGGAACGCTTTGTCCCAGAAGGGGCGATGCGCCGGCGTGGCCTTAAAGCGGAACTCGAAGGCGACGCCGCGAAAAATCAGCCCCACCAGCATCAGCGTGAGCGGAATAGTCAGGGCATCGACGATAACCGCATACGCCAGGGGGAAGGCACCAAACAGGGCAGCCCCGCCCAGCACCAGCCAGGTTTCGTTCCCGTCCCAGACCGGTGCCACGCTGTTGACCATCACATCGCGGTCATCAGCGTCGCGAATAAACGGAAACAGAATGCCAATCCCCAGATCGAAACCGTCCATCACGATATACATCAGGGTGGAGAAGACGATGATCACAAACCAAATAACAGATAAATCGATGCCCATTAGCGCGTCTCCTCGAGTGATTCAGCGACCGCAGACAGCGGGCGGGATGGGGTGCCTTGTGCCGGATGGTCGTCGAACGGCTGCGGGCCTTTTTTGATGAGCCGAATCATGTAGCCGTAGCCGACGCCAAACACCGACATGTACACCACAAAGAAAGCGGCCAGGCTGAGGCTCATTTGCAGCGTACCGTGGGCAGACACGGCATCTTTGGTGCGCAGCAGGCCATAAACGACCCAGGGCTGGCGGCCAACCTCCGTCGTAATCCACCCGGCGAGAATGGCAATCAGCCCCGAGGGCCCCATCCACAGCGCAAAGTGCAGGAACGGGCGGCTCTCAAACAGCCGGTCGCGGTAGCGAAGCCACAGGCTGGCGACGCCGAGCAGGATCATCAGCATGCCTAAGCCCGCCATCACGCGGAACGACCAAAAGACAATCGGCGAGTTAGGGCGGTCCTCTTTCGGGAACTCTTTCAGGGCAGGCACCTGTTTTTCCAGACTGTGGGTGAGGATCAGGCTGCCGAGCGCCGGGATTTCCAGGCCAAAGCGGGTGCGCTCCTGGTCCATATCCGGCAGTCCGAACAGCAGCAGCGGCGTCGGCTCGCCGGGACGGTTTTCCCAGTGTCCCTCAATGGCGGCGATTTTAGCCGGTTGATGCTGGAGCGTATTCAGGCCGTGCATGTCGCCGATCATTGCCTGAAGGGGGGCGACAATCACCGCCATCCACAGGGCCATTGAAAACATGGTGCGAATGGCTGGCGCGTTATTGCCGCGCAGCAGGTGCCAGGCGGCGGAGGCCCCAACAAAGAAGGCGCTGCTGAGGAACGCCGCCACGGACATATGCAGCAGGCGATAAGGGAATGACGGGTTAAAGACCACCGCCAGCCAGTCCACCGGGACGACCTGTCCGTTGTGGATCTCAAAGCCCTGAGGGGTTTGCATCCAGCTGTTTGAGGCGAGGATCCAGAAAGTGGAAATGATTGTCCCGAGCGCCACCATGCAGGTGGCGAAGAAGTGCAGACCCGGGCCAACGCGGTTCCAGCCGAACAGCATCACGCCCAGAAAACCGGCTTCAAGGAAGAAAGCGGTCAGCACTTCGTAGGTCAGCAGCGGGCCGGTGATGCTGCCGGCAAACTGCGAGAACCCGCTCCAGTTGGTGCCGAACTGGTAGGCCATGACCAGCCCGGAGACCACGCCCATGCCAAAGTTGACGGCAAAAATCTTCGACCAGAAGTGGTACAGCGAGCGGTAAACCGGGTTTTTAGACTTAAGCCAGAGCCCCTCAAGTACCGCGAGGTAGCTGGCAAGCCCGATGGTGATGGCCGGGAAAATAATGTGGAAGGAGACAGTGAAAGCAAACTGGATCCTCGCCAGGTGAAAAGCGTCTAAACCGAACATGCAGAACTCCGCATAGCAAATTATTCGGTTCGATTGTAGGCCGCGCCACGTCTGGGTTGTATGAACAGAGCGACTGCAAAAATGGATAACAGTTTCTAGCCCTCAATAACGCTTCCCCAAAACTCCTCCAAAACCATTCCCCAAAACTGGATAAAAATCAGACTGCAATATACGTCCAGCCAAAGAGCGCTGCTCATGAAACGAAACTTAATGAAAGAGGTATCGCTAGTTTATTCCCTTTCTTGCCCTGCGTTATATGCAAATAACTATCCCAAATATCATTGAGCTGGGTTGATAACCGCGATGCTGATGGAAAACACCGCGCTGCGGGGGAAGAACTGCTGAGGAGGATACGATCTAAAAATCAAAGCAATTAACTTATATAAAATCATTCAGTACAGAGTACTGTTGAAACTAAATATTTGTCACAGGCTAGTTATGAATTGCGAGTAGGTTATGGTGGAAGAGAAATTTGCGTTAGGGAGAATGGTTCGGTAGTATTATGGTGAATGTGCTAAGCATTTCTCAGGTATACGGGAAACAGAAAGATAGAGGGATCTATGAGTACTTACATCGATGTTGCACGACGAATAGCTAAAATAATCATCTCACCAGATTCAGTCAGTGGCTTTTTTCACGGTGTCATGTCAATACCCCAAGACTTGGGGTATCTTGCATATGGTTTTCTTGATACCGATTCCCGTTATATCAGGGGAAATGAACGTATCCGTATGGCTAAAGCACTTCAACATGGCATCTTGCAAAACTCAAACTTCATAAAAACGGTTGAAAATGTTCTGGGTGTATTTAATAAATATATACCGCAAGAAAAACAAAACAGTTTATACAGTAAGACACTTTTTTCAGTCACGGGTAGAGCTGTAGGAAATACTGTTGTTTCGGGCAGAATAGCCCAAGTTATTGCTCAGCGGGCCAGCTTCACTGTGGGGGTTAGAGGAAGTGCTTTGGGCAATGTTCTGCTTTCAGGTGGTATGATAGAAAGAAGCATCTACACATCTTTCAGGCTGCAAACATATGCACCTGAGGTATATAATAGCCTGAGGAGGTATGATTATGATTTGCTCTATTTTTTTCTGGAGCCTGCATTGCAACCTTTTCTGGAAGCCATCCATATAAGACACACTTTCGGACAATCGGCATTTAATAAAATCATTGATGAACTAGATAATGAACTTCAAAAAAAACGAATCTGAAAATAGTGCTAAAAATAAGTTGATAAGAATCTTAATACATTACTCTGGTGCGCTTTGGGGTGGTGTTATATTCTGGCTTTCTATATATTTTTTCTTTCATTTCGAAACATGGCTGGAGAGAGGAGTGTCAATTGGGATGGTTTTAGTAGTGACTTATTTGATTTCAAAGATAATTCCTGAGAAATGGCGATAATTATCCTGAGATTGAAAGTCCTGAGTTAGATGTTCAAGGGGACTCGGAACTATGTCCCTAAAGCTTATCAGTCCTGCCTTTTGCAGTCAGGGCAACCTGCTTCCTCCTTATGTTCAGCGGCATAAGGAGTCTTCTTATGGCTGTTGCGGAGATCAATATCTACTGCGATTTTAAAAATATCTTGCGGCTCTTAATGCTGTTGGTGTAAGTACACCCGTTTTAGTTCCACGCCCGGGATGTAGAAACAGAGGGGCAAGAAAAAGGGATAACAGTTTGACTGAGAACTAATTCGAAACTGTCCAGTCTATATCGCGAATGCTCTTTTAGGGGAACAAGATGCTGTCATCGAAGTTTGGCGTATTTATACTGACTGGACTCTGCCTGGCATCCCAGGCTTTTGCCCTGGATCTTTTGTCCCCCGCCAAAAGAGAGATCGCCATGCAGCTGGTGTCCAGCGCGGAAAACTCCTCGCTGGACTGGCGAAAACAGTATGCCTATATAGAAGATATCGACGACGATCGCGGCTATACCGCTGGTCTGATCGGTTTTACTTCCGCCAATGGTGATATGCTCGACGTTGTGGAGCGCTACACGTCAAAGCGGGCGGCCAACCCGCTTGCGAAGTATCTGCCAGCCTTAAAAAGGCTCGCGGAAGAAGAAAGCAGCACCCATTCCGGACTTGATCCTGATTTTGTTGATGCCTGGAAACGGGCGGCAAAAGATCCCGCATTTCGAGCGGCGCAGGATGAAATTCTGACGGAGCAGTATCTGGAGCCCGCCGTCGAGCAAGCGAAAGAAGACGGGCTGAGCACGCTCGGGCAGTTTATCTACTATGATGCGCTGGTCATGCATGGGCCGGGTAACCAGCGAGAGGCGTTTGGGGGCATACGCGCGGCGGCAAGTAATGTTGCCCAAACACCCGCACAGGGTGGCAGCGAGCAGGCCTGGTTGAACGCGTTTTTAGATGCCCGGGTGACGATTATGCTGGAGGAACAAGCCCATGAGGATACCTCGCGAGTTGAGCTTGAACAGCGCCGTTTTCTAAGGGAAGGGAATTATAGCCTGTCGCTCCCGCTGCGCTGGGGGACCAATGACGAAGACTTTGTGATTGGCCGCTAAGGGGAAGAACATTGACTCACATTAAGAGGCTGAGTATCGAAATATTCAACCTGTAATTTTTTAAAAATGGTTAGCACAAGCAATGCCAGTATCTTTAGAAATGCCAGATACTCAACTTCTCGCCTATTGATAAAGTATGTGGCATTTCTGTGATTTTTATCTCAATGCACGACGGGTGGGAAGTATCATATGCTCACAAGTAAAATATAACACTTTGTGAATCCCATCGATCATAACGTTTTTTCTTTTAGGTTGGAAACATTTCATCTTATTTTCATACCCCCCAAAAGTTCCTGCCGGTGAGTACTGTGTAGTATACGCTCTCACTGGTTTTTCGAGATGTGAAGCTAATACATTCGCAACTGAAAATATCCCGCCAAAGCCACCTGCGCAACAATATAATCGGATTTCATTAATCATCATCCAGTTAATATCATGTTGAATCGCACTTTTCTCTATTGATTTTTTAATCTTATTGGCGAGAGTTAAACCTGACATATGATTAGCATTGAATATCATGCCATGCATAGTAATCTCCAATGCTCTATCAACCCTATTATAAGTGAGGTTTCCATCAGTTCCTAAGAAAGATGCTTCAATAATAACATCAGCAGTTAAATGCTTTTTCATTTATATCATCCTTTGTTGTTTCACTAAACTATAAAATCGCTTCTCATATATCAGTGCTATTACGCGAGCACCCCAGTTGAGATAAACTCCATTACCCGAAAATACAAGAAATGTACCCACGTCGGCAAAACTAAGAGGGGCGTAATCGGCATCGCTGATAACAAATTTTCCATATAAAGCCACAAATGATCCATGTCCATATTTTGGGAATGGATAGGGTATATGCTGTTTATCACGCTTTCTATTTTTTTTGTTTTTTTTAAGTCAATAAAAAATGATTTGACGCAATTTTGGTTTTCATCGGATGGTTAATTATTGATGGGGTTTATAGATTGAGTGTAATAAATATTATTAAATAATAACTGTCGGTATCATTTGAAATAAAACAATCAGGTCGCCACCGGAATTAAAGTGGCGACTATTAAATCCTTAATTAATCGACGGCCCCTTCCAGCAGCGCCATTAACCTTTCCTGCACGCTGGTGCAGCCGGCCAGTACCAAATTACCGTTCAACAGGCCTCCGTTGGCGAGAAACGCAGTACTACTGCCGCCAGCCTCGGTGATCAGCAGCAGCCCGGCCAGCGCGTCCCAGCTGTTCATATGCTCCTCGTAGTAGGCGTGAACCTGGCCCGCGGCAACGTGCGCCAGCATCAGCGCGCCTGCGCCAAAACGCCGGTACTCCATGCCGTCGTTCAGAACATCTTCTATAGTGCGCGCATAAAGTGGAACCGGCGCGCGGCTGGAACGACCCAGGCCGATGACCACGCCTTCCGGGGATGGATCGTGAAGCTTGAGCGATTTACCGTTCAGGAATGCGCCCGCGCCGTGGCGGGCAAAAAAGAACTCATCTCGGTCGGGAGCATAGATAATTCCCAGCTCAATCACGTTCTGCCTGACGTAAGCGAGGGAGACGCACCAATAGTCCATGCCAAGAATAAAGTTAGTGGTGCCATCAACCGGATCGAGCACCCAGACGCCGCGTTCGCCTTCCTCCAGGCCACTTTCTTCCCCCAGAAAGCCGTCCTGCGGGCAATGCGTCCGCAGCCAGCTTTTAATCTCTTGCTCAACCAGAATGTCCGCCTGTGAGACGAAATCCTGGCGACCTTTTTTTTCCACGCTTAAGCCTGCATCGCGCAGCGCCTGGGCGCGGGCGCCGGTTTCGCGGATTAACGTGCATAACGCCTGTAGCTGTTGTTCAGTCATGTTTTGCTCTTAAGTAAGGGAGATTGACGTGTGTCGATGAATCAGGTTGACCTTCACCCAACTGGTGCGTGAAGGCTGTGCAGGCGTTCGGGCGCGCTCCAGCAGGTGAGCCAGCGCCAGCCGGGAGATTTCCGCCACATCCTGGTTGAGGGTGGTGAGTCGGTAGCTGTACTGCGCCGTTTGTGGCGTGTTGTCGAAGCCGATCAGCTGAAAATCCTGTGGCGCATATTTGCCGCGCTGGCGCATCCCGTCGAGAAAGCCACATGCCAGCTGAGCGTTGGCGCAGAAAATACCGTCGGGGATCTGCGTTACAGCCGCTGCAGCTTGCCAGCCGCCTTCATAGCCTTCCTCTTCACAAAGCAGCGAAGCAAGGTTTTGCTCAACGTTTACACCACGTTCGATCAGCGCCTGGCGGAACGCTTCGCCGCGCATTCTGCCGGCCCAGGTAGAAGAGTGATTATTGAGCCAGCCAAAATGTTTGCACCCGCTGTTGACCAGCTGTTCGGCGGCCAGCACTGCCCCGGCGGCGTTATCCGAACAGACGTAATCCACGCCGGGAATGTCGGGCTGGCGGTTGATGCCAACCACCGGAATATGCTGCTGCACGCACTCGTTCACCAGCGCTTCGGGAGGCTTGCCGGAGGTGACGATGACGCCGGAGACGCGAAACTGAGTGAAGTGGCGCAGCGTTTCCGCCAGCTCCTGCTCAGAGCGGATCTCTGTCACCAGAGCCTGAAAGCCGTTGCGCTGAATTTCGCCTAGAAGGCCGTCAAGCAGGCTGCTGCGAAACGGATCGTTGATGCGCGACACGATGACGCCAATCAGATGGCTGCGGCGGCGGTTAAGGCCCTGAGCAAGAAAATTGACCTGATAACCAAGCTCTTCGGCTACCTGCAGCACGCGTTCCCGTGTGGCAGGGGAAATACTGCCGTTGTTGCTCAGCGCCCGGGAAACCACGGCGCGCGAAACGCCCGCCCGGCGGGCCACATCTTCGGCGGTCACGCTTTGTTTATGCATCGACGAACTCAAGGCAAATAATCCTCAGTGTAAAACCGCTGCTGATGGAAGTCGTACTGCAGCCCGTCCTGGCTGACGAACAGCCCGGCGTGGGGGCGGCAGGCCAGCTTTAGCGCGGGCAAAATGGCATCGTTACAGTGGTACAACCCCAGCGACGGCAGCCCCAGAGAAGTAAAAAGCTTCAGGCAACCGGGGAAGTCGCCGTGGGAAGCGTCCTCCGCCAGTTCAGACAGCGAGGCGCACTCCTGAAACGCCAGGTCCACGCCGGCCATCAGCCCGATAGAAGCTTCGGTGGGCCGCCCGTCGCCGCTATAGAACAAAGCATATTCCCGGATATCCACGCGCAGCGCCAGGTTGGCCATTTCATGGCGGGTTGGGGCGGTGCGAATCCGCCAGTGATGCCAGTGAAAATCAGCTTCGCTGTCGCGCCATTCGATGGGGAAGCAGAGCGAAGGTTCTGGCCAGTTGGCGAGCGAGGCCAGCTGCATCAACACCTCGCGCTGTGCCGGCTGGCTGTAGATCACCAGCGGCTTTTGGCGGGCAAAACTCTTCCAGTGATTGAGCAGCGCCGTTAACCCGGTGCAGTGGTCGGGATGCACGTGGGTGAAAAACAGCACGTCGATGTCGTTGATGCCGCCGCCGCGCTGCCACAGCGCACGAGGAATGGTGGGGCCGCAGTCGATAAGCCATTGCCGGTTTTCGTCATCAACAATCCGCAGCGCGGAAGTATTTTGCCAGCGGGAGAAAGCGCTGCCGCAGCCAAGCACGTCGATTTTCATTGCCCCTCGCTAAAAATTTATCGCGGTTAATTAAAGTGTCACAAAGACACGCCACAGTAGGCTCACATCATCTCTGAGCGGCGTTTCATTTTTTTTACAGCGAAATGAACACGTGTTCATTCAGAGCAAAAAAGACGTAAACAAACATGTCGGATACCGTTATGAGCTACCTGGAAATGGCGCACCTGCAAATTAGTTACGGCGAAAAGGTGGTGCTAAAAGAAATTAATCTTGCCGTGAAGAAAGGCGAGATGATTGCATTGCTGGGCCCGTCCGGCTGCGGGAAAACAACGTTATTGAACGCGTTGTGTGGGTTTATTCCTGTTAAGCAGGGCCACATTGTTGTGGCCGGAAATAATATTACCCAAAGCCCGCCGGAGCAGCGAAATATCACCATGGTATTTCAAAGCTATGCGCTGTGGCCGCATTTAACGGTGGAACAAAATATTGGTTATGGCCTGAAGCTACGCAAGTGGCGGCGGGACGCGATTCAGGCCAGAGTGCTTGAGCTATTACAGATGGTGAATCTGACCGGCCTTGCCGGGGCTAAAATCACCGAACTTTCCGGCGGGCAGCGGCAGCGCGTGGCCCTGGCGCGCGCGCTGGCCATTGAGCCAGACGTACTGGTGCTGGATGAGCCGCTGTCGAATCTGGATGCCAAAGTCCGGCTGAACGTGCGCCACGAAATCAAGCAACTGCAGAAAAAGCTGGGTTTCACTTCGGTGATCGTCACCCACGACCAGCAGGAAGCGCTGGTGATGGCCGACCGCATTGTGGTGCTGAATAATGGCCAAATCGAGCAAATCGGCACCCCGGAAGAGATTTATCAAAAGCCCGCCACGCCCTTTGTGGCTGATTTTATGGGAGCCGATAACCGTATTACGGCGGAAGAAATAAATACCCTGGGCCTGGCCTCGCTAAATAATAGCGGTGACCAGGAAATCTATTTCAGAAGCTCGGATGCCGCGCTTTCATCATTAAATAAATCTTTCCCGGAGGGGGGATTAACGCTTGAAGGGGTGGTTGAGCAAAATGCTTTTATTGGCCACAACTATCGTTACGCCATTCGCTATCGGCAGCGTCTTTTCCATGCCGACGCCGTTGATAATTTGCCGTTGAATACAAAAGTCAGGCTGCATGTGCCTGAGTCAGCCCTGCATATTTTTAGTTCGTCCCACACAGTTTGAACCAGTCTATTTTTCTGAGGGGTAATTATGTTTACTAAAACCAGACTTGCCGCCGTCACGGCGCTGTTTTTAAGTTATGGCGTACAGGCGGAAACCGTTTTAAACGTGGCCACCGCCGGTGACCAAAATATGGTGGATTACGTCAAAACCTGGCTGGGGCCAAAGTTTGAGGCCGCGCATCCGGGGGTCAAAGTGCGCGTGGTCGGCACCGGACCGGGGGATGCAGGCTCGAATAAAATCATCGAAAAACTGAGCGCTCAGCAGCAGAGCGGGGCCAAAACCTGGGATATCGACGTGGCGGTGGTTCACCAGAAAGCGGGCGGC
Organism: Cedecea sp. VD22; assembly: GCF_037150195.1. NCBI lineage: Bacteria > Pseudomonadati > Pseudomonadota > Gammaproteobacteria > Enterobacterales > Enterobacteriaceae > Cedecea > Cedecea sp. VD22. Next base: position 154,349 of record NZ_JBBCPX010000002.1, read on the forward strand.
GAACTGGTGGAAAAAGGGCTGCTGGAAAAATACCGCCAGCACATCAAAACGGGCGACATGGTCTCCGCGGATAACGCGAAAAATGCGCTGGGCGTGAACGTGGACGGCTATGTGATGCCGATGTTCCTGAGCCAGACGGCTATCGCCTGGAACAGTGAAACCATGACAGCGCCACCGACCTCTTATGACGAGCTGGTTGAGTGGGCGGCGAAACACCCGCAGGCGTTCGGCTACAACGGCATTAAAAACGGCATGTCCGGCGTCAGTTTTGTCGTTGGCTGGATCTACGCCTACGGCACCGACGCCCAGCGTTTATCCGCCTTGCCTTACGATAAGAGCGTAGAGAAAAACTGGTCGCAGGCTTTTGAGAAGCTGAAAGCGTTTAATAAGAACGTGACCTTTACGCCGGGCAACGCCGGTACGCTGGATATGCTGACCCGAGGGGAAATCGCCATGGGACCGGTCTGGGTGGATATGTTCTACACCTGGAAAGATCAGGGCAAGCTGCCGCCGTCCATCAAGCTCGCTTTGCTTTCACCGGGCATGCCGGGGCAGCCGATGTATTACGTCACGCCGGCCAAAGCGGCACAGCCTGAACTGGCGCGCGAGTTCATTGCGCTGGCAACCAGCCCGGAAGTGCAGGCCGACGGGATCGTGAAGCAGTTCAACTGGTATCCGGGCATTGACGCTAAGTACGTCAAACCGAAGCTGGATGACGCAACCTGGAGCAAACTGTTTGCCGAGATTTCCCCGAAAGCGCTCGCCGATTACGGCAAAAGCTTCCCGATAGCGCCTTACTTTGACGACATCAAAGAAGGGTACGAAAGCCAGGTGTCTAACTAATCCTTTCCCGGCGCCCGGTTCAGGTCGGGCGCCACGCTCAAGTCCAAAGGTTTGCTATGCGCGTTTCGTTAAACTATCTGCTGCTGGTGAGCCCCGCCGCGCTGATGATTGTGGTGCTGTTTCTGTACCCGCTGGGATTTTCTCTGGTGGCTGCCTTTACTTCGAACGCCGGGGCGCTGACGTTACAGCACTTTGCCAAAGTCCTGGCGCTGTACTCCAACGATATCCTGTTCACGGTGTTTATCGTGCTGGTGTCGGTTGCGCTGCTGGCCGCGTTATCGATAACGATCTCGGCGGTGATCACGCTTTCTTCCTGCCGCCCCGTTGTACGGCTACTGGGCATGCTTTACCGCCTGCCGCTGTTTATTCCGTTCATCGTTGCCGCGCAGATGATGCGCACGTTTCTCGCCAAAAACGGCCTGATGAATAACCTGCTGGTTGCCAGCGATTTGGTGCAGCCACTGGACACGATCTCCTGGCTCGGCTGGAAAGGGATCATCATTACCTTTGTCTGGAAGCAGCTGGCGTTTGCCACCTTGCTGATTTGTGGGGCGATGGCGGCACTGGAGCCTGCGCAGGTGCTGGCTGCCAGAAACCTGGGGGCTTCGCGAGTTCGCATTCTGTTCGACATTATTTTACCGCAGGTGTTACCGGCTATTGGTGTCGCGCTGGTGCTTTCCACGGTGACCATGATGTCCGTGCTGTCCGTGCCGCTGATGATTGGCACCGGAACGCCAACGATGCTGACCGTCGACATGGCATTCCGCGTTAACTCCTACAGCGATTATGCGGTGGCTAACGCGCTGGGCGTGATCTCCCTGCTGATTTGCGGGGCGCTGTCCTGGTTTTATCTGCGCCACAGCCTGCGCCAGAAAGGAGGGGAAGCATGAGCCTGATAAAAGGCCGATTCGGCCTGCCGCTGCAGGTACTGCTGCTGGCCTTTATGCTGTTTGCGATGTTCGGCCCGTTGCTGAACCTGCTGATCTGGACGGTGGCGGAAAGCTGGTTTTATCCGCATACCTTGCCGAGCCAGTGGGGATTAAAGTACTGGTATCAGGTGTTTAGCCCGTACAGCGATGTGTCCGGCTCGCTGCTGACCAGCGTGTTTATTGCCGTGCTGTCGGTGCTGGTTTGCCTGCTGATTTCCGTTCCCGCCGGCTACGCGCTTTCCCGGCGCGCGATGCCGTTCCGGGTGGTGTTTATGCTACTGTTTTTGATCCCTCAGGCGTTTCCAAACCTGACGGTGTATATGAACATCGCGCGGCTTTTCTATCAGTGGGGGCTGAACGGCACGGTAGCTGGCGTGGTGCTGGTGCACAGCGTACATGGCCTGATGTATTCAGTCTGGATTTGCGTAGCCGCGTTTTCGGCTGTTGACCCGCTGCAGGCGCGGGCGTCCCGTAATTTAGGGGCAGGGCCACTGTTTACCTTCTGGCACATTGTGCTGCCTCAAGCTTTACCGGGGATCATGGCCGCCGGGATTTTCGTGTTCCTGGAGTCGCTGGATGAGTTTACCGGCACCTTTTTCGTCGGCGCGCCGGATATCACCACGCTGCCGCTGCTGCTTTACAACGCCAGCATGTCCGGGAATTACCAGGTATCGTCGATTACCGCGCTGATTTTGCTGGTACCGTCGCTGCTGTTTATGCTGGTCATCCATAAGTTTATGCGGCCTGAGATGTTGTCGAAGCTGGGCAAGTGATACAGGGCATTGGCTACAATACAGATAATTCCGGGCGGATAATGTTTTAGATTATCCGCCTGAAGGGAGTGAAAGCCCGTTATCCGTTTGTTTTCGAGGTGTCCATGAAGAAGCGATATGCTCTCGCCGCAATTCCGGTTTTACTGACGACCTTTAGCAGCCTGGCTTCCTCGGAAGCGGCCTGGCAGCAGTTGGACAAAGACGTGCAAAAAAGCTGTCTCGCCATCAGCGCCCTGCAGGAGAAAAAGATAGAAGGGAAGCGCACTGACTTCAGCGACGAGGTCGGTTACTCGGCGGTGGTGATTTCAGGCAACTACAAATTTAAGAACAGCCAGCCGGTGCCTGGCAAAGAACTGTGTCTTTATAACCGCAAAACGAAAAAGGCCAGTCTGGAACAGATGCAGTAGCATTTTTGCACGGTTAAAGAATATATCCCTGCAAAGACAATCTCTTTGAACGACAGGCAGTTATCCCTCAGCCGGGACGCTGCCTGTTTTATCTGGCGCAAAACTGCCATTTCCCCGTCACGTTTCTGCCATAAACCCCTCCCATACTGACTGACTTCTGACCCCTGACAGGTTTGCAGACAATGGCAAAACGTCCCTGGCTTCCGTGGCTGATCCTCACGCCATCTTTGATCTTTTTACTGCTCTTTACCTGGTTCCCGCTGATCCGCTCGGTGTACGACAGCCTGTTTGATACGCGTCTGGCGGGCGAGGCCGGCGCGTATGTGGGCGCAGGTAACTATGTTCGCCTTTTTGCCGACGCGGTTTTCTGGAAATCGCTGATGAATAATCTGTTCTATATCGTGCTGACCGTGATCCCCGGCGTGGCGCTCGCGCTGCTGCTGGCGGTTGCGCTGTGGGAAAATCATCGCGTTAACCGCTGGCTGCGGACGGCATTTTTCTTCCCGATGATCATTCCCATGGTCAGCGCTGCGGCGCTGTGGCTGTTCATTTTTATGCCGGGCATGGGGATGCTGGATTACTACCTGGCGAAGCTGTTCGGGCCGATGAATAACAACTGGCTCGGCCGCAGCAACAGCGCGCTGTACGCCCTGGCGCTGATTGGTGTCTGGAAGTTCGCGGGCTATTACATGCTGTTCTTCCTCGCCGGCTTACAAAGCCTGCCAGCCTCGGCGCGTGAAGCGGCGATCATGGAAGGGGCAACCTCCACGCAGGTATTCTTCAAAGTCACTTTACCGCTGCTTCGCCCGACGCTGAGCTTTGTGGTAACCACGGCGCTTATCTACTCGATTACGCAGATTGACCACGTGGCGGTGATGACGCGCGGCGGGCCGGATAACGCCACCACCGTGCTGCTGTACTACATCCAGAGTCTCGCCTGGGACACCCATGATTTAGGCAAAGCTTCTGCCGCCACCTTCCTGACGCTGGCCGGACTGTTTGTCTTCTCGTTCGTTAACCTCAAACTGCTGGAAAGGGGCGCCCACCATGAGCGTTGAGTTTTCTGGGTCCGTTGTCAACGCGCGTAGCGTACCGCAGCCGCTGTGGTTGCGCCTGCGAAAATCAAAGGGCGTGACGCTCACCGTGCTGATGTGCTGCCTGGCGCTGCTGTGGGTTAGTCCGTTTATCTGGATGCTTTCATCGGCTTTTAGCGCCAGCACCTTCGGGGAAGGCATGGCCTCAATATTGCCGCGTTTTCCGCTCACGCTGGATAACTTCCGTGATGCGTGGCAGAGCGCCGACTGGCTCAGTTTGTACGCCAATACCCTGATTTTCAGCTTCGGTACTTTCTTCGTGCAGCTCATCACCATCACCACCGCCGGGTACGTTTTTGCCTGCCATGAGTTTCGCGGCAAGCAAATGCTGTTCCTGCTGTTTCTGGTGCAGCTGATGATCATGCCCGTCGTGATGATGGTGCCGAACATGATGACGCTCAAAGCGCTGGGCCTGCTCAATACGCTGACCGGCGTGATGATGCCGTATTTCACCTCCGCGTTCGGCGTGTTCCTGATGCGTCAGGCGTTTCTCGCCATCCCGAAAGAGCTGGAGGAGGCCGCGCTGATGGAGGGCTGCCGCTGGTGGCAGGTGCTTTACCGCGTGCTGCTGCCGATGTGCTGGCCGTCGGTGCTGGCTTTCGCCACCGTGAGTATTACCTACCACTGGAACGAGTACCTGTGGCCGCTAATGATGCTCAACGACCCGGACAAGCAGGTGCTAACGGTCGGGCTCGTTTCGTTTGCTATGGGCGCCGAATCCGGCGGCCAGTGGGGCACCATCAGCGCCGGGACCATTATGGTTTGCCTGCCGCTGATGCTCGCCTTTATCGCCTTCCAGAAGCAGTTTCTGCGAAGTTTTGGTTTTTCAGGTATCAAGTAAGGAGTTGAGTGATGTTATTGGCCCATATTTCCGACACCCATTTCCGCAGTCAGAACCAGAAACTGTACGGCTTTATCGACATCAACGCGGGCAATGCCGACGTGGCCTCGCAGCTGAACGCGCTGCGTGACCGCCCGGATGCGGTCATCGTCAGCGGGGATATCGTCAACTGCGGGCGCCCTTCAGAGTACGAGGTTGCGCGCCAGGTGCTCGGCACCATCAAGTCGCCGCTTTATTTGATCCCCGGCAACCACGACGATAAATCTCATTTTCTGGAATACCTGCGCCCGCTTTGCCCGCCGTTGGGGGACGACCCGGAAAACATCCGCTATGCGGTGGACGACTTCGCTACCCGTCTGCTGTTTATCGACTCCAGCCTCGCCGGGCACTCTAAAGGCTGGCTGACCGACAATACCGTGTCCTGGCTTGAAGCGCAGTTAACCGCGAGCGGCGACAAGCCCACGGCGGTCTTTATGCACCATCCGCCGCTGCCGCTGGGCAACGCGCAAATGGACAAAATCGCCTGCGAAAACGGGCACCTGCTGCTTGATTTGGTCGCCCGTTTCCCGGCGCTGGTGCGTATTTTCTGCGGCCACAACCACAGCCTGACGATGACCCAATACCGCCAGGCAACGATAGCGACGATTCCCGGCACGGTTCACCAGGTTCCGTATCACTTTGAGGACAGCCGCCCGTATTACGATCTGTCGCCGCCGTCTTGCCTGATGCACCGCCAGGTGGGCGACCAGTGGGTCAGCTATCAGCATTCTCTGGCGCATTATGCTGGCCCGTGGCTGTATGACGCGGCGATCAGTTGCCCGACGGATGAGTATTAATCGCTATGTTAAGACTGAATCAGGTAAGCAAGCAGTTTGAAGGCAAAGCGGCGCTCAACGCGCTGTCGCTCAGCATCGACGAAGGCGAGTTTGTGGTTCTGGTCGGGCCGTCCGGCTGCGGTAAAAGTACGCTGTTGCGGATGCTGGCGGGGCTGGAAGAGGTTAGCGGCGGCGAGATTTGGCTCGGCGGCGAGAACATTACTGCGATGTCGCCGCGTGAGCGCAACTTCGCGATGATCTTCCAGAACTATGCGCTGTTTCCGCACCTGACGGTACGGGACAACATCACCTTTGGCATGAAGATCCGTAAAGAAGATAAAGCCAGCTGGCAGCCGCGCCTCGAGCAGGTGGCCACGATGCTGCAGCTGGGTGAAATGCTCGACCGTAAACCGGCCAAACTGTCCGGCGGGCAGCGCCAGCGTGTGGCAATGGCGAGAGCCATTGTGCGCAATCCGCGTCTGTTCCTGATGGATGAACCGCTCTCTAACCTGGATGCCCGCCTGCGCACCGAGGTGCGCGACAGCATCATGGCGCTGCATCATCAGCTTAAAACCACCACCATCTACGTCACCCACGATCAGACGGAAGCCATGTCGATGGCGGATCGCATAGTGGTGATGAACGGCGGCGTGGTGCAGCAGGTGGGCGAGCCGGAGCACCTTTATGCCCATCCAGCCAACCTGTTTGTTGCTGGTTTTATTGGTTCCCCGGCCATGAATTTGGTTTCTCTGCCTTGTGAAAAGGGCCGCGTTTTGCCTGCCACGCTGAATTTGCCTCTGCCGCCTGCTGCGGAAAAAGCGCAAAGCGTCTGGTTCGGGATCCGCCCCGAGCACCTCACCGACAGGCCAGAAAACGGGCACCTGACGCTAACGGCGACGGTGCTGCAACGAGAACTGATGGGCGCAGATTATCTGCTCCATGTCAGTACCCCCCTGGGAACGTTACGCTACACCCGTCGCCACCGCGGCGAGGTACCAGAAAAAGGCGATACGCTTACCCTCGGTTTTTCTTCATCGGATATACACCTTTTCCACACAGACCTTCACCACAACTTACACCAGGAGATTGACCATGTTTAACCCCCTGATGCATAAATGGCGGGCGCTTGCCGTTTGCTGTTCGCTGGCCGTGAGCGGCGCAGCGCTGGCAAAAGAGAAAATTGATTTTATGTTCCCGGCGCCGGTCGACGGCAAGCTGACAATGGAGATGACCCGCGTCATCAAGGCGTTTAACGATTCGCAGCAGGACGTCGAAGTCCGCGGTATTTTTACCGGCAGCTACGACACCACCAAAATTAAAGCGGAATCCGCCCAGAAAGCCGGGCAGCCGCCGGCGCTGGTCATCATGTCAGCCAACTTCACCACCGACCTTGCGCTAAAAGACGAAATCCTGCCGATGGACGAGCTGTTTAAATACGGCAACCGCAAGGCGGGCGATTTCCTGATGAACGATTTCTGGCCAGCAATGCACAAGAATGCCCAGGTAATGGGCGTGACGTACGCGATTCCGTTCCATAACTCCACGCCAATCCTGTACTACAACAAAACCATGTTCGATCAGGCAGGCATCAAGCAGCCGCCGCAGACCTGGGCCGAAATGCTGGCCGATGCGAAGAAGCTGACCGACGCCAGCAAAGGGCAGTGGGGCATCATGCTGCCGTCCACCAACGACGATTACGGCGGCTGGATCTTCTCCTCGCTGGTTCGAGCCAATGGCGGTAACTACTTCAACGAAAACTATCCGGGCGAAGTGTATTACGACTCGCCGACCACCATTGGCGCGCTGCGCTTCTGGCAGAACATGGTTTACCGCGACAAAGTGATGCCGTCCGGCGTGCTTAACTCCAAGCAGATCAGCGCTGCGTTCTTCAGCGGTAAACTGGGCATGGCGATGCTGAGCACCGGCGCGCTGGGCTTTATGCGCGAAAACAGCAAAGATTTTGATATGGAAGTGGCGATGATGCCCGCCAAAGAACAGCGGGCGGTGCCTATCGGCGGCGCGAGCCTGGTCAGCTTCAAGGGCATTTCCGACGCGCAGAAAAAGGCGGCTTATCAGTTCCTGACGTATCTGGTTAGCCCGCAGGTTAACGGCGCGTGGAGCCGTTTCACCGGGTATTTCTCCCCGCTGAAGGCCTCGTACGACACGCCGGAAATGAAAGAATACCTGCAGAAAGATCCGCGCGCGCAAATCGCGCTGGATCAGCTGAAATATGCCCATCCCTGGTATTCGACTTATGAAACGGTTGCCGTTCGTCAGGCGATGGAAAACCAGCTGGCGGCGGTGGTGAACGATCAAAAGGTGACCCCGGAAGCGGCAGCGAAATCTGCCCAGCAAACGGCGGACAGCCTGATGAAGCCGTATGTTGAGAAAACCGCGCTGGCCGATGTGAAGTAAAATCCCCACGTTTACCTTTTCACGGGCGGTTTTACCGCCCGCTATCTTCGTGTTAAAAACTCACTTTCTGACTATAACAGTTGTACAAAACAGCGTATTTTTAGCGCTGTGATATAGACAGGGAGCAGCGCATGAAAAAGTACCAGCAGCTGGCACAGCAGATCCTCGACCAGATTGCCCTCGGCGTCTGGCAGCCGGGGGATCGTTTGCCGTCGCTGCGCGAGCAGGTCGGCCACAGCGGCATGAGCTTTATGACCGTCGGCCACGCCTATCAGATGCTGGAAAGCCAGGGGGCGATTGTGGCCAGGCCGCAGTCCGGCTACTACGTTGCGCCCCGACCGGTGGCACGCACCGCGCCGCCTGCGGTGCAGGTCACTCGCGCGGAAACCGTCGATATCAATACCTATATTTTTGATGTGCTGCAGGCAAGCACGGATGCTTCCGTGGTGCCGTTTGGCTCTGCGTTCCCGGATCCTCGCCTGTTTCCGCTCCAGTCGCTCCACCGTTCAATGGCGGCGGTCAGCAAAACGGCGACCGCCATCAGCGTGATTGAAAGCCTGCCGCCGGGCAACGAAGCGCTGCGCCACGCCATCGCCCAGCGCTACGCCCAGCAGGGGATGCATGTTTCACCGGACGAAATTGTTATCACCGCCGGCGCGCTTGAGGCGCTCAACCTCAGTCTGCAGGCGGTGACCGAGCCGGGTGACTGGGTAATTGTCGAAAACCCTTGCTTCTACGGCGCGCTGCAGGCGCTGGAGCGTCTGAGGCTGAAAGCGCTCTCGGTCGCCACTGACCCGGTAAGCGGGATCGATCTCGATGCCCTGGCGCAGGCTCTGGCCGAATACCCGGTCAAAGCCTGTTGGCTAATGACCAACAGCCAGAACCCGCTGGGCGTGACGCTGCCGCCGGAGAAAAAAGCGCGGCTGGTACAACTGTTGCGGGCACATAACGTCACGCTGATTGAGGATGACGTGTACAGCGAGCTTTATTACGGGCGGGAAAGGCCGCTGCCTGCCCGGGCGTATGATGCCCACAATATTACTCTGCATTGCTCCTCGTTTTCAAAATGCCTGGTGGCCGGATTTCGCATCGGCTGGGTCGCCGCCGGGAAGCACGCCCGCCGCATTCAGCAGTTGCAACTGATGAGCACCTTGTCCACTAGTTCGCCGATGCAGCTGGCGCTGGTCGATTTTCTGGCTACCCGCCGCTATGACACACACCTGCGCCGCCTCCGGCGGCAGCTGGCAGAACGCAAGCAGCAGGCCTGGCAAACGCTAAGTGAGCTTTTCCCTCCTGAAGTCAAAATCCACCGCAGCGAAAGCGGCTATTTCCTGTGGATTGAACTGCCGGAGGGGCTGGATACCAGCCTGCTTAACGAGCGGGCGCTGGCGCATAAGATAAGCATCGCCCCGGGGAAAATGTTCACCACCGGCAGGGCCTGGGATAACTATTTCCGCTTCAACGCCTCGTGGAACTGGGGCGAAAGAGAGCGCCAGGCCGTGGTGACGTTGTCACGTTTAATCAAGGAATTGATTGAGGAACACCATGTACAGGACTGAAAGATTGCTGCTGAGAGCGTGGCGAGACGAGGACTTGGTTCCGTTTGCCGAAATGAACGCTGACCCGGAGGTGATGCGCTATTTCTTGCAGCCCCTGACGTCGGAAGAGAGCCAGCGTTACCTCGAGACATTCCGTCAGCGTATGGCTGAATACGGCTTTGGCTTCTGGGCGGTGGAAGAGCAACGCAGCAGTGAGCTGGTCGGGTTTGTGGGCCTGAATCGCCCCGGCTACTCGCTGCCGTTTGGCCCCTGTGTCGAGGTCGGCTGGCGGCTTCGAAAAGCGTTTTGGGGCAAAGGGTACGCGCCTGAGGCCGCGAGGGAAGCGCTGCGCATTGGTTTCGACGAATACGATCTGGACAGCATTGTGGCTTTTACCGCACTGCCAAATTTGCCGTCTCAGCGGGTGATGGAGAAGCTGGGCATGCGCCGAAGCGGAGAGTTTGACCATCCCATGGTGCCGGAGCAGCATCCGCTGCTCCGGCATGTCTGGTATCAGATACACCGGCAGGAGGGTTAAAAGCCGGCGAACCGGCTTGTGTCACCGCTATTCTGTCGGTTGAAAAACGTAATGGTCGCCTTTAGCCACAATATGCCCGACGCCCGGGAACGGGAAGTGCGGGGCAAAAATCAGTTCACGATCGGCGGCCAGTCTGGCCAGCAGCGCTTTGCGGTTGGCTATGCCTTCCTGGCGATTGTTGTCATAGGCAATCGCCCATTCGGGCTTCGTCAGCGACACAATCGAGCTGTGCGCCGAGTCGCCAATGTCTAAAAGTCGCTGCTTGCCGGAGACAATCTGGTAGCCAACGTGCCCCGGCGTGTGGCCCGGCAGCGGCACAGAGGTGATCCCCGGCAGCACCTGGTCGCCTGGCTTAAAGGTTTTCACCTGCGGCTGGATGGCCTCAGCCAGCGCCTTCATCTTCGGCAGCGTTTGCAGCCATGCCCAGTCCGGGGCGGAGATTTGCACCGTGGCGTGGGGGAATGCCTGCTTGCCGTCCGCCGTCAGCAGCCCGCCAACATGGTCGCCGTGAACGTGGGTGATCAGCACATCGGTTACCTGCTCTGGCTTATAACCCGCCTTTGCGAGGCTCTCAACCAGCTGGCCCTGAGCGTTGGGGCCAAGCCCGGTATCCAGCAGAATGACTTTACTGCCGTCTTTCACCAGCAGGGCATCGACGCTGAGCTTAATCTTGTCCGTCGGCGCGCCCGCCGCAGACAGCACTTCGGCCACCGATTTTTCTCCCACGTCGACGCCAATCACTTTGCCATCGTTGGGCAGGGTGTTGTTTTTATCGTGCAGCGCGGTTAGCTCAAGCTTGCCGAGCGGAAAAGTTTTAAACGCCGCGCCTGCGTTATCCGCCAGCGCGAAGGCGGAGTAGCTGGCCGCAAACAGAACTGAAACGAGCAGTTTTTTGATCATGACTGTTCCCTTTATGCATCAGGTTAATTACCGGAAACCCATTGTTACTACTGACATGTTACCGCAACAGATTTTAAGTAAAGCATCTACGCTGATTAGTGGTTAGCTGCTTGGGCGGGTTTACATTTTGCATTGGGGTTAAAGATGAAGCGTAAAACACTAAGTTACGGGCTGCCTGTCAGCCTTTTTTTGGCTGCGCTGAGCGGTAGCGCATGGGCCGAGAGCGGCCAGACCGCGCCGGGTGAAAACTACCCGGTGCTGACAAAGGACTATCTGCTGCAATCCTTTGATGGCAGTGAAAAACCGAATGAAGTGAAGATCACGTCGGGGCTGCATAACCGCTATTTCTACAGCAACTGCGGTGGGGACAAAAGCTGTGATTCTGCCATTCCGGCGGGGGCGATGGTGTTTAAAGCACCGTCCGGGTTTGGATCTACGCCGCACAGTGAATTTCCTCGCGTCGAGCTGAGAGCCACGCACAATTTTGTTAACGGCAGCGAGTTTGACAATGAGCAGCGCGGGTCGGTGTATATCGTCAAAAATCCGTCCACGCGCTCAATTATTTTTGCTCAAATTCACGGCGACAAACCCGGCGGCTCAGAGATGTTGAAACTGCGCTGGGAAGACGGCGCGATAGTGGCGGGCGTGAAAGAAAACTACGGCGACCCGGAAAAACGCACCACGCTGCTTTCGGGCGTCGGGCTGAAAGACAAAATTGATTACAGCATCAAAGCCAAAGGCACGGCGAGCGGCATGAAGGTGACGGTGGAGGCCAGCGCCGGAGGCAAAAAGGCCAGCCAAACGTTTGACTATCCGAAGCAGGGCTGGGAAGGGATCCAGCTGTACTTCAAGGCGGGCAACTACAACCAGGACAAAAACAAGGATGGTTCTGAATCGGTGGTGGCCTACAGCAAGCTTGACGTACGCTACAAGTAAGCGAGTTAAAACCGGCAGCCGGAGTGGCTGCCGGACGTTATGGCGTTATTTTTTTACCGCAATCAGCACGGATGAGGCTTTCACCAGTGCCAGCAGGCGAGACCCCACCTTCAGCGCCATTTCATCAGCGGCTTCGTTAGTCACCACGGCGGTTAATGCAAAACCCGCGTCCGTCTGAATATGCACGGTGGTGTTCACCGCGCCTTCCGCGATGGCTTTCACCGCGCCTGGGAACTGGTTCCGGGCGGAGAAGTGATAGCCGCAGTCTTCGCTGGCCAGCACCACCCACGGGGCTTTGATCAGGGCCAACGCTTCTTTGCCGTTAACCAGGCCTAAGGCTTCCTTGCTGCTGCGGGTCACCACAGCGACCAGCTTGCCGCCGCCGTTCAGGGTTAATTCTATTTCGTCGTTAACGGCGCCGGCCGTGACGTTGCTGATGGTGCCGATTAACTGATTGCGGGCGGAAATACTCATGGTGCCTCCTGGCGGTGAACTAAGAAAAAGACTGCCTAAAGCATAGGGGGATCCCGCCTTCTTTTCATATTAATTTTCAATAGATACCTCATTTGCGCCGCGGCCTGTTATACCAAAGGGGAGCGCCGGGACAGGCTTACTGCGCAGTGCATCACAACCTGGTGAAAATCACCGCCCGGCACCGCTGCCGCCGTCAAGCCGACGCTATGCTTTTTACTTCAGTCCTTTTAAGCCAGAACGCCGCTGGGGCCATGATTATCAGAACGGGAAAGGAGATAGGGATGCAAAGTCAGTTATTGATTAACGGCCTGCTTGTGGCTGGCCTTGGAGAGAAGCAGCCTGTCTACAACCCGGCCACGGGGCAGGTGCTGCTGGCGGTGGCGGAAGCCACGGCTCAGCAAGTTAACGATGCGGTCCTGGCGGCGGATAAAGCTTTTGCCGCATGGGGGCAGACGCCGCCGAAAGAACGTGCCGAACATCTTCTGGCGCTAGCGGACGCCATCGAGCAACACGCGGAAGCCTTCGCCAGGCTGGAGTCGCAGAACTGCGGCAAACCTTTCCACTGCGTGCTCAACGATGAGATCCCGGCAGTGGTGGATGTCTTTCGCTTCTTTGCCGGGGCGAGCCGCTGCCTGATCGGCCTGGCCGCCGGAGAATATCTGAGCGGGCACACCTCGATGATCCGCCGCGATCCGGTCGGCGTGGTGGCGTCTATTGCTCCCTGGAACTATCCGCTGATGATGGCGGCCTGGAAACTGGCTCCGGCGCTGGCCGCCGGGAACTGCGTGGTGATCAAACCGTCCGAAATTACGCCGCTGACCGCGTTTAAGCTAGCCGAACTGGCGAAGGATATCTTCAAATGGACTCGAGGATAATAATGCCAGGACGCAAATTTGTGAGTCCGCACGCCTTGTTTTTGCCCGCAGCGACTCACTCCCTGCCATGCAGCAGAAAGAGGAAGCCCAAAAGCGGGGGATCTCTCACTCGAAATCAGTGAAGCACCAGACAACGCTTGCAGAGAATAAACCCCGCGTGGCTGAGATGAGCGTTCAGTTGGCGACAAAAGGCAAAAAGGTTATCTGGCTAACGCCGTCTTTCCCGTCAGACTACGTGGACAATCTTGATGCTGAGATGAAACAGACGCATCGTCAATATTTTGCAGACCTTGAAGGGGCGCATTCGCGTTTTATCGATCTCTCAGAACATCCCGCTTTTGCACGCGAAGATTTCCGCGACGGCGATCACCTGAACTATTTGGGGGCTGGGAAAATGATTGGCATACTGCGGGCGCTGGGTGTGGCGCTGTAACCTCTGGAGACAACAAGGGAAGGGCAAACCCTTCCCCGGTTTCAATGCTATCAGGCCGGCTGGCTGGCCTGTTTCAACATCTGATAAAGCTCTTGTTTTACCCTCAGTTTTTCTTTCTTCATCTGCACAACTTCATCGTTGTATCCCGTCCCTTGCGGCCCCTCCTTGCGCAAAATCTCGCTATCAAGACGGTTGTGTTTGTTAAACAGGCTGAGAAAGCGGGGGTTTTCGGACTTCAGGTGGGTAATCAAATCACGGTACTCAGGAAACATGTCAGGCCTCCCTGGTCAGTAGGTTGGTGAGTGGATTAACAACTGGCTGATGCCAACTTCAGTTTAGAACCGAATTTGCGATAAGGGAAAGTACAAAAAAGCATCGTTTTGTCAATTTGCGATCCCGGCAGCACCTTGCCGGAATGGATGTCATTCTCATTGTTTAAACCTGGTGATAACGCCGCAAAATGATAAAGACAGCCGCTGTGTCGTGCTCTAAGATATGTCTATGATATATCTTACACACCTAAAAGGTACGCTATGACAACGCAAAATAACGCTAAAAAAGTGCCGGTTCGGGTTCGTAACGAACTGAAGTTTCGTGAATTAACGGTTAAAACGAAAACGCTGATTGCCAATACGTTTTACCGTCTGGTCTTCACCAGCCCGCAGCTGGCGGATTTCTCTTCCCAGGGATTTGACGACCACATCAAAGTCTTCTTCCCGGCTGAAAATGGCGAATTCACTCCGCCGCAGGTCACCAGCGAGGGCATTGTCTGGGGAGAGGGGGCTCGCCCACAGTCGCGTGACTATACGCCGCTGGATTTCAATGCCGAACGCGGTGAATTGACCTTGGATTTCTATTTGCACGACGGCGGCGTAGCCAGCAGCTGGGCGAAAGATGCGCAGCCGGGTGACAAGCTGTTCATCGGTGGCCCACGGGGCTCTCTGGTCACCCCAACGGATTATCACTGGCAGCTGTACGTGACCGATGAAAGCGGGCTGCCTGCAGTGCGCCGCCGTCTGCAGTCGCTGAGTCAGGATGTTCAGGTCGAAGTCCTGGTTAACTGCCACCATTCCGACAGCCTGGGCTATCTGAACGAATTCCCTGCGGTAAATGTGCGGGCGTTAACTCACGCGGAGATCGCCGGGTACCTGAAGCAGATTGAGATCCCTGCCGACGACTATTACATCTGGATTGTTGGCGAAGGCAAAGAGGCTAAAGCGCTGGGAGATTACCTGCTGGAAGTCCGCGCCCTGGACGCCGACCTGGTACGCGCCGTCGCCTACTGGCATGACAAATAAGGTCCCAAACTATGCGTATTCATCATCTGAGACAGCACAAATGCGAGCGCCACGAACAGCATCGCGGCAGGGGCGGTCATGGCCGCCATGAGCAAAGCCACCCGGAGGGACGCGCTCGCCATCGCCGCGAACGTCTGTTTGACGCCAACGATATCCGCCTGCTGATCCTGCATCTGCTGGCAAATGGCCCGGCCCACGGCTACGAACTGATCAAATCCATCGAAGGGATGGCGAAAGGGGAATATGTGCCGAGCCCCGGTATTATTTACCCGAACCTGACGCTGATGGAGGAGATGGGCTTTATTACGGTGGGCGAAGGGCAAAGTGGGAAAAAATCCTTCACGCTGACGGCGGAAGGACAAACCTCGCTTGAAGAGCAGCTGCTCGAACTGGAAGCGGTGACCACTCGACTCGCTACCCTTGGCGTTCTCGGCGACAACCGCCGTTTGCCCGAAGTGCAGCGGGCTATTCATAATTTTAAAACGGCGCTGCACGCCAAACTGGGCAGCGCCGAGCTGTCGAAAGAGACGCTGTATAAGATTATCGACACGCTGGATCAGGCGGCAAAAGACATCGAACGCAGCTAGAGCCTGCCCTGGCGCGGGGGAAGAAACATTCACTCGCGCCGGGATTCTATCGGCCTTGCTTAGCTGGAAAACGTTTAGACATTGGCTGTTTTACCGGCGATAACGAGATCGGCATAAAGTGCCTTAATCGCCTGCCTGAGCCAGATAATTTTCGGGTTATGGCGGTTACGTTTGTGCCAGATCATCATATAGGGTGCCCGGAATTTTTGCAGAAGCCCGGCATCAAACGGCAGCGGGCGGGAGACCAGCGGCAGGTGGTGAAGCTGGCCGTAATGCCGGCAGTAGCCCGGAGCGGTCGTCAGCAGAGAGTGCCCGGGCTGAGCGGCCATAAACAGAGACTGCTCGAATCCCGGCAGGCTCAACGCAATATCCCGCTTGCGCCCCATTTCTCTCAGGATATCATCCAGCGCCCAGGTATCGCTTTGTTCCCAGTAAATGCTGATATGGGGATAGCGCAAAAAAGTGTCCAGGTTCCACTCTTCCTGGAGAGCCGGATGATCTTCCCTCAGCCAGACACAGGGAGAGTCATAAAAGAGCACTTCACAGTCGATAGACAACGGCAGACTCAGCTGCCCTTGAGAACGCGGATAGCTCTCACGACCGGTGAAACCAACATCCACACTTCCACTCGTAATGGCGTCCAGCGCGTCGTAATCCCAGTGATGCAGCCTGATAGTCGCCTGAGGATAGCGCTGATAAATCTGCTGCGACAGGGCATTGAACATGATCATCATCAGCGGTAATTCAACCACAAGCTCAAACTTCAGTCCGCTCGGCGTCTCATGGTGAGCGTTATCCAGCAGCTGATGGCTCATCTGCATCCAGTCCGCCAGTTCCTGAGCCATGCTTACCATCAGTGGCGTAGGGACGAGTCCCTGAGGAGTATTGACAAATAATGAATCATCAAACCACGCCCGCAGTTTTGCCAGCGATTTGCTGATCGCCGAAGGCGTGACGCTCAGCCGTTTTGCCGTGCGGGTGACGCTGCGCTCCTGCATCAGCAACTGCAGGCAGAGCAGCAAATTAAGATCGAGGCTGTTGATTGTTTTCTTCATACTCAACTACGGCTCTGGGAGAGGCGACAAGGAAAATCAGTAAAAGGCTGACAATGCTACAGCCAATCAGAATTCCGATCAGCATATTCAGCGCATCGATACGCAAAATGGCGGCCAGCCATATCCACAACGATGAACCACACACCTGTGCCACTCCGAGCGTTGAGCTGGCTACTCCTGCCCGAAGTGAAAATGGCCCCAGCGCCTGGCTCATGGCCACGCCAAATCCGACGGAGAAACCTGCGCACACAAGCGTGAGTCCGACCAGCGTGAGCAAGTTTGAATCGGCCATGCTCAGGAGCAGACCCGCCGCCAGAAACAGCGTCTGAGACGTTATCATCATTGTGCGGGGCTGAAATATGCTCAGGGCAAACGGAGTAGAGAATGAAACGCTCATGCTGACGACGGCCGTTAACGCCATTGTGGTGGCGTATTCCCCGCGAGCTAAACCCAACCCCTCCATCAATAACACGGGGGAGGTATTAACGAAGGTGAGGATGACCGTTACGCTAAGGGTTGTTATGGCCAGCCGACTGAGGAAGAAACGGTTAATCAACGACTCGGCTTTCGGCAAAGAAACCAATGAGCTGGCACCGTTGGCTGCTGGCCTCGTCTCTTTCAGTACCAGCAGGGAAAGCAGCAATACCGCGAGCCCCATTCCGGTCAGGGTATAGAACAAACTTTGCCACGGGAAAATAAGCATAATCAGATGCCCCAGCACCGGCGCCATCACCGGCACGATGCAGGTGATTCCGTTCATTAACGAGAGCACTTTGGTTCTGCGTCGCTCATCCAGGGCATCCCGCAGAATTGCAAAAGCGACCACGTAGCAGGCTCCCGCCCCGATCCCCTGACCCAGCCGGCCCGCCAGAAACAGCGTGCTGTGCTGCGCCGAGGCGCATATCAGGGAGGCGGCAATAAAAATTACCGAACCGAATATTGCCACCGGCTTACGCCCCGAGCGGTCCGCCACGCGGCCGGCAAAAAGCATGGAACAGGCCATTCCGGCAAGATAAACGGAGAAGGCAATATGCAGCTGCGCCTCGCTGGCGTTAAGATCGGCCGCAATGCGCGGTAAACCGACCAGATACATATCAATGCCCGCAGGGTAGAGCAAAATCAGGGCAAAACTGCAGATTAGAAAGCGTGTCATGGCGTCCTCAGTGTAATAGCGACGCTCAGCATAAGGGGAGAATCCTGCAGATACGAATTGCCATCTGGACAACACTCTTTTCCTGTGAGGAAATTAGCACGCGATACGGTCGGGGAGAGCGCTGGCCGATGAGGAACAGCGCTACATGGTGGGTATTTTATAACGCTGGCAGACGGCACTGACGGCGGGGCAAAAACCTTAACGCTATTTCTTCTGGCTCAGCGCATAATTTGCCAGGCCGCAAATCCACTCCTGATGTGCGTTTAGCATAGGGTTAGGCAACGTCCTCGCCAGGTCACGCGCGGGCTGCCCGTTTTGCGTTTCCTGAGTCAAGATACGTACCCGGCCAGACGAGAGATTCTCAATCAGCCAGGCGTGATGCACGACCAGCTCTGGGGACGCTTCGCTGCCAACCCAGCCGTGCCAGGCGAGACGGCCTGGGATTTCCCCCTGCGGGGCGACAAACTCCACCACTTCGGCTTCAACCGGGAAACTAAAGGTCGTAAAGCGGAAGCGCGACCCTGCCGTTAACGTCGGCCCGCTGGCATCATGAAACACAATATCGGACACGTTGCTGTAATAGCGTTCCCAGGCCGAGGTTTGCGTCAGCCAGCGCCAGACTTCGCTGGCGTCCAGCCCGATCATAATGATTTCGTTAGAAGCGAAGTTGTCGCTAAAACCGGGGATAAAGCCCTGCGGCCAATGAATTGAATGCATCTTGGATTCCTCACGTTTCGTTGCTGTGAGGCGAGAATATCGACACGCTGGATATAAAACCAATCGTCAAATTTAATCTCAGATATAATGTAATTTTATATCTGGAGGCAAGCGATGCGCGATTTACGCAGTCTGGATCTTAACTTACTGAAAACCTTCGATGCTTTGCTGCAGGAGCGCAGCGTAACTCGCGCCGCCTCGCGCCTGTCTCTGACGCAGCCTGCCGTCAGCGGGATGTTGACGCGGCTGCGCGAAAGCTTCGACGATCCGCTGTTTATCCGCAGCCAGCGGGGCATCGTGCCAACGGAGCGAGCGTTACAGCTCGAGCAGCAAGTGAAACGCATCCTGCACGAAGTTGAACTGCTGCTGCGCCCGGCTGAGTTCGATCCTAAAACGTCTACGCTGACGTTTACCCTCGCGGCCACGGACTATGCGCTGCAGGCCATCGTGCTACCTTTTATTAATGCACTCCGGCGTGAAGCGCCGAATATGCGCGTCTCGGTGCGCCCGCCGGTTGACGGCCAGCTTCAGCCGATGCTGGAAAGCGGCGAGCTGGACCTTTCCATCATGACGACTTTTTCGCTGTCGGCTGACCTCCACGTTCACACGCTGTATGAGGAGCATTACGTTTGTGCGATGGGGCAGCAGCATAGCCTGGCCCGGCAGAGGGCGATCACCCTGGATCAGTTTTGCGCCTGCGATCATGCGCTGGTGTCGTGGAGCGGTGGGGAGTTTAGCGGCGTGACCGACAGCGCTTTGCAAAAAATAAAGCGTTCGAGGCGGGTTAGCCTGTCGGTGCAGAGCTTCTTATTTTTAACCGAGATTTTAAAAACCAGCGATCTGATAGCCGTGGTACCCGCGAGGCTTATTGCCGGACAAGCGAGTATCGTCAGCCATCAGCCGCCGCTGGCGATCCCTGGTTTTACCAAAGTCGCCGCCTGGCATGAGCGCACGCATCACGACAGCGCGCACCGATGGGTAAGGGAGTTGTTATTTCGCAGCTGCAGGGCGTGATTTTTCGAAGCGAATATCTTCCCCACCTTGCTCACCCACAGCCAGCCAGCCGTGGCGCTGATAAAACGCAGCGGCGCGGCTGGCTGCCGCCGTTTCAAGCCAGATAGTGGGCTGCTGAGCAAAGAGAAACGCCTCGGCCTTTTCCAGCAGCAGTCTGCCGACGCCCAGGCCTTCAAACTGAGGCAGAACGAACATGGCAAACAGGCAGGCTTCTTCGGCAATCGCCATCGAGAAACCGGCCGGCTCACCCTCCACGTCTGCCAGCCAGATACACGGCGATTCGGCAATAATATCGGCAATAGTCTGCGGTGTGATGCCCATTTCGGCCATTTCTTCGCGCGACAGATGATTCTCTTTGACGCTGGTACGGATGGTGAAAATAGTCTCGATGTCCGCCAGGGTGGCATCCCGAAGGGTGAGATTAGGTGACATAAAATTCCTTTTTAATCTCCCCCGACAAAAGCCGGAGGGGAAAAAGCTTACTGGAAGCTGTAGCTGAGGTTGACGCCCACGCCATAGTTACGCCCTGGCGCTGGCTCGAAATAGCGGCCATTGCCTTCATTGACAATCACCGACCCAACGTAATCGCGGTCGAACAGATTATCAACTCGTCCCCAGATGTCCAGCAGCCAGTTTTGCCGCACGTGAAGTTTGTAGCCGGTGTTCAATCCCACGGTGGTCCAGGTCGGGGCTTTGGCGTCGTTCTGATCGTCGGCCTGGATATCACTCATGTAGCGAACATCTGCGCCCGCATACCAGCCGTCTTCAGGCGCGTAGCCAAACGACGCGTAACCCATGTTGCGGGCGATGCCCGGCATTCGGTTGTCGCGGCAGTCATTTACCCCGCATACGTTGGTGCGGTAGGTCGCCTCCAGGTACGTCCAGGCCATTTTCAGTCGCCAGTCGGCGGCAAACTGCTGATCGAGGGAAAGTTCCAGCCCACGGCGGCGAGTTTCGCCGGCATTTTTATAGGTGGTACGCCCGCCGCCGCTTTGATCAACCACGATCTCATTATCGGTGTCGGTCTGGAACAGGGCGGCGGTAAACAGGCCATTGCCAACGCGGTTTTTGCTGCCTACTTCTACCGTTGTGCTGGTGGACGGCTGCAGGGCAAAGTTAAGCCCGGCCGCGCCGTTGTCGCGGTAAGACAGCTCGTTGATGGTCGGTGTTTCAAATCCACGCCCTGCGGAGGTGTAGACATTCCAGCCGTCGTTGACGGCATATTTCAGCGAGGCCGCAGGCAGCCACTTGTGATAGCTGGCGCTGCCGCTGTCGTCGCCGTTTTTCCCGACGATGTAATAATCGTTGGAATCAAAATAGACCGAGCTGAAGCGCATGCCCGCATCCAGACTGAGTTTATCGGTAAGCTGCCACGTGGTTTGCAGGTACGGGTCGAGGTTCCACATCAGGTTGCGTTCGTTGCGGCGCAGATTGCCCTGTTCGCCGAGCACCGTCGCGCCATTGACCGTCACAAAGTTCTCGTAGCCTTTGCGCTTCTCGGTCATCGTCTCGTAGTCCAGCCCGGTGGTGAAGCTGACCGGCACGCTGCCGAGTTCGCCGTTGTGCGTCCAGCGGGTATCGATGCCCTGGTAATGCCTTGCCAGTTGGATCACGCCCCCCGGATGCGTTGGGTTTTTCTGCGCTGATTCAGGAATGGACTGAAACTGCGTAGTTTCGCGCACGCCCGCGTACATCATCACGCTTAGGTCATCGTGCTCGCTGAGCTGACGGTCGTAGCGCAGGCCACCCTGGGTTTGCTTCGTTGTTTTTCGCGTATTGTACTGATCGGCGCGGGGTGCCTGTGTTGGGTTATCGCGCCACTCCTGCTCGGTCAGGCCGCCGGGATCGTTGGCGTCAATATCCACGCTGTTGAACAGCAATGTCAGCTTGCTGACGTCATTCAGACGCACGCCGAGCTTTGCATTCCCAAGATTCTTCTGCGCGCTGCTGTGGTCACGGTAGCCGTGCGTGGTAAAGCGCGAGGCAGAAATTGCATAGTCCACATCCCCGGCCTGCGTGCCGTCGCCGGTGGAGCCGGTGGCCTTCACGCTGTTGCGCCAGCTGCCAAAGCTACCGTAGTAACTACTGGCCTCAACGGTTGGCGGCTGTCGGCCTGTTTCCGTTTTGACGTTAACCACACCGCCGGACGAGTTGCCGTAGAGCGCTGAGAACGGGCCGCGAAGCACTTCCACGCTGTCCACGCTGTTCAAATCGATATTGGACGTTTGCCCCTGGCCATCCGGCATGGTGGCCGGGATGCCGTCCACATACATGCGCACGCCACGCACGCCATACGTCGAGCGTGAACCAAAACCGCGCACGGAAAGCTGTAAATCCTGAGCATAGTTTTGGCGGTTTTGAATTTGCAGGCCCGGCACGCTGCCGAGGTTTTCCGACAGGTTTATCCGTGGGGCGGCCTGGCGCAAATCATAGCCATATACCACGCTGACCGCAGCTGGCGTATCGAGCTCAGAAACGGTTGTCGGTTTAGCGGTGACCAGCAGCGTAGATTCGTCTTTGGGCTGTGTGTCAGCGGCTTGTGTAAAGCCGGGAGTGAAAGCCGGGATCAGGAGAAGGGAAAGGGCGGTTTTATGCGTGTGGAGCGTTTTTTTCTGGGGTTTCTTCATCGGGGAGTGTTTTACGGTATGCGCAATTGTCAGGATTGTGAACTGTATATGTTAGTTCCTGTGTGTAAGTTTTGAAAATTATTAGCGCACGTAACGTTAACAATAAGTTATGACTGATGAAATTAACGGCGAAATATTTTTAATTTTTTCTGCATCCAGCGGCGCCCCCTCAATCGTATATCAGACTGTGAGCAACTCTCTTGCTCCCTACAATTGAGGAATTGAACATGAACAAGTACTTTACCTCCGCCGTGTGCGCCTCCGTTTTTTTCAGTTCTCTATGCATTGCCGCGATGAATCACGACGCTGTTATGGTCGGCGGCGCGGCGATGTACCCGTCGAAAAATATCATTGAAAATGCGGTGAATTCTAAAGATCACACCACGCTGGTTGCGGCGGTGAAGGCCGCAGGTTTAGTGGATACGCTGGAGAGCAAAGGGCCGTTTACCGTCTTTGCCCCAACCGATGCCGCGTTTGCCAAACTGCCGGCGGGCACGGTCAGCAACCTGGTGAAACCAGAAAATAAAGCCACGTTGAAGAGCATCCTGACGTACCACGTGGTGGCAGGGAAATACGACATGAAAGCGCTGGAGAAAAAAATCCAGCAGGGTGGCGGCAGCGCAGAATTAAAAACGGTGAACGGCCAGCCGCTGTGGATCATGAACAATGGCCCGCACAATATTCAGATTAAAGACGGGAAAGGCAACATCGCCAATATCAGCACCTATGACGTGAACCAGAAAAATGGCGTGATAGACGTGATTGATACCGTACTGATGCCGAAGTGAGTGTCTATACTCGATCCAGGCCCGTCGCCTGGTCGAGAAAATTATGGATAAAACTCTGGTAGAACAGCAGGTAAAACTGATGCGGGCGGTTGCTGAGGGCGACCGCCGCGCATTTGAACAACTCTATCGCCTGACGTCCCCCCATTTGTTTGCCGTGGCGCTGCGTACCGTGCAGCGCCGGGCGTGGGCCGAAGAGATTCTGCACGATGCTTTTCTCACGGTATGGAATAAAGCCTCAGGCTACGATCCGGCCATCAGCGCCCCCGTGACCTGGCTGACCCACATCGTTCGCAACCGCTGTATCGACTGGTTGCGCAGCGGCCAGTCCCGCGCGGCAAATCAGGAAGACGAACTCGGCGACAACGCGGCCGACATTGAAAATGAAGGGGACAACGGCTGGGGCGATGAACAACAGGCAGGCCGCCTGCGCGGTTGCCTGGACAATTTGACCAGCGAGCAGCGGCAGAGCGTGGTGCTGGCCTACTACCAGGGGATGTCCCACGGCGATATCGCCGACTGGCTACAGCAGCCCCTCGGCACGGTAAAAAGTTGGATTCGGCGGGCGCTGGATCACCTTAAGGATTGCGTCGGACTATGAACAGCAGCCAAGAAATAGATAACGCCCTGGCCTCTGAATACGCGCTGGGCACGCTGCGCGGGAGTGCCCGGTTGCGCTTCGAAAAACGTCTCCATGCCGAGCCGGATCTCGCCGCGCTCGTGGGCCGCTGGCAAACCCTGCTTGGTGGCCTGGACAGCCAGACCCAGCCGCAGCTTCCGCCGGAAACAGTGTGGAAGAAAATTCAGCTTAGCCTGCCGCCCGAGCGGAATGCCGTCGTGCGCTCGCGTTGGAACTGGAACTATCTTGGCTGGGCGCTCGCCGCCGGGCTGGCTGCAGTTGCGCTGGTGCCATACTTCAGTAGCAAAGCACCGGAGCTGGCACCGCTCATGGTGCTTAACGGTGCCAGCCAGCAGGGGCAGTGGCTGGTGAGCGCCGACAGCGACCGTAAAACGCTGCGCCTGACGCCGCTGCAGCTGGCCTCCGTCTCCGCCAGCAATAGCCTGCAGCTGTGGGCTATCCCGGTTGGCGCGAAGCCCGTCTCACTTGGGCTTTTGGACAGTAAATCGGTGACCCAGGTGAGTAACGGAAACGTGACATTGTCACGAGGTGTGACGATCGCCATCAGCCTGGAGCCGCAGGGCGGTTCGCCAACCGGGCAGCCGACGGGGCCGGTAGTGTATAGCGGGGTGTTGTGAATAAGTTTACTGCGAATGTGATGGCGATGAAGTTCTGTTCACCGAAAGTGGGGGCCGCTGGGAAAACGGAAAATATAGCCGGCTCTCCACTCTGGGTCAGACCGCGGAAAACCCGCGGTGTGCAATTTAAGCAGCGTTTTTTTGATTTTTTTGTCTGGGTGCAAAATATTGCAGGGCAAGCAATTAATCGTGTTATTAGAATCTTAATTAATGCTCTTTAATGTCTCAATCAACATAGTTCGAAATTATTAAGCTAGTTCTTGTTGAACTTATGCTTGCTGGCATTTAATTTATATTTGATATTTACTCCTGATTGCTGTGAGGTTTTTTTAAAAATAGAAGCGTAAAAATAATCTAATACTAAATAAATGACAATTTTAACGGAGTAAAGGATGTATCCTAAAAATGCACATTACATTTGGATTGGCAATCAACCATTACCACAATACGCAGTAAGTAATATCATACACTTCAAATCAAATAATCCACATTACACAGTCTATATTTGGACCACCAATCCACACAGAATAATTAATGATGTCATTAACTTTGGTTACAGTTCTCGATTTATAAGCCTGATAAATTGCCGTGGTTTACCTGATATGAAAGGATATGTTCAATCCGCTATTGAGCGGGAAATGTCTGATAGTACTTACCATAATTATGCAGCAGCCTCTGATATTTTACGATTGGTCATTTTAGAAAAATTCGGCGGTATTTATATGGATGTTGATGTTATGGTGTCCGGTAGCCTTGGGCTAATATCTCCAGAAAGAATAAGCAGTACTGGTGCGTCTGATATATTAATACATCAGGAGGTGCTGGATAATAAAACACGATTATCCAATGCAGTTATTGTCAGTCAACCAAATACTAATACCCTGAAAAAAATGATTAACTATGCAATTGCGCCCTATACGAAAAATCACCTTTATGAAATGGGATTTGGTCGAACTGCGGGTAAGGATTTATTAAGAAAGGCATTAAGCGATTTGAAAGAAATCCCATTAAGGGAAATAATGTGGGTAGGAAAGAGAGCAGTACCTTCTCTTCGCCATCAAATAACTATATATCTGACGGGGCCAGGGTTAATGGATGCATACCTTCAAGCCAGTGGTTTAAGTCAACGTTTTAAGACAACAAAAATACTCAAAGAACCTGCTCGATTTGGACAACGGGAAAATAACTTTACCGGAACCTGGATGCGGGGCATGAACGGTAAAGGTGCATGGGTAGTTCCTGCCAGAAAATTTAACAGTACCATTTAACTGATAATCCTACATCGTAGGGGTGGACTGACCCCATAGAGGTAAAGAGATACTGGTTTATCCCCTCTCCCCGGTGGGGAGAGGGTTAGGGTGAGGGGCACTACTCGTGGTGATCGTGGACCTGCTGAGCCACTTCATGCACGCGCTTACGAGCGCCAAACCAGCCCAGCGTCAGCAGAATCGCCAACACCGGAATAGAAGCAATCGTGAACGTCCCGTTCGGGTAATCCATCGCCATCAAGACCAGCACGCCAAGCAGGAACAGCAGCGTCAGCCAGGAAGTAAACGGCGCGCCCGGCAGCTTGAAGCTCACGTCGTCCGCTTTCCCTTCTTTAATCGCCTTGCGCAGGCGAATCTGGCACAGCACGATAAACGCCCAGGAGGTGATGATGCCCAGAGACGCCATATTCAGCACGATCTCAAACACCTGCGAAGGCACCAGATAGTTGAGGAACACGCCAAGCACGTACACGCCGCTGGTGACCAGAATCCCGGCATACGGCACCTGATTCTTGCTCATTTTCGACATGAACTGTGGCGCGGAACCGCCCATCGACATCGAACGCAGAATACGCCCGGTGCAGTACAGGCCGGAGTTCAGGCTGGAGAGCGCGGCGGTTAACACCACGATATTCATCACGTCGCCGATGTAAGGCACGCCGAGCTTCGAGAAGAAGGTCACGAACGGGCTTTGTCCCGCCTGATAGGCGTTCCACGGCAGCAGCAGAACCAGCAGCACCACGGAGCCAACATAGAACAGGCCGATACGCCAGATAACGCTGTTAATGGCCTTCGGCACCATGGTTTTCGGGTCTTTACATTCCCCGGCGGCGGTACCTACCAATTCGATAGAGGCGAAGGCGAACACTACGCCCTGAATCAGTACCAGCGCAGGCAGCAGACCGTGGGGGAAGAGACCGCCGTTATCGGTTATCAGATGGAACCCGGTGCTGTTACCGTCAATCGGTTTCCCGGTGCCGAGGAAAATGGTGCCGACGATCAGGAAGGCGACGATAGCCAACACTTTGACCAGCGCAAACCAGAACTCCATCTCGGCGAACCATTTCACGCCAATCATGTTCATCGCCGCAACCACGGCGAGCGCGCCGAGGGCGAAGACCCACTGCGGCACATCACCGAACGCACCCCAGTAATGCATGTAGAGCGCCACGGCGGTGATATCCACGATACCGGTCATCGCCCAGTTGACGAAATACATCCAGCCGCAAACGTAGGCGGCTTTTTCACCGAGGAATTCACGGGTGTAGGAGACGAAACTGCCGCTGGACGGGCGATGGATAACCAGCTCGCCCAAAGCGCGGAGGATGAAGAAAGAGAAAATGCCGCAAACCAGATAAATTAACGCCAGCGCGGGCCCTGCTGCCTGCAGGCGCGCACCTGCGCCGAGGAACAGGCCGGTACCGATGGCACCGCCGATAGCAATCATCTGCACGTGGCGATTGCCCATCGCCTGGTGATACCCCGAGTCCTGAGAATTCAACCAGCGCCGTTTGGCGGCGCGGTGTTCCGCTTCAGTCTTTGTTTTCATTGAGATTCCTGTCTGCCTTTGAGTTAAAAAGCGCCGTCCTTTTCCGCCCGTTAATTCTGGCTGCGGAGGCCGTGAAAAAGAGGGCGAGGAATCCTGGCAGAAAATTGAATGAGAAGCAAAATTACAAACTTGTCATTTTAGTGGCGGCGTTCTGTTGGTGTGACGGGCGTAACATTCCTGCTATACCGGGACTCAGAGAAGCGCTGCATCATGAACATAAAATGGTCAAAAAAAGGGCTGACGATGGCCTGCGTGCTGGCAGGGGTGGCAGGGGTGGCAGGACTTTGGCTGTACTCCCAGGCCTCATCGCCGGCAACGCAAAAGAAAACGGCGCTGCCGAAAGTTAGCCTGATAGCCGCGGCCAGCCAAACGCTGCCGCTAACGTTCTCCACCCAGGGGCATCTCGTGTCGCTCAATGAGGTGGATATTCGCGCGCAAATCACCAGCCCGGTAAGCCAGGTTGCCTTCCACGAAGGGGATTTTGTTAAGCAAGGGCAGCTGTTGTTTGTGCTGGATGATGCCGAAGAGCAGGCCGCGCTGGGTCACGCCCAGGCCCAGTTGGGGGTCATTAAAGCCGAGCTGGATAAAGCCGCTCGCGACCTCAGCCGTGGCCAGCCGCTGCTGAAAACTCACTACATTTCGTCTTCAGACTGGGATGCGCTGGTCAGCGCGCAACAGCAGGCGGCGGCGCAGTACAAGTCCGCCCAGGATGATATACACACCGCCCAGGCGCAGCTCGCCTATACCCGCATTTACGCGCCTGTTAGCGGCAAAACAGGCGCATTGAACGTGCATATCGGCAGCCTTGCGCAGCCGGGCAGCACGTTACCGATGGTCAGTATTAATCAGTTTGACCCGATTGGCGCAGAATTTACCCTGCCGGAGCAGGATCTCAACGCGGTGGTCGCCGCGCAGCATCAGGGGCCGGTGGAGGTGCAAGTGACCGACGCCAGCGGAAAACCGGTGACCGGCACGCTCAGTTTCATTGATAACACCGTCAGCCAGGACAGCGGCACGGTGAACTTTAAAGCCCGCTTTGCGAACGGTGAAAACCAGCTCTGGCCGGGGGCCTATCAGAACATTACGGTCAGCGCGGGCAGCACGCCGAATGTCGTTGTTTTACCGCCTCAGGTCGTGCAGGACGGCCCCGACGGGCATTTTGTCTACGTTATCGACGCCCAAATGCACGCCACAACGCAACCGGTCACATTGTTGCGCATCCAGCAGCAAATGGCGGTGGTGAGCGGCATTCAGCCCGGCATGAAAGTGGTGCTGGAAGGGGCCAACGCCCTGCGTCCGGGAATGGCCGTGAAGGTGGTTAACGCGCCAGCGGGGTCTGCATCATGACATTTGCCGAACAATGCCTGAAACGGCCGATTGCCGTGATGCTGCTGTGGCTGGCGGTGATGGTCGCCGGCGCGGTGTGCTGGTTTAAACTGCCCATTGCCGCGCTGCCCAACTACGACACGCCGACGATTCAGGTCAGCGCTTCGCTTTCCGGCGCCAGCCCCGAAACCATGGCTTCGTCGGTGGCGACGCCGCTGGAGAAAAAGCTGTCGACCATTCCCGGCGTGGTGAACATGACCTCCAACAGCCTCGAGGGCGCCACGACTATCGTCATTGAGTTCGATCCGTCCCGGGATATTGATTCGGCGGCGGTGGACGTGCAGTCCGCGCTGTACCAGGCGTTAAAACAGCTGCCGTCGCAGATGACCACGCCGCCGTCATTCCGCAAAATTAACCCGGCGGATGCGCCGATCATTCAAATTGGCATCGATTCCCCGTCGATGGCGCTGTCTGACCTGAACCGCTTCTCGGATGACCTGATCTCACCGGCGATTTCCACCCTGAACGGCGTGGCGCAGGTGACGGTGCTGGGGCAGAAACGCTATGCCGTGCGCGTGGAGGTCAACCCGGACAAGCTGGCGGCGACAAATCTTACGCTGGAAGATGTACATACCGCGCTCGCGGCCGCCAACGACAACTCACCGATAGGCGAACTGGACGGTAAACGCCAGATGGTGATGCTGCAAACCAGCGGCGATTTGCGCAACGCTGCAGACTTCGCCAAAGTCATTGTCGCCACGCGAAACGGCCAGCCGGTCAGGCTATCAGATGTGGCCACCGTGCAGGACAGCATTGAAAATACGCTGAGCTACAGCGCTGTGAACGGTAACCGCGCGATTGTACTCAGCGTGCAGCGTCAGCCCGGCGCGAACATTGTTTCCACCATCGATGCCATTCGCCAACTGATGCCTAAACTGCAGGCGCAGATGCCGTCTTCGGTGAGCGTGAAGTTTCTGAACGACCGTTCGCTGTCGATCCGCGCGGCGATTCATGACGTGACGTTAACTCTGCTGTTGACCATCGCCCTGGTGGTGATGGTGATCCTGATGTTCCTGCGCCATATTCGGGCGACGATCATTCCTGCGCTCAGCCTGCCCATTTCTCTGCTCGGCGCCTTCGGCCTGATGTACGCCTTTGGCCTGAGCCTGGACAATATCTCGCTGATGGGGTTGACCATTGCCGTAGGCCTGGTGGTGGACGACGCGATTGTGGTGCTGGAGAACATCATGCGCTACATGGAAGAAGGGGAAACGCCGTATCGCGCCGCGCTGAAAGGGGTGAAAGAGGTAGCATTCACTGTTATCTCCATTTCGCTTTCCCTGGTGGCGGTGTTTATTCCGATCTTCTTTATGCCGGGGACGATTGGCCTGCTGTTCCACGAGTTTGCCTATGTGGTGTCGCTGACGATTCTGGTTTCGGCTGCGGCATCGTTGACCATTATTCCTTTGTTGGTGCCTAAACTTATTCGCGAGCACACGCCGGAAGACAAACCTGAACCGCGCTGGAGCCTGGTCTTTGAGCGTGGGTTCGAAGCGCTGCGCCGCCAGTACGGGAACGGGCTGGAATGGGCCGTGTCTCATCGCGTGATTATGATCGGCGTCGCGCTCAGCACGATTGCGCTGACCATCGGCCTGTACTGGTTTTCACCGAAAGGCTTCTTCCCGCAGGAAGATATCGGGCAGATCACCGCCAGCATTGATGCGCCGCAGGATATGTCCTATCTCGGTCGGCTGGGCGTGGCGCAGCAGCTGGGCAAAACGTTGATGAAAGATCCGAGCGTCAGCGACGTCCTGACCCGCGTTGACCACGACACCACGCAGTTAAGCCTGACGCTAAAAGATCAAGGCCAGCGCGCGCCGCTGGATGCCGTGCTCAAACAGCTGCGTTCGGAAACCGGCTATTTGCCGGGCATTAAAGTTTACTTTAGCCCGGTGCAAAACCTGCGCGTGGGCGGCCGCAGTGCGAAAAGCAGCTACCAGTACACGCTGCAGGCGGTCAGCAGCGGCGATACCAGCCTCAACGACTGGGCCAACCGGCTGATGGCAGAGATGCAAAAAAGCGGGGTGTTTGTCGGCCTGAATACCGACGCCCAGCTCAACGGGCTACAGGCGCAGTTGGTCATCGACAGAAACAAAGCTTCGCTGATGGGCGTGGATATTCAGCAGATTCGCGACACGCTGTATGACGCCTTCGGGACTTACCAGGTGTCGACAATTTATGCCCCGGAAGACAGCTACGAAGTGATCATGGAAGTGCAGGAGCCGTTCCGACAGGACGAAAGTGATTTGTCGAAAATCTATGTCCGGTCATCAAGTGGGGCGCTACTGCCCATCACCACCTTTACAACGATTTCGCGCACTCAGGGCGTGACGGCGGTCAACCACCAGGGGCAGTTGCCGGCGATTACGCTTTCGTTCGACCTTGCGCCGGGGAAATCGCTGTCGGATGCGACGGCGGCCATTGCCCAGGCCCAGCAGGCGATTCATCTGCCGTCTTCGGTGTTTGGCACCTACGCCGGGCAGGCGGCGCTGTTTCAGCAGTCCCAGAGCAGCCAGATCTGGCTGATTGTGCTGGCGCTGGCGGTGATTTACGTGATTCTCGGCGTGCTGTATGAAAGCTGGATCCACCCGCTGACCATTCTGCTTGGTCTGCCGTCGGCGGCAGTGGGCGCGCTGCTGGCGCTCAGGCTGTTTAATCTCGATCTTACGTTTATCGCGATGATTGGTATTCTGCTGCTGATAGGTATTGTCAAAAAGAACGCTATCATGATGATAGATTTCGCGTTAGTGGCGCAGCGTGAACACGGCATGACGCCGCATGATGCCATTATGCAGGCCTGCTTGCAGCGGTTCCGCCCGATTATGATGACCACGCTTTGCGCTATCATGGGGGCGATCCCCATTGCGCTTGGCCTGGGGGCCGGGGCCGAGCTGCGCCAGCCGATGGGCGTGGCGATTGTCGGGGGGCTGCTGTTCTCGCAGCTGATCACCTTGTTTATTACGCCGGTTCTGTTCCTGCTGTTTGACGGCAACCCACAAGGAACGAAGGAGTGACGATGAAAATTCTGCTGGTGGAAGATCAGAAAATGGCCTCGGAGTACATTGCCAAAGGGCTGCGCGAGAACGATTTCGTGGTCGACGTCGCCGGGAACGGTATCGACGGCCTGCATTATCTCCTGACCACTGACTATGACCTGGCGATCCTCGACGTGATGCTGCCCGGTATTGACGGCTGGAAGATCATTGAAATGGCGCGGCAGGCCGGAAAACAGACGCCCATCATGTTTCTGACCGCGCGGGATGATGTGGAGGACAGAGTCCATGGCCTCGAACTGGGCGCGGAAGATTATCTGATCAAGCCCTTTTCCTTTAGCGAGCTGTTGGCGCGTGCACGGGTGATTCTGCGCCGCTCCGCGCCACCCACCGCCATTCTTGAAGAAAATCTGCTGCAGGTGGGCGATCTGAAGCTCGATTTTCTGCGGCACAAAGTGTCCCGCGCTGGGGTGCGAATAGAGCTGACGCAAAAAGAATTTTTGCTGCTAAGCCTGCTGATGCGCCGCTCGGGTGAAGTGCTCTCCCGCACGGTGATTGCCGAGCAGGTGTGGGACATGAATTTTGATCCGGAAACGAACGTCATAGACGTCGCCATCCGCCGTTTGCGCAACAAAATTGACGACGGTTTTGAGGATAAATTACTCCACACCCTGCGCGGCGCGGGGTACGTGCTGGAATTACGCGGATGATAAAACTGTCGCATTTGTCGATCACGGCGCGCCTGACGCTCTACTTCTCCGTCACGATGGCCATCGTGCTTTACAGCGTGTCCGGCGTGCTTTATTCGACCATGCGCCAGCAGCTCAACCATAAAGATGAGCTGGAGCTGCAAAGTTCTATCCAGTTCCAGCAGGAAATTGCCACGGCGATTGGCGAGCGCCAGGACAACGGGGAAGAGTGGCAAACCGAGCTGCTGGAGTCCGTGGTGCGGCAGGAGCGCCTGTCGCTGCGCATCTTCAGCCCGGAAGGTAAGGTGTACGCGCAATCCAACAATATGGTTATCCCGGAGCAGGACTTTCCGCTGCCGGGCCCCGGGTTTAGCTACCGGGAATGGCATTATCGCGCAGAGAATATCCGGCAAAAATACTTAATTACCTCCACGCTGTTCACCCTCAAAAATAACCAGAAATGGCTGGTGCAGGCGGCGCTCAACGTCTCCGGCAACAACGAAATTATCAACACCTATTACAAGCGAATGCAGTTTTTCGCCGCGTTGGCGATTCTGCTGTTTGCCGCCTTTGGCTGGTGGCTTGCCCGAAGGGGATTAGCGCCGCTGCGCACGATCACCACTGAAATTGAGAAAATTCACGCCAACGATCTGCATACCCGGATCCTGGATCAGCGCTGGCCGCCGGAGCTGAACGCGCTGGCGGCGTCGTTTGACCGCATGATGATGCGCCTTGAAGCCTCGTTCCATCAGCTAAATCGCTTTTCCTCGGACATTGCCCACGAGCTGCGCGGGCCGATAAATAACCTGATCTCGGCCGCCAGCGTCATTCAGACAAAGGATCGCAGCGCCGAAGAGTATCAGGACACGCTGGCGGCAATCATTGAAGAGGGCGAACGTCTGTCGCGCATGATCTCCTCTATGCTGTTCCTTGCCAGGGCGGACAACAGCCGCGAAGTGCTGAATGCCGAATGGCTCAGCAGCGCCCATGAATTCGAAAAACTGATTGGTTTCTACGACATTCTGGCAGAAGAAAAAGAGATCACCCTCGAAAGCCGGGGAGACGTTTCATTCTATGCTGACCCGCAGCTTATCCAGCGCGCGCTTTCCAATCTGTTCTCTAATACGCTGCGCCACACGCCAGAAAAGGGACATATCACGCTCAGTGCAAAAATTGCCGATGAACGGGTGGTATTGAGCGTGAGTGATAATGGCGAAGGCATCAAACCCGAACATCTGCCGCTGATTTTTGATCGCTTTTTCCGGGGAGAAGCCTCCCGCAGCGCCACGGAAAACACCGGACTGGGGCTGGCGATTGTGAAAACCATTGCGGAACTGCACGGCGGCAAAATCAGCGTGGTCAGTGAGCCTGGGCGAGGTAGCACGTTTACGCTGTCATTGCCGCTGCACGACAAAGCCTGAGTACCGCAGAATAATCTCTTCTGGCAGGAACAATATTACGCGGCATGAGTCTCAGTGACTTAACAGGTAGCCTTTTGTGCCGACCTGACTAAAATCCAAACAGATGAAACGTGTTTAGCTCCAGTAGAGACTGGGGCGTTCACTATGAGTTTCTGGGATCATCGCTTTTATTGTTATGGAAAACCTGCCCAATGCTATTGAAACACTTTTCTCGCCGTGCCATTGCCGTGGCCGTGGCGCTGATAATTGCCCTCACCATCGCTCTGTTCTTCTTCCTTAGAAGCCCCGATACGCCTGATTATGTCACGGCTCCTGTACGCAAGGGCGATATCGAAAACTCTGTCCTGGCAACCGGTCGAATCGATGCTATCGAACGCGTTAACGTCGGGGCACAGGTTTCAGGCCAGGTCAAGTCGCTCAAAGTGAAGCTGGGCGACCATGTCACCAAAGGGCAGTCCATTGCCGACATTGATGATGTGCCCCAGCGTAACGACCTGCGTAACGCCGAAGCCGCACTCAATGTGGTCAAAGCCGAACTGCAGGCTAAGCAAGCGCTCCTGAAACAGTCTGAATTGCGGTTCAAACGCCAGCGGCAAATGCTGAGCGAGGACGCCAGTTCGCGCGAGGATTTTGAGTCTGCGGAGGCTACGCTCGCCACTACACGGGCGGAATTACTCTCACTGAATGCCAGGCTTGTCCAGGCGCAAATCGAAGTAGATAAGAAAACCGTCGATCTGGGTTATACCCGAGTCGTTGCGCCAATGGACGGCGTAGTTATTGCCGTGGTCACGCAGCAGGGGCAGACGGTGAACTCCAGCCAGAGTGCGCCGACGATTATCAAGCTGGCTCGTCTCGATGTGATGACCATCAAAGCACAGATCTCTGAGGCCGATATCACCCGTATTTCTCCAGGACAAAAGGCCCGTTTCACGATTTTCTCTGAGCCGGACAAGCACTATGACGCGACGCTGCGCACCGTTGAGCTGGCGCCAGAGTCGGTAATGAAAGATGACTCTCTTGCCGGGAGCAGTTCGGCATCAGGGTCTGGCACCTCAAATGCTTCCGTTTACTACAACGCGCTGCTCGACGTGCCCAACCCAGACAATCGCCTGCGTATCGCGATGACGGCACAGGTCACGCTGCTGGCCGGTGAAGCCAAAGATGCGCTGCTGGTCCCGATTCAGGCCGTGCATAAAGCTGAAGGGAATAAGCAGGAGGTGCAGGTGCTGCTGGCTGACGGCAGGCTGGAAGCCCGAGAAGTGAAAACCGGGATCACCAACAGCGTCGATATTCAGATCCTCGAAGGGCTAAAAGTCGGGGAAAATGTCGTGCTGTCACAGCCGGGTGAGAAAGCGCCTGGGGAAGGGTTTGTGCTGTGAGTAACATCATCGAGCTGAAGGGCATTAGCCGGACCTACGGTAACGGCGGTCAGGCGCTGACCGTGCTGAAAAATATCAATTTGACCATCGCCGCCGGGGAAATGGTGGCGATCATCGGTGCATCAGGATCGGGTAAGTCGACCCTGATGAATATCATGGGCTGTCTCGACGTGCCCGACAGCGGCGATTATTACATTGGCGGGCAAAATGCCGCCCAGCTTTCGCCGGATGAACTGGCCCGGGTTCGGCGGGAGCATATCGGCTTTATCTTCCAGCGCTACCATCTGATGCCCGACCTTAGCGCACTGGGCAACGTTGAGATCCCCGCTATTTATGCCAACACCGAGCGTGACAAGCGCCGGCTGCGCGCCGCCGCACTGCTTGGCAGACTGGGCCTGGAAGGCCGTGAGCATCATAAACCCGGCGAGCTTTCTGGCGGCCAGCAGCAGCGCGTCAGTATTGCCCGTTCGTTGATCAATGGCGGGGAAATTATTCTGGCCGATGAGCCAACCGGCGCGCTGGATTCTCAGTCAGGCCAGGAGGTCTTAGCCATCCTGAGCGAACTTAACCAGCGCGGTCATACGGTCGTGATGGTGACCCACGACATGAAGGTGGCCCAGCACGCTCAGCGCATTATCGAACTGCGAGACGGTGAAATTATCGCCGATAGCGGCAGTAAGATCACCGCCACGCAAACTTTGCCGCCGCCTAACCGTACCCGCCAAAGCCGCTGGCAAAGTATGCTCGACCGCACGCGTGAATCGCTGCAAATGGCGCTCAAAGCGATGAATGCGCATCGTTTACGCACCACGCTCACCATGACCGGGATCATTTTCGGTATTGCCGCCGTTGTGACCGTCGTGGCACTGGGCGAGGGCGCGAAGCAAAAAACGCTGGAGAATATTAAAGATCTGGGCACCAACGTAGTGAGTATCTATCCCGGGCGAGACTTCTTTGATGACAGTATTGAGGGCATTCGTACTCTGGTTCCGGCTGACGCGGAGGCGCTGGCAAAGCAGGGATTTGTCGATAGCGTCAGCCCGGAGGTAAGTGCCTCAGACAACATTCGTTTTCTGGGTAAGTCTGCAACCGCGTCTATCAACGGCGTAGGGCGAGATCACTTCCGCGTTAATGGCATTCAGCTTCTGGAAGGAACCACCTTCAGGGACGACCGTACCGCCCTGCAGGAGGTCATTATTGATGAAAATGCCCGCAAAGCGCTGTTCGACGCCGCCGGATTGCAGGCGCTGGGGCAAATTGTTTTTCTTGGTTCCGTGCCGGCACGGGTGGTGGGCATTGCCCAAAGCAATAACCGGAGCTACGCGCCAAACCGCATTACCGTGTGGATGCCCTACAGCACGGTGATGTACCGCATGGTAGGCAAGCCGGTGCTGACCAGCATCAGCGTCCGGCTGAAAGACAATGTGGCAAACGAAGCGGCGGTGAGCGCTATCTCCCAGCTACTTACTCAG
Organism: Cedecea sp. VD22; assembly: GCF_037150195.1. Lineage (NCBI taxonomy): Bacteria > Pseudomonadati > Pseudomonadota > Gammaproteobacteria > Enterobacterales > Enterobacteriaceae > Cedecea > Cedecea sp. VD22. Next base: position 190,810 of record NZ_JBBCPX010000002.1, read on the forward strand.
CGCCACGGCGTAAAAGATTTCCAGCTCTATAACTTCGAACAGATCAGAAAATCTATCGAGCGTACCTCGATGACCTTCAGCATTTTAATTCTGATGGTTGCCTGCATCTCGCTGATGATCGGCAGTATCGGCGTGATGAACATCATGCTGGTGTCGGTCACCGAACGAACCCATGAAATCGGCGTACGAATGGCGGTAGGCGCCCGGCGGAGCGACATCATGCAGCAGTTTATGATTGAGGCCGTATTGGTCTGCCTGATTGGCGGCGCGTTAGGTATTGCGCTGTCGTATGCCGCCGGAGCGCTATTTACCGCCCTGGCCGGCGGGATGTTCACGGCTATTTATTCGTGGCAGGCCGCCGCCGCCGCGTTTTTCTGTTCAACATTAATCGGCATGATCTTCGGTTATCTCCCCGCCCGCAAGGCGGCAAGGATGGACCCGGTCGTTTCACTGGCCAGCGAGTAACCTATGAAATTTTTATCACCTTTGGCTTTGTGCCTGGCTGCCGCGCTGAGCGCAGGCTGCGCAAATACGCTTAAAAGCGACTATCACGCTCCGGAAGTACGCTATCCCGCCAGCTGGGACAAGAGCGATGCTACCCGCGACCTGGCCCCGTTTGACTGGCAGGCGTTTAACGATCCCCACCTGGATAACTGGCTGCGCCAGGTTATGGCCAGCAATAACGATGTCGCGATTGCCGTACTGCGGGTGTATCGGGCGAGACTCGACGCGGAAAGAGTCGGTATCACCAACGATCCCGGGCTCAGAGGTTCACTGGGCGTAGACGGGAAAAATCAGCTCAATAACTCGTCAGGCTGGACAAAAAGCAGCGCCGCGAGTCTCAGTACCAGCTATGAGCTTGATCTCTGGGGCAAAATAGCCCGCCAGCGCGATGCGGCGGAGTGGGCAACTCATGCCAGCGAAGAAGATTTACGCGCCGCACGCCTGACGCTGCTTTCAGAGGCCAGCAATAATTACTGGCGCATTGGCTTTGTGAACCAACAAATCAATGTCCTCCTGCAGAGCATCGGCTATGCAAAAGAAACGCTTCGCCTCGCCGGGGCTCGTTATCGTGCAGGAGGTGCTTCCGCGCTGGATGTTGTGGACGCGCAGCAAAGTTTACTCGCGCAGGAAAATCGGCTCACTGGATTGCAGCGAGAGCGCCTGCAGGTTCTGAATCAGCAGGCCGTTTTGCTGGGTACCGCTCCGGGCAGCTCAGTGGTTGAGCCTACAAAACTGCCCGACGGCCCTCTGCCGCAGGTTAACGCGAACATTCCTGCCAGCGTACTGATGCATCGGCCCGATATCAGCGCGCAAGAGTGGCGGGTGAGTGAAGCCCTGGCCAATGTTGATATACGGCGCACCGAATACTATCCCGCATTCACCCTGACGGGATCGCTTGGTTCCGGCAGTAGCTCGCTGCTAAACGTGCTGCATAATCCCCTCGCTTCCGTTGGCGCAAGTCTGACGCTACCGTTCCTGGAATGGCGGCAGCGGGGCGTGGAGGTGAAAATTGCCCGTAACGATTACGAACAGCGGGTGCTGGCGTTTAAACAGTCGCTTTATAAGGCGATGAGCAGCCTTGAAGACGAACTCTCCCTGCGCGATCAGCTTCTGGCTCAGGAGATAAGACTCCGGGAGGGGCTGGATCTTGCGCGTAAGTCTGAGCGCTTGAATGAGGTACGTTACCGCCAGGGCGCCGCGCGTATCTCATTCTGGCTAGATGCCCAAGAGAAACGCCGCCAGGCAGAGCTATTGCTGGATGAAAATCGCTTCAACCAGCTCCAGAATCTGGCAAAAATTTATCTCGAGTTTGGCGGGTCGTCTGCTTTCCCCTAAATCTTGCTAACTAATTCTCCCCAAACAGAAAACGGTTTTTCTTTCGCGGATGCTCGTTTAAAGTTTTGCTGGCTGAATGGGTTTCAGCCAGCAAAATAATAAACAACCGTTTATTTTATGGGGAAGGGTGAAGGCATGCGTGTGTCAGATTATATCCGGCTGTTATTTCTTGCCGCGGTGTGGGGAGCCAGCTTCCTTTTTATGAAAATAGCGGCACCAGAGTTCGGGGCGGTAAATACGGCCTTTTTAAGGGTGTTTTTTGGCTGTACAGGGCTGGCGGTGATTCTTTTCACCCTGAGATCATCCTTCCGCTTTGAGGGGAAATTCCGTTCGGCGCTTATTCTGGGCGCAATTAACTCCGGGCTGCCCTTTTTTATGTATTGTCTCGCCGCAAAATGGTTACCTGCCGGATACTCCGCCATTTTAAACGCCACCACGCCGCTTATGGGCGCCATTATTGGCTTCTCCTTCTTTAGTGAGAAATTAACGGCGCGAAAATGGCTGGGCGTAGTGCTGGGCCTGGCAGGGATAATGGTGATTACTTCGGTCGGGGATGCGCACTCCAGCGGGGAGAAGATCGCCGGAATTATCGCCTGCCTGGTGGCCACGAGTTGCTACGGTGTGGCAGGCTTTTTAACCCGCCGCTGGATCTCCAATAAAGGCGGGCTTGACCCTAAAATCGTCGCTTTCGGCAGCCAAATCGGGGCCACGCTTTTCCTGTTACCGTTCTTTGCCTGGAGCGTGGCGACCGGTCCGGTAATAAACTGGCTGCAGGGCGATGTCTGGCTCAGCGTGCTGGGTCTGGGGATCCTCTGTACCGCCGTGGCCTATATTTTTTACTTCCGCTTAATTGCCGATATCGGGCCGTTACGCAGCCTCACGGTGACTTTTCTCATTCCCCCGTTCGGCGTGTTGTGGGGCTACCTCATTTTGCATGAAACCATTAGCGAAGCGTTTATCATCGGGGCTGTCATTGTTTGTTTCTCCGTCTGGCTGGTGATAAGCCCGGACAAGAGAACGCTCACCGCAAAAAGTTAACCCTGGCACCGGCTGCGAATAATTGTGGTTATACTAGCCGCGAGCCGGATAAGGTTTTCGGGCTACGCCGTGAAGGAAAAACAATGCAACGAGAAGCGCTGTTCACTGTGGTATTTGACCGGTATCAGGTTGAGCCCGACTACCCGTGGGACAAGTTTAAGGACTACGCCGTGCTGCGCCATCGCTACAAGCGGAAATGGTTTGGCGTGGTGCTGAGTATTTCCGCCGCAAAGCTGGGGCTGGAAAGCGATGAAGTCGTCGATATTCTCAACGTCAAAGTGATGCCTGGCGCCGTGGGCTCGCTGAGAATGCAGCCGGGAATTTTACCGGCATATCACATGAACAAAGAGCATTGGGTCACGGTATTAATTGACAAGGTACCAGATGAATTAATCCTGGCCCTTATTGACGAAAGTTTTAGCCTGACGCGTTAATTTCATTCCCCCGGACATTGCATGGGACAGAATGCCCGGGGCATATTACAAATAATTTTTCGCTATTTTAATGACCGCTTTTTTGACTGCAGCGGCATTGCCATTAAGCATGCAGAGTGGCTTGTGTACTTCGCCGGGATAGAAAATAATAAAGTCCCCGGCATTCATAGTAATCATAGTTTCATCATCCGGCGTTCTAATAAAAGCAATATCACTCCCCGCCAGTTTATCTTCCATGACTTCCGTATGCGGCGGTTTGAGGCTAAACGCCATACCTTCCTGTCCGGCCAAAACAATTTGCACGTCAAGGTATTTCTCATGATATTCCGGGAGGGCTTCAGCGGCTAACCGGGTATTCCCTTCCATGACCATCACCCACACATTCTCTCCCGCAACATTGTATTTCCCTGCATGAGACTCAGCGTTGATGTTCTGCAAAACATAATCCAATGCCTCGGTTATTTTCGGCGGCAGCCACGGATTCAAACCTAATTCATTAATATTTCCAACAATCATATAACATCCTTTATTCAATGCGGGAGGGAACGTCTTTTTTATTAAATAGCCACCCTCGGGAGACAAAGATATCAGTAAAATAACGAACTGTGATCCGCTTCACGCATTTAAGTTATAAATAACAGGCAAGAATAATAAGTTGCATCACATAACGTTTTTTAGGCTAATTTTTGTATATCGTTTCACATATGAATCTCTAGGTTCTATATATGAAACAAAAGCAGCGTAAAACACGTTATGAAATAGGTTCGATATATAAAACAAAAAGCGTTCTATATATAAAACGAATCGCTGAATGGAAATAAATATGCATATTCCCGAGAATTTAAAAGAGAGTAAAGCGCCGGCAGCCGTCAGACTGGTGGCTATTCTTGATTTTATTGCGGAAAAAGGCAGCGCCAGTTTTAGCGAAATCAGTACCCAACTGGCTATCCCGAAAAGCAGCACCCACCATTTGCTGGAGGTGCTGTCCGCCACGCACCTGCTCCGTCTGCGCGTTGACGGGCGTTACGCTCTCGGGCTGCATCTGTTTGAGCTGGGGGGCCTGGCGGCAAGCGGGCTGGACATTCGCCTCGAGGCCATTCCTTACCTGCACGAGCTGGTCGAACTCACCGGGCTGACCTGCCATCAGGGCATCATGGAAGGTGATGAAGCCTTTTTCCTCAGCAAAATTCAGTCGCCGCAGGCGATTATATTGACGTCCTGGGAAGGGAAGCGCATTCGGCTGCACAGTACCTCATTGGGAAAAATTCTGTTGGCCTGGCGACCCGGCGAACAGGTTGAACAGATTCTGTCCAAGGCCACTTTCGTGAAGAAAACAGAGTCTACCATCACCGATAAGTCGCGTTTTATCGAGCATCTCGCCCTGGTGAAGCAGCAGGGCTGGGCCTATGACGATGGTGAGAATATCAATGAAATCCGCTGTATTTCTGCCCCGGTATTTGACGTCAAAGGCAATGTGCTTTGCGCCATCGGGCTGACGGGAATGGTTTCACAATTTACTCATGGCAAAAAAGAAGAGTATTTAAGTCATTTATTGGCAACCACTGAGAGAATATCAAATGCATTAAACTTTGGCCTGAAGTCCAGCCCCATAACTAAATAGTAAACCTGTATTAACCAGGTCGTAAATTATCCGAGGATTATTCTCGGAGGTTTACGTCTGGGGTTTTGCAATAAAAAATCCATTGATTAACTCTTTTATCGAGGAAACAAAGATGCAAATTAAGAGGGCAATAGACAAAATCCCCGGGGGATTAATGCTGGTGCCGCTATTTTTAGGTGCCCTGTGTAACACCTTTGCTCCGGGCACCGGCAAATACCTTGGCTCATTTACCAACGGGTTGATTACCGGCACGGTGCCGATCCTTGCCGTTTGGTTCTTTTGTATGGGGGCGTCGATTGAGCTCAAAGCCACGGGGACGATGCTGAAAAAATCCGGCGTACTGGTGGTGACCAAGATTGCTACCGCCTGGGTTGTCGCCATGGCCGTCGGGTCGTTTCTGCCGCTGAGCGGCGTTGAAGCCGGCCTCTTTGCAGGTATCTCCACCCTGGCGCTGGTGGCGGCGATGGACATGACCAACGGCGGGCTATATGCCGCGCTGATGAATCAGTACGGCTCCAAAGAAGAGGCCGGAGCCTTTGTCCTGATGTCGCTGGAGTCCGGGCCGCTGATGACAATGGTGATACTGGGCACCGCCGGGATTGCCTCCTTAGAGCCGCAGCTGTTTGTCGGGGCCGTGCTGCCTTTCCTGGTAGGATTTGTGCTGGGTAACCTTGATCCCGATCTGCGTAAAATGTTCGGTGGCGCGGTACAAACGCTGATTCCGTTCTTCGCCTTTGCGCTCGGCAATACCATTAAGCTGCAGGTCATTTTCGAAACCGGCCTTGCCGGGATCCTGCTGGGTCTCGTGGTTATTGTGGTCACCGGGATCCCACTGATTCTTGCGGATAAATTCATCGGCGGCGACGATGGCACGGCAGGCATAGCGGCCTCAAGTACGGCGGGTGCCGCCGTGGCTACGCCGGTATTAATTGCTCAGATGGTGCCAGAATTTGCGCCAGCGGCACCGGCAGCTACCGCCCTGGTGGCCACCAGCGTGATTGTCACTTCTCTTCTTGTCCCGATTCTGACCGCGCTTTGGGCAAAGCAGGCTAAAAAAGGCAAGACCAGCCAGGAGGTTGTTGTCACCAGACAACCCGCACCTTAATTGTTTAGCTAAATATATACCTGAGATTCAGATTAAATAACTTATTCCCTTTATGGCATATACCCGCCAGGGGCTTACTCGCGTTAAATTCAATATAGACTAAGGAGTCATGTATGGATATCAGACAAAGTATTCACAGCGATCACGCTAAAACGCTGGACACCGCCGGGATTAGAAAAGAGTTTTTAGTTGAAAATATTTTCGAAGCCGATAAATACACGATGGTCTACAGCCATATTGATCGCATCGTGATTGGCGGCATTATGCCGGTAAATAAAAGCGTTTCAATTGGCGAAGAAGTCGGTAAGCAGTTTGGCGTGAACTATTTCCTCGAACGCCGTGAGCTGGGGCTGATTAATATAGGCGGGGCCGCCGTGATTACCGTCGATGGCACCGAATACCGCGTAGAAAAAGAAGAAGCGATGTATATCGGGAAAGGCGCCAGGCATGTGGCGTTCGCAAGCGTCGACAGCGCTACACCCGCCAAACTCTACTACAACAGCGCGCCAGCCCACCACGCGTATCCAACAAGAACCATTACCGCCGCAGATACGGTGGCCGCGCCGTTAGGCAGCCTGGAAAGCTGCAATAAGCGCACCATTCGCAAGTATCTGGTGCCGGAGATACTCGACACCTGCCAGCTCAGCATGGGCATGACCCGGCTTGAAGAGGGCAGTAACTGGAATTCAATGCCCAGCCACACCCATGAACGCCGCATGGAAGTCTACTTCTACTTCGACATGGACGAAGACACCATCATCTTCCACATGATGGGCAAACCCCAGGAAACTCGACACGTCGTCCTGCACAACGAGCAGGCGGTGATCTCGCCGAGCTGGTCCATTCACTCGGGCGTCGGAACCAAACGCTACACCTTTATTTGGGGCATGATCGGCGAAAATTTAACCTTCGACGACATGGACCACATTGCCATGAAAGATATCCGCTGAATCGCTAGCGCTCACAAGGAGAACACAATGGTTTTAGAACAGTTTGCATTAACAGGAAAAGTGGCGCTGGTGACCGGCTGTAATACCGGGCTGGGGCAGGGCATGGCGGTTGGCCTGGCGCAGGCGGGCTGCGATATTATTGGTGTTAACATTGCAGAACCGGCGGAAACCCGCCAGCAAATTGAAGCGCTGGGGCGGCGTTTTGTGAATATCTCTGCCGACCTGAGCCGCTATGAGAATCTGCAAAACGTGGCCGATGACGCCGCCGCCGTTTTTGGACGGATAGATATTCTGGTGAACAATGCCGGGATTATTCGCCGCCAGGATGCCCTTGCGTTTTCGGAGCAGGACTGGGACGACGTGATGAACGTGAACCTCAAAACGGTTTTCTTCCTTTCTCAGGCGGTGGCGAAGCAGTTTATCAAGCAGAAAAGCGGGGGGAAAATCATCAATATTGCGTCGATGCTCTCTTTCCAGGGCGGGATCCGCGTGCCTTCTTATACCGCGTCCAAAAGCGGCGTCATGGGCGTCACCCGCCTGATGGCGAACGAATGGGCGAAACACAATATCAACGTCAATGCGATTGCGCCGGGCTATATGTCCACCAACAACACCGCGCAGTTAAGAGCGGATGCGGATCGCAGTAGTGAGATTCTGGATCGCATCCCGGCCGGGCGCTGGGGGCTCCCATCGGATCTGATGGGGCCGGTTGTGTTCCTGGCGTCACCGGCGTCAGACTACGTGAACGGCTACACCATTGCCGTCGACGGCGGCTGGCTGGCACGTTAACGTTGCTGACGAAGAGGGGAAAAGCGTGGTTTTTCCCTCTTCGTGGTTATGTGAACGCGTAAAGACCGCCTGCACAACAGGCGGCCTTTTCGACTACTTTTTCTGCCAGCTAACCGCGTAGTGATAATGTGACCCGGAGAGCAGAAACTCCGGCGAGACGCTCGGGCTCCAGGAATCGTCCCCGCCCACGCCCATATGATAGCCGTCTATATTCAGCCAACTGCCTTCTTCTTCTTTCAATAAATGCCGGTGCGTGGCTTCCTGCAGCTGTTTCTGGCCGTAGCGGCTGAGATTGAAGTGAAACGCCCCACGCCAGCGGTGGCTGCCGTATTCAAGCGACGAGGTATCGCAGCGCAGGCCATTTTCACTCGGGAAAACGTAGGGCGTGTACATGTCCGCCAGCGGCAGCGTCCAACGGTCCATCAGCGCTGAGCTTTTGCGGTCGGGATAGTTCTCGTGCGGGCCGCGGCCAAACCAGTTCACCTCAGATTCAATATCCGCGAGCTGACAGCAAAGGCCAATGCGCGCCGGGGCTGGCGTGCCGAAGGCAATGTCCACATCCACCGTAATATGCAGCACGCCCTCGCTGTCGATGAGATAGCTTTTGCGGCTGATAAACAGCGTTTTACCGTTACCCTGCCAGCTGTGGACGGTGCGAACCAGCACCGCGTTGCCCAGCCTGTCAACGTCGAAACTCAGCAGTTCCGGCGTCAGGTCGTACATGCCTGCGGCCTTCCAGCGCTCCACCCAGGCATTAGGATCGATATGTGCGGCCTCGCTGATGCCGATGTCATTATCCAGCGGTGCCCGTGTGAAATTATCCTGTAGCGGCCGGAGAAGCGTAGGCTGCTGATGGCTAAACCACTGGCAAAGCAGGCCGCTTCTACGCTCAAAGCGCCAGTGCTGATCGCCGTGGAACACATCGGCGTGCCTGTCGTCCATTTGCAGCAACGGCGCTGAACCGCCGGGGAGAGTTGTGGGCCTGACTAACGTGGACGGCAACTGCCACTGCACCCGAGCGCAACAATGCCCGGCCTCACTCCATGAGGTGGCTTGTACCTGCCGTACGTCGACATTGAGCCAGACAGCACCGGGGCGCGTAATCTCCGGCAGCGGAAGCTGAAGCACGCGGGTTTGTTCTGGGGCCAGGTCCAGCGCCAGTTCACCGCTGGCGAGCACTTCACCCTCGAGTTTCAGCGTCCAGACCAGCCGTTCGTTATCACTATGGCGGAACAGGTACTCGCTGGTAACTTCCAGTCCGTTGTCCGCCAACAGGCGGAACTGGAAGAACTGCTGCGCATGTTTCGCTTCATGCAGCGCCGGATGCGGCGTGCGGTCGGCGAAGACCAGGCCGTTCATGCAGAACTGCCGATCGTTTGGCCTGTCGCCAAAATCACCGCCGTAGGCGGCCCAGGGCTGGCCGCTTTCATCATGTTTTATCAGCGACTGATCGACCCAGTCCCAGACAAAACCTCCCTGCAGCCGTGGATGCTGGCGAAATGCCTCCCAGTATTTACTGAACCCGCCCAGGCTGTTGCCCATCGCGTGGGCGTATTCGCACAGAATCAGCGGGCGGCTTTCTTCAGGCAGCCCCAGCCATTTCTTTATCGACCACTTTGGCACCTGCGGGAAGGGCTGATCCTGATCCACCCGGGCATACATCGGGCAGATAATGTCGGTGGCCGCCGTGTCCGCGCCGCCGCCTTCATACTGCACTGGCCGCGTGGGATCGTTGGATTTTATCCAGCGGTAGAGGGCATCGTGATTGCTGCCGTGCCCGGACTCGTTGCCGAGCGACCAAATGATAATGGACGGATGATTGCGATCGCGCTGCACCATGCGCGTCACGCGCTCGACCATTGCTGGCAGCCACGTCGGATCGTCGCTCAGGCGGTTCATCGGCACCATGCCGTGGGTTTCAATATTGGCTTCATCCACAACATAAAGGCCGTAAAAGTCGCACAGCCTGTACCACAGCGGGTGATTGGGATAATGCGAGCAGCGCACGGCGTTGAAGTTATTCTGCTTCATCAGCAGGATATCGCGCCGCATTGTTTCTTCCTCCATCACCTGGCCGTTGACCGGGTGATGCTCGTGCCGGTTAGTGCCGCGCAAAAGCAGCGGTTTGCCGTTGAGCTTCAGCAGCCCGCCGGTAATCTCCACTTTACGGAAGCCAACGTCATAGCTTTCGGCTTCGATAAGCGCATTGCCTTGCTGCAGGACAACCACGGCGCGATAGAGATTCGGCACTTCCGCACTCCACAACAGCGGCTGTTCAACCGGCAGATGCAGGGTAGTGCGGTCGTGATAAGCCCCGCGTTCGTCAATAATCTCACTGCCGATAGACTGCAGTTTCGCCGCCAGCAATGTCTCGCCGCGCCAGAGCTGTACCAGCACTTCGCAGGCGCTGATGTTCTGACCTTCAAGTTTGACTAACGCCCGCAGCTCACCGCGTGAAAAATCTTCGTTAATATCGGTCTGCAACTGCACGTCGGCAAGGCGAGTTTCCGGCTTATGCAGCAGCGAAACATCGCGGAAAATACCGCTCATGCGCCACATATCCTGATCTTCCAGATACGTGCCGTCGCTCCAGCGAAGCACCATCACCGCAATACGGTTGCAGCCGGGTTTTAGCCCGGCGCTGAGATCAAATTCGGAGGGCAGACGACTGTCCTGGGCGTAGCCGATCCAGATGCCGTTGCACCACAGATGAAAGGCGGAGTTTACGCCATCAAAAATAATCCTCGTTTGCCCGCTCGTCAGCCAGGTTTCATCGACTTCAAATGTGAGCGAGTAACAACCGGTGGGATTGTCTTGCGGTACAAAAGGCGGGTTGACCGGAATCGGGTAGGTGATGTTGGTATAAACAGGCGCATCGTAGCCCAGCATTTGCCAGTTCGACGGGACGAGAATAGCGTCGGCTTCAGGAAGGTCTTCGCTGATCCAGCTCTCCGGCACCGCTTCGGGGCGAGGGAAATAGCTAAACGCCCATTCACCGTAAAGGGATCGCCGCGACGGTGAGCACTTATCATCCCTGGCATCTTCCAGCGAACGCCAGCTGGAAAACGGGGGATGAGCCGCCAGCGAGTTAAGCTGGGTCACGCCGGGGGATTCCCAGTCGCGGCGGGCCAGCGTGGCATGGAGCGAAGGTGAAATATTGGTCATAGTGATGCACCTGCGAGGTGATTGTTATTCGCTCACAATTTAGCGTGAGTTGTTCAGGAGTAAAGCCATCACGCCGTATTCGGTGATGGGCCTCACAAAGAACCCCGGTTTTATTTCAGGCGCGAAATCTGCTGCGCGAGGCGGGAAAGCTCGTCGGCCAGCTGTGCCGCCGTGGGCTGCATCAGGCTACCCGGTGCGGCTGTCGTTTTGCGTTCTACGAGGCTGACAGGCTGCAGCGCCGCTAATTCACCGCCCTGATGAATAAGCGCCACCATGCCGTTCACGCTGGCTTCGCCTAGCAGCCGGAAGTCCTGCCGGATGGTCGTCAACGGGGGAAGAAAACAGGCGCTATCTTCGGTGTCATCAAAACCAATAACGGAAATGTCATGCGGCACCACGAACCCGGCTTCGTGAATGGCACGCAGGGTGCCCAGCGCCATTTGATCGTTAGCCACAAGAATTGCCGTCGGCTTCTGATCGTCGCGTAAAAGCTGGCTAACCTGCTGGTAGCCTGACAGAGAACTCCAGTCCCCACGCAGAAAGGCCGCAGGCGCAAGCTGATGCTCCGCTAGCGTTCGCTGCCAGCCTTCAAGCCGCAGCCGGGCTGAGACCGAGTTTTCAGGGCCAGCAAGCAAGGCAATATGGCGATGCCCCAGTGTGACCAGATGCTCCACAGCAAGATCGGCGCCTGAAGCGGCGTCGGTAACAATATGATTAGCCGAAACCTCCGGCGAAACATCAAGGAACAACACGGGAACATCGCCGCAGGCCGCCTGCACGGCTGCCACCTCCGCCGCTTCCAGCGGAATGTTCACAATCAGCCCGTCAACGCGCTGGGCAAGCAGGCTATTCACGGCGGCGCAGGCCGCGTCAACACCGGGCTGTTCAACCATCGAAATCATTACGTTGAACTGCAGCTCACCGGCTTTGGATTTTATCGCCGCCGCAATCTGCGAAGGGGCATGCAGGGAAAGGGTGGTGGTCGCCAGGCCAAGCGTCTGGCTGAGTTTCCCCGCCAGCTGCTGCGCTACGCGATTAGGGACATAGTTCAGCGCTTTCATCGCGGCTTCAACTTTTTGCCGCGTTTTCGCCGAAACGTGCGAAGCCTGGTTGATCACTCGCGAAACGGTTTGATACGACACGCCTGCCAGCTCGGCAACATCGTACAGTGTCACAGATTTCGCTTTCATTGCAGGCTTCCTTCTCGCAGACGCTGGTAGGGCGGCTATTCTACACATAACGCGAAAGCCGGGAGAAACTTATGTACAAACTGTATGGCGTGTCGAGTTTTGGGTCGGCCATTACTGAATTGATGCTAACGCTGGTTGAGGAACCTTACAAATTCATCGACGTTGATGGGTTTGATACAGCGGGGCCAATGCGGGATCGGCTGCTGGAGATTAATCCGCTGGCGCAGGTGCCAACCCTTGTGCTGGAAAACGGAGAAGTGCTGACCGAAAGCGCGGCCATCGCGCTCTGGATCCTCGATCGTCACCCGCAGTATGCCCCGCCCATTGGCACGCCTGAGCGGCAGCAGTTTTACCGCCTGCTTATCTGGATTGTGGCCAACGTTTATCCCACCTTCACCTACGGCGATTACGGTGAACGCTGGGTAGAAGAAGAGGCCACGGTCCTCACCGAAAACCTTTACCGCTACCGCGAGTCGCTGTGGCTGTGGTTTGAAACGCAGCTCGGTGCTGGCCCCTATATTTTTGGCGAACGGCTGACGCTGCTGGATTTGTATCTGCCGGCGATGACCCGCTGGCGGCCCCGGCAGGCCTGGTTTGACCAACACACGCCTAAGCTTGCCGCCGTGGCGAATCAGGTTCGTGCGCTGCCGCAGCTCAATAAAGTGTTGGGCAGAAACGGCATGCTTTAAAGCACGAACGATCATCTGCCTGCCGGCCTCCGCATTTATAGTGAGGCCATTCATTCGCAGCAGGGAATCAGCAAAATGGCAGTAGATTTGGGGCTCTATTTCGACCGTATTAACTATCACGGGCCGCGCAGCGCCACCGTAGAAACGTTACGTGCGCTGCATCTGGCGCACGCCTGCACTATTCCGTTTGAGAATCTGGACGTTTTGCTCGGCAGAACGCTCCATATCGACGACGAAAGCGTCTTTGATAAGCTGGTCGTGGCCGGGCGCGGCGGCTGGTGTTTTGAGCAAAATGGCCTGTTCCGCAATGTTCTCGCCGAGCTTGGCTTTGAGGTGGAGAACTTAGCGGCCCGCGTGCTGCTGGCCAACCCGCCGCAGATGCCCGCGAGGACGCATCGCCTCACGAAAGTGACCGTCGACGGCCAGGACTGGATCGCTGACGTCGGCTTCGGCGGTAAAACGCTGCCTGAACCGGTTCGTCTGGTGGCCGGTGAAATGCAGCAGACGACGCATGGCGTGTACAGTTTCGAACGTGTTGACCACGACTGGCTGCTGAAATTCCATGACGCCGACAAGGTGATTAACCTGTATCGTTTTAGCCTCGAACCGCAGTACGACTCTGATTACGAAGCCGGGAACCACTACGTGGCAACGTGGCCGCAGTCGCACTTCCGTCACTGCCTGACGCTGAGTTTGTACAAGGCCAATGGCGAAAAAAATACGCTCTACAGCGCCGGGGAAAACGCACCGGTCTTTACCCGTGCACAAGACGTTTATGATCTGCTCCAGAAAAACTTCAATTTGCGCTTCGACCATCCGCGCCATGGCATCAGTCTCGAAGAGTTTTCGGCGATGCTGGTACGGATTGGCGTGATAAAACCAGCCTGACCTGTCCACTTTGACGCCGCAGTTCGTGCCAGCGCGCTGCGGCGATCCGTCTGGATCGCAAAGCTACACCCCAAAACTCGAAATAAAATAGCAACGGTACGCGCGTAGATAGCGGATATATCTTGTTTCAAAACCAATGCAAGGGTAAAAGGCCGAATAATATGAGGAATATTCAAAAATTGACGTTACTTTGAAAATTTCCTTTATCAATTTGAGCCTTTTTCTTTTAGCATATCGGCGGTTCTCATCAGGCGGCTCAGCGGTTAATACAGGTTATGAAAAACATCTTTCTGGCAATTATCCTTTCTCTTATGGTTATTGGCGCTTTTGCTCACGATCCGCAGCCTGGCACCGGGCTTGATTCGCTTGCCGCCGTGCAGGGCAGGTGACCCCTAAGCCACCCGCCTGACGTTGCTTAACCCGCCCAGCGGGAAGCGCGAATAATACTGCAGAAGTTCAGCGGCTCGAACGCAGGCTCTTTATCCCGAATGACATCGGCCTTCACGTTGCCAAACGTGGTGGCTGGTTTGTTTTTAATCCCGTCGTAAAATGCCTGAATAATTTCTTCCTTGAATGCCGCAGGGCGAGGATGTAGTTTCACCACCTGCTCGCGATGTTCCGCGCTGAATTTGTCGTAATCAATCCCAAGCACATCCATTTCCACACCAGCCGTGACCAGCGCAATTTCCGGCGCCATAAACTCAGGAATACCCGGTGTCGTGTGCAGGGCAATCGCCGTCCACACTTTGTCGATATCCGCCTGGCTAACGCCGTACTGACGCATAAAATCCTGTGCGGCAAACGCGCCGTCCACTTCAAAGCGCCTGTCGCAGCTGCAGTGTTCGTGGGTCAGCCCCATATCGTGGAACATACAGCCGATGTACAGCAGCTCATGATCAACCTTAAGTTCACGTCGCTGCCCGGCCAGCGCCGCCCAGTAGTAAACCCGGCTGGAGTGGTGGAAAAGTAAATCTGATTCGGTGTCGCGGACCAGTTGGGTAGCTTCCCGCGCCATTTTGGTGTCAGGCATGGCGATGCCGTTAATTTTTAAGCTCATCTCTTTCTCCTCATGTTGGTGTTGGAGTAGCATAGGCCTCCGTTGAAATGTCTTGAATAGTCGCATAACGACGATTTAAGACTTATGCCGCAGTTCGCGACGTGGAGAAGAGAATGGCGCATCAAATCCTGATCCTGGCGGTGCCGGGCGTTCAACTGTTGGATGTTTCCGGGCCGCTGGACGTGTTTGCCGAAGCAAACCGCGTGCTGTGCCGCGAGGTTTATCACTCACGAATTGTTGCGCTGGAAGACCCGACAATTGTCGCTTCATCCGGGGTTAAACTGCTGGCTGACGATGTGCTGGAAAGCACGGCGGGCGGGCGGGAAACCACATTTCTGGTCGCCGGTGCGCCGGATGCGGCAGGCAGAACGCTTAGCGCCGAACAGGGCAAAAAAATGATCGCGCTTTGTACCCAGAGCCGCCGCTTTGGCTCCGTCTGTACCGGCGCACTTTTATTGGCACAAACGGGCTTATTAAAAGGCAGGAAAGTCACTACCCACTGGTCAGCTGCATCGCTTTTAGCCGCCCATTACCCCGAAACGGAAGTTAGCGCCGACGCGCTGTACATCATGGATGGGGCGTTACGCACGGCGGCAGGCGTGACATCCGGGCTGGATCTCGCGTTAAGGCTGGTGGAAGAGGATCTGGGCCGGGAAGTCGCGCAGGACGTAGCGGCTAATCTGGTGATGTTCTTCAAGCGGCCAGTAAACCAGAACCACTTCATCCGCGAGCAAAAGACCTCGCTCAGCGGCCGCAGCGCGCTGCAGGATCTCCAGCGCTGGACCCTCGCCAACATAGCGGAGGTGACCACGGTCCAGCAGATGGCGGCACATATTCACCTCAGCGTGCGGCATTTAACGCGCCTGTTTCATCAGGAAATACAGATCACGCCGGGCGAGTGGCTGGAGGCCGAAAAAGTGGCAAAGGCGAGGCAGCTGCTGGAGTCCGGCGAGCTGCCGGTAAAAGCGATACCCGCCGCCAGCGGGTTTTCCGGAGTGGATACGCTGCGGCGGGCGTTTGTGCGCCGAATGGGCATCACGCCCGCCGCGTATAAGAAGATGTGCTAACCCCTACACGTTCGGGAACGTGATACTGTTCCCCGGCGCCTCGCGGTGCAGGTGGATAAAGTTCAGGTGGCGTTCGTACTGATCGAGAATGTCGATGATCACCTGTTCTTTGCTGTAGTCCATCAGGTCATTGCCCTGGCTGCCTTCCAGCAGGAAAGTTTCCAGCCGGTAATAGGTCGACTTCCCGCTGCGGGCGCGGTAGGTAAAGCCCGGCACCGAATACTTCTGCGGCCAAATCTGGTAGACAAAGTTTTGTTCGTCGCCCATATGCACCCGCAGTTCAAGGTGCCCCAGCTTCTCATCCGGCAGCGGTGGCTCAACGGAAAGTTCGACCTTCGCGCCGCGCAGTTCCAGTTCCTGAGAAACCTCTTCCATCGCCGGGTAGCAAACGGTATCCATCATCTTCTGCGTATAACGCGTGCCGGGGTAGTTCATCAGCCGGGAGAGGCGTTTTTTCCAGCCAAGACGATCCTGCGCGGTCATCATATACGGCGCGGTGTCGCGACTGGCGCTAACGCGGCGGTAATCTTCAATTTTTAGCGATTTATACAGCCCAGCCATCACGAAGAAGATCACGAAGCTGAAGGGCAGGCCCATAATCACCGTCATGTTCTGCAGCGCGGAAATGCCGTTGGTCATCAGCATCCCCATTGTCAGCAGGCCAATCGCAATGGACCAGAAGATACGCAGCCAGTTGGGCGCATCGCTGTTAATGTCCTTCAGCTTAGAGGTGAAGTTCCCCAGCACCAGCGCGCCGGAATCCGCCGAGGTGACGTAGAACAACAGGCCGGTGATCGTCGCCACCGAAGCGCTAAAGGTGAAGCCGGGATACTGCGCCAGCAGGCTGTAGAAGCCGCGCTCCGGGTGCGCCATCGCTTCCTGGGCAAAGGTGCCGTCGCCGTGAATGATTTCGTACAGCGCGCTGTTGCCGAACACCGAAAGCCACAGCAGCGTAAAGGTAAACGGAATAATCAGCGTGCCTAACACGAACTCACGAATGGTACGGCCACGTGAAATACGCGCCAGGAACAGGCCGACAAACGGCGACCACGCCACCCACCAGGCCCAGAAGAACAGGGTCCAGTTGTTCATCCATTCCACCGGGCGGTCGAACGCAAAGCTGTTTAGCGTCATGCCCATAAAGCGATTGATGTAATCGCCCACGTTCAGCACCAGCGCGTTGAGCAGAAATTCGGTATTGCCCATAAACAGCACGAACAGGATCAGGCCCAGCGCCAGCGCCACGTTCAGTTCGGAAAGCACGCGAATACCTTTATCCACGCCGGAGGTGACCGAAATAGTGGCGATAATCACCGACAGAACGATCAATGCCGCTTTAGCACCCAGGCTGTCCGGGATATCAAACAGCACGCTCAGCCCGTAGTTCAGCTGCACAACGCCGATCCCCAGCGTGGTGGCAATACCGAAAATCGTGCCGATCACCGCCGCGATATCCACCGTGTGCCCAATCGGGCCATTAATTTTCTTGCCGAAGATCGGGTACAGCGCCGAGCGAATCGTCAGCGGCAGATTATAGCGGTAGCTGAAATAGCCCAGCGCGATGCCCATCAGCGCATACATCGACCAGCCGGTCAGGCCGTAGTGGAACAGCGTCCAGACCATCGCCTGGCGCGCCGCCTCAATGGTTTGTCCGGCACCTTCCGGCGGCTGCATATATTGCGTCACCGGCTCGGCAACGGAGAAGAACATCAGGTCGATGCCTATCCCGGCGGCAAACAGCATCGCCGCCCAGCTCAGCACGCTGAATTCGGGCTTGGACTGTTCCGGCCCGAGCTTTATAGAACCGAAGCGTGAGCAGGCGATAAACACCACAAACACGATGTAGAGCGTGGCGGCAAGCAGGTAGTACCAGCCGAAGCGGGAGGAGACCCAGCTTAGCGTGTGGCTAATCAGATTCGCGGAGAAATCGCTATAAAAAATGGTCATCAGGGAAAAGCACAAAATCAGCCCGGCGGACGTGTAGAACACCACCGGGTTGATTTTGTCTTTTTCACTGGTAGCAGGAGCAGTAACGGGACTCGTCATCGATTACCTCAGGTTAAGTAACGGTGACTACTCAGATGAGCAGTTAAGTTTTTCTTGTGAATGCAGGTGAGATTGCTTTTTAACAATTCCATAATCAATTTATGGTCTTACATTGATGATTAAATTTAATTCATTGAATTTATTCAAATAAAATCCTCGTTTTTATTGTCTGGAACGCGAGTGTTTCTCTGTTTTCACGTCATTGCGTAACAATTAATACACATTTTATATTGAACGTTCAATCAATAAACGCTTAAATAGATAACAATTATTGATGAATGGAGCAGGGCGATGCCAAAAAAAGGTATGCAGCCGATAAGGCGAAGACAGCTCATCGACGCCACATTAAACGCCATAAATGAGGTCGGCATGCATGATGCCACGGTGGCGCAAATTGCCCGCCGGGCCGGGGTCTCGACCGGCATCATCAGCCACTACTTCCAGGATAAAAACGGCCTGCTGGAGGCCACCATGCGGGACGTCACCGCCCAGCTCCGCGATGCGGTGGTGGGGCGACTGAAAGCTTTACCTGGCGCTTCTGCCGAACGGCGGCTGTGCGCCATCGTGGACGGAAATTTTGACGAGACACAAACGCACAGCGCGGCGATGAAAGCCTGGCTGGCATTTTGGGCCAGCAGCATGCACCAGCCGATGCTCTACCGGTTACAGCAGGTGAGCAGCCGCCGCCTGTTATCCACGCTCACCGCCGAATTCAGGCGCGAGCTGCCGCAGGAGGAAGCCCGGCTGGCGGGCTATGGCCTCGCGGCGCTGATAGACGGCCTTTGGCTGCGGGCGGCCCTAAGCGGCAAACCGTTTGACCGCAAAGCGGCGAGCGTACTGACCACGCAATTCATCAACCAGCATCTTACTGCGGTGAAAAGCTAATTTAGCGAGGAAAAATCATGTCCCGATTGGGTGAACAAAAGCTCTATATCGACGGCGCTTACGTGAATGCGCTCAGCGGTAAAACTTTCGAAACCATCAACCCGGCTAACGGCGAAGTGCTGGCGGTCGTTCAGGCTGCTGGCCGGGAAGACGTTGACCGCGCCGTGGCTGCGGCGAAGAAAGGGCAGAAAATATGGGCAGCAAAAACGCCCGTTGAGCGTGCACGCATTTTGCGCCGCGCGGTCGACATTCTGCGCGAGCGTAACGATGAGCTGGCCGAGCTGGAAACGCTAGACACTGGCAAAGCCTTCAGCGAAACCTCCGCCGTCGATATCGTCACTGGTGCAGACGTGCTGGAATATTATGCCGGGCTGACAACCACCCTGGAAGGCCAGCAGATCCCGCTGCGGGATACCTCATTCGTCTACACCCGCCGGGAGCCGTTGGGCGTTGTGGCCGGGATCGGCGCATGGAATTACCCGATTCAGATTGCGCTTTGGAAGTCTGCCCCTGCGCTGGCGGCTGGCAACGCGATGATCTTCAAACCGAGCGAAGTGACGCCGCTTACCGCACTTAAGCTGGCAGAAATTTATACCGAAGCCGGGCTGCCGGACGGCGTCTTTAGCGTGCTACCAGGCGTTGGCGCAGAAACGGGCCAACTGCTGACGGAACACCCTGGCATTGCCAAAGTTTCCTTCACCGGCGGCGTAGCCAGCGGCAAAAAGGTGATGGCGAATGCCGCCGGTACCACGCTGAAACAGGTCACGATGGAGCTGGGCGGTAAATCTCCGCTGGTTATCTTTGATGACGCCGATCTCAACCTGGCGGCGGACATCGCGATGATGGCCAACTTCTACAGCTCCGGCCAGGTCTGTACCAACGGTACTCGCGTTTTCATCCCTGCGGCGCTGAAAGCCGAGTTTGAGCAGAAAATTGTGGCGCGCGTGGGCCGCATTCGTGCCGGTGACGTAATGGACCCGCACACCAACTTTGGGCCGCTGGTCAGCTTCCCGCACCGCGAAAACGTCCTGCGCTACATCGAATCCGGCCGTGAAGAAGGCGCGACGCTGCTGTGCGGTGGCGACAAGCTGCGCGGAGATGGGTTTGATAACGGTGCCTGGGTTGCGCCCACGGTATTCACCGACTGCCGGGATGAGATGACTATCGTCCGCGAAGAAATCTTCGGGCCGGTAATGTCGATCCTTAGCTACGAATCAGAAGAGGAAGTGATTCGCCGCGCTAACGACACGGATTATGGCCTGGCGGCGGGCGTAGTCACGAACGACCTCACTCGTGCGCACCGCGTAATTCACCAGCTTGAGGCCGGGATTTGCTGGATTAATACCTGGGGAGAGTCGGCGGCGGAAATGCCGGTGGGCGGCTACAAGCATTCCGGCATTGGTCGCGAAAATGGCCTGATGACGCTGCAAAGCTATACGCAAGTTAAGTCAATCCAACTGGAGATGGGCACCTATCACTCAATCTTTTAACCCCACCTGAGGAGGATGAATGGAATTTGATTACATCATTATTGGAGCGGGTTCCGCAGGTAATGTTCTAGCTGCACGTTTAACGGAAGATCCCGATACCACCGTCCTGCTGCTTGAGGCAGGCGGCCCGGACTACCGCTTTGATTTCCGCACCCAAATGCCCGCGGCACTGGCGTTCCCGCTGCAGGGCAAGCGCTACAACTGGGCCTATGAAACCGACCCCGAGCCGTATATGAACAACCGCCGTATGGAGTGCGGGCGAGGCAAAGGGCTCGGCGGCTCATCCTTGATCAACGGCATGTGTTACATCCGTGGAAACGCGATGGATCTCGACAACTGGGCATCGATGCCGGGCCTGGAGAACTGGAGCTATCTGGACTGCCTGCCGTACTACCGCAAAGCGGAAACCCGCGATATCGGCCCCAACGATTATCACGGCGGCGAAGGCCCGGTGTCCGTTACGACGCCGAAGCAGGGCAACAACCCGCTGTTTCACGCGATGATCGAAGCGGGCGTTGAGGCGGGCTATCCGCGAACGGACGATCTGAACGGCTATCAGCAGGAAGGCTTTGGCCCGATGGACCGTACCGTGACGCCGAAAGGCCGCCGCGCCAGTACCGCCCGTGGTTATCTAGATGAAGCAAAGCGCCGGGAAAACCTGACCATCGTGACCCATGCAACCACTGACCGCATTATCTTTGATAATTTGCGTGCGGTAGGCGTGGAATACCTGGTGAACGATAGCCCGGTGCATTCCGTGGCCAAAGCGCGCAAAGAAGTTTTGCTGAGCGCCGGCGCGATTGCTTCGCCACAAATTCTGCAGCGCTCTGGGGTGGGCGATGCAGAATTCCTGGCAAGCCTTGAGATCCCTGTTGTTCATGACCTGCCGGGCGTGGGCGAAAACCTGCAGGATCATCTGGAAATGTACCTGCAATACGAATGCAAAGAACCGGTGTCGCTTTACCCGGCGCTGCAATGGTACAACCAGCCAAAAATCGGTGCAGAGTGGCTGTTTAACGGCACCGGCGTAGGCGCGAGCAACCAGTTTGAAGCGGGGGGCTTTATCCGCAGCCGCGAAGAATTTAGCTGGCCTAATATTCAGTATCACTTCCTGCCGGTGGCGATTAACTACAACGGCTCAAACGCGGTGAAAGAGCACGGTTTCCAGTGCCACGTCGGCTCTATGCGTTCCCCAAGCCGGGGCCGCGTGAAGCTGAAATCGCGCGACCCTCACGAGCACCCGAGTATTCTGTTCAACTATATGTCTCACGAACAGGACTGGCAGGAGTTCCGCGACGCGATTCGTATTACTCGTGAGATCATGCAGCAGCCAGCCCTGGATAAATACCGTGGCCGCGAAATCAGCCCCGGCGTTGACTGCCAGACGGACGAACAGCTGGATGAGTTTGTGCGTAACCATGCGGAAACCGCTTTTCACCCGTGCGGCAGCTGTAAAATGGGGCACGACGACATGGCCGTGGTGGACGAGCAGGGCCGGGTTCACGGCCTGCAGGGGCTGCGCGTGGTGGATGCTTCAATTATGCCGCAGATCATTACCGGCAACCTGAACGCCACCACCATTATGATCGGTGAAAAAATTGCCGATGCGATTCGCGGCAAAGCGCCGCTGCCGCGCAGCACCGCCAGCTATTACAAAGCGGAACAGTCGCCGGTCAGAAAAGCGCCGGCGCGAAAAATCCAGTAACCCTTCAAGGCCAGTGAAACTGGCCTTTCTTTTACCCGCCGCTTGCCCGATCCCCCTGTGAAGCAGTAAAACTACTGTTCAACAACAAAAAGGAGAATCACCGTGCCGCATATCGAAATCAAATGTTTCCCTCGTGAGCTGACCGAAGAGCAAAAACAGGCCGTGGCCAGCGAAATGTGTGATGTGCTGAAAAAGCACTTCGGCTCGAAGGACGAGTCGCTGTCCGTGGCGCTGAAAATGATCGATCAGGCGAACTGGAAAGCCGAAGTGTGGGATACGCAGATTGCGCCGGAGATGGATTCGCTGCTGAAAAAACCGGGTTACAGCCTTTAGTCAAGTTTAAAAGGTGACAATGTCACCTTATGGGTAGCGGATTATCGTCAACCCTTCGCGCTCATCGGGCGCAACGAAGTAGCGGGTAATCAAATCAAACTGCGCGTCCGTAGCGGCAAAATCATGAGTTCCGCTGCTGTTGCGGGCGCGTAATCTCTCCCGGCAAACGTCATCGGGCACGTCCAGATAGTGCAGGCGATTATCTGCCCCGGCTTCATCCGCAATCGACTTCATCCACTGGCGGTTTGCCAGCGTATTCGCCGGGAAATCGAGCACCACCGAAAGCCCGTTCCTCAGCAGGGAAACAAGATGCGGCGTTAGCGCTTTTTTCAGTTTGCCTGAGCAGGCGACATAATCCGCCACGCTTTGCATTTGCTCGCCGTAAAGCGCCGCGAGCCAGCTGTCTTCGCTGACCAGAATAGTATCGGGCGTTTCCATCAGCTTTGCGCTCAGGGTGGATTTACCGGCAGCAATTTTGCCGCAGAGAAGATGAAGCGTGGGCTGAGCGGGGGACGAGTCTGGCATTGACACCTCATGGAAAGAAACAGGTTTTCACTACTGTCTACCTGAGGAATGAAAGATACAACTAGTAAAATTGGCGGGTCAGAGCGGCTGACCCGCACACAGATTACTTCAGTTTCGTCCAGTAAGTGCCCGTTTCTTTCACCACCAGGAACTGCTGGTTCATCTCATCCAGCGTTTGCTGCGGATCCATATCCGCAAACAGCTGCGGGTGGAACGTTTTGGCAAAGAACTCAACATCCAGTAAATGCCACGGCGAGAGGTAGAAGTTATGCCAGACTGCCCAGGCTTTGTCGTTCTGGATAGCGTTCAGATTAGAAATCACTTTCTGCTGGCTAAGCACCTGCGTAAAGCTTTGCTGCGCCTGAACGGCTGTGACTTCCGACCCCAATTTCAACCGGTCTGTTTGATCCGGCCCGGCGCTGCCGGTGGCGATGTAAATATCCGGGTTCACCGTCAGCAGCGCTTCCGGGGAAATCTTGCCATACACGCCGGGGAAGCGGCTCACGGCAATGTTATCCCCACCGGCAAAGGCCAGCAGATCCGCCAGGTTGCCGCGCCCGACGGTGGTGCAACAGTCGCTTTTATCCCCTAAATGCAGCTGCAACATTACCGTCGGCTTCACGGGTTTAGCCTCAGCCAGGCGTTGGGCAATCTTCGCCATGTGCTGCTGATAGAAGGCGATAAACTTTTCCGTTTTCGGCTGGTCGTTTAGCGCTTCGCCCAGAATACGCAGGCTGGGAACGGTGTTATTCAGCTGATCGACGCGGAAATCAACGTAAATCACCGGAATATGCGCCTGCGTCAGCTGGGTAAGAAAGCTGTCGTGATTGCTCTCTTTTTTGGCGTAGATCGGCAGAATCACAAGGTCTGGATGCAGGGCGATAACCTTCTCCACGCTTATCTGCGAGAAGTTATTGTTGCCGATAGTCGGGATATCTTTGATAGCCGGGAACGCTTCGGTGTAGCGGTTCCAGGTCTGCGGATCCAGACGCTGCAGATCCGCAGGCCAGCCGACGACGCGCTTCGCCGGGTTACCGTCCTCCACCAAAGCGAGGGTGTAAATCATCCGGCTTTCGCCGACGACCAGGCGCTGCGGGTTATCCGGCACCTCAACTTTACGCTGCAGAATATCGGTTATCGTTTTGGCCTGACTGCCGGCGCTAAGCGCCAGCAGGGCCGCGAGCAACAGCGACTTTTTCATCTCAGAAGTCCACGCTGGCGGAGAGATAAGCGGTGCGCGGTTCACCTTCGATAACGCGCAGGTTACCGGCACTGGATTCATAGTACTCGCGGTTGAACAGGTTTTTGACGTTCAGCTTCAGCTCGGTATTTTTACCCAGCAGCTTGCTGTCCCAGGCCACAAACGCATCAGCCACGGTGTAAGCCGGCATGGTGAAGCTGTTTTCCGGGTCACCCGCGCGGCTGCCGACGTAACGCCCGCCGCCGCCCAGGCGTAATTCACCCGGCAGCCAGGAGAAACGCAGGGTGTGGCTGAGGTAAAGTCCGCCCATGGTCGTCGGGGCATTTACCAGGCGGTTGCCGACGTTCACCGGATTGACGTTATCTTCCACGATCTCAGTTTTGTCATAGCTGTAGTTCGCCGTCAGGTTCCAGTCCTGCGCAATTTCGCCGTTAAGCTCTAATTCCGCACCGGTGGAGCGCGCTTTCGGGATATTGCGGGTCACGCCGTTGATAAAGATCGACATGTCTTTTTCATCAATGCGGTAGAGCGCCAGGCTGCTGGTCAGGCGAGGTGCCATCTGCCATTTCGCGCCCACTTCCCATGTCGTCCCTTTTTCGGTGGACGCTACGTTGCCGTTGTCGTCCGTTTGCGTGGAAGGGGTGAACGACTTGCTGTAGCTGCCGTACAGCGACACGTCAGGCACGATTTTGTACACCAGGCCAAGCTGCGGCAGGAAGGCATTGCCCCGGTCCTCCAGCGTGGTTTGCGGGTTTACCCAACCGGCGCTGGAGGTCTGGGTATAGCGCTGCAGGCGGCCACCCAATACGGCAATCCACTGGTCAGTCAGATGAATGCTGTCTTTCGCAAACACGGAGCGGCTGTAGAGATTAGTGCGCAGGTTGCTGTTGGAATCGCTATAGGTGCTGCCGTTGGTGACCGGCGAGACGCCGTACACCGGGTTATACATATTGAAGGTTTTCGTCACCTTCCCACGATACGAATACTTCTTGTAGGTTTCGTTTTGCTCGTAATCCGCGCCCAGCGTGATGTCATGGGTCATGCCCAGCAGTTCAGGGCTGCCGCTGATGTCCCAGGACGCGTAATCCGTCTGGTGGTTAAAGCCGCGGTTAGCATCCGCGCGGCGGGAAACCAGGCCGCTGTTAGGATCGACCGCCGTGGCACGCACTTCGTTACTGTCGTAGCGGCGCTGCATCCAGGCGTAGTTCAGGTTGGTTTCCCAGGTGTCATCCAGCTTGTACGAGTAGTTGGTCGTCAGGCGTTTGTTTTTGCCCCAGGCATGGTTGGCGTAATCGTCAATGCGGCGGTCGTAAGGAATGTTGAGCGGTTTGCCGTTGATAAACGCCGTGCCGCGGTCATACGGAATATCAAACTTATATTCTACGTAGCTGATATTGAAAGAGGCTTTGTCACCGTACCAGCTGAGCGACGGGGCAATCAGCGTGTGTTCGTCGGTGCCGAAATTCCGCCAGTAATCCTCATGCTGGCGTTCGGCGACCAGTCGGAAGGCGAAGCCGTTGCCGAGCGGGCCGGTGACGTCAACCATGCCGGACCCGCCGCCGTTGCTGCTGCTGGTGCCGCTGACGTGGGTGTTCCAGGTGTACTGCGGTTTCTTGCTGACGAGGTTAATCACGCCGCCGGGATTCAGGATGCCGTAGAGCAGGGAGGCTGAGCCTTTCAGCACCTCAACATGGTCGATGCTGGAATCCATCGCCAGGCCCTGGTTGCTGCGCACCCCGTCAATAAACACGGAGCCATCGCTGTTCGAGCCGAACCCGCGTTTGACAAAACCGTCCTCGATGCCGCCGAGAGTATTACTCTGCGTGACGCCGCTGACGAACTTCATCGCGTCATTGACCGAGGTCACCGCGTAGTCGTCAATCACCTGCGGCGTGACCACGCTAACGGACTGCGGAATCTCGCTGCGCGGCGTCTTGCTGCGGGAGGCGATGGTAGAGTCATCCTGGGTATAGCTGGTTGGTGAGCCGTCCGGGTTCGCGGTAGCGACCACGGTTAAGGTGTCTTCCTTCGGTTTGTCGGCGGCGAAAGCCGGAGCACCAACGATGAAGGTTGAAATGATTAATAATTTTGAATTAACAAGTGCCTGGCGAACGAAAGTAGAACCAAAAGGAATGCGATTCATGATGTTGTTTATCTGAACTGAAGCGATTTTATAATGGGAATTAAGATGATAATAACAATAATTAGCATTTACAATATTAACTCTGCTTACATAATTACTGGTTTTATGTCCAAAATCCTGATGATTTAGCGGGGAATTAGCAGAAAAAATGAAGAACGCGGGACGAATGCCCCGCGTGAATATCGAGAGCGTTAACCGACTTCCGGCAGCAGGCCGACGGTAATCAGGAACTGAATAACAATCACCGCGATCCCGCAGGCAAAGACCAGCCCCAGCAGCGGCTTACCGCCCGCCACGCGCCACGTCGCCTCCGCATGCTGTTTGCGGCTTTGCCACACCAGCATCGACGGCACCAACAGGGCAAGCACCGCCAGCGCAACGCCCGCATAGCCCAGCGCCATCACAAATCCCTGCGGGTAGAACAGGGCAAACACCAGCGGCGGCAGGAACGTCATCAGGCCGGTTTGCAGGCGGCCAGAGGCTTTCCGGCTGCGGGCAAAAAGATCGCCGAGGTAGTCGAACAGGCCCAGGGAAACGCCGAGGAACGAGGTGGCCAGCGCGAAGTCGGCGAACAGATGAATCGCCAGCTCAACGTGAGGGGTGGCCACCACCTGACGAACAACCTGCAGGAAGCCGTTCAGCCCGGAATGCTCCGCCATCAGCCCGGTAAAGGTTGGCGAGTCAATGGCGCCGAGGGTGGCGAGCTGCCAGAAAATGTAGGCCACCAGAGGAATAGCGCTGCCGACGATAAACACCCAGCGCAGCTTGCGAATATTGCCGTTCATGTAGCTGACAATACTCGGCACGCTGCCGTGGAAGCCAAACGAGGTAAAGATGACCGGGATGGCGGAAAGCGCGAGGCCTTTCTCAATCGGCATTGTGAGCAGGTTGGTGTGGTGGATATGCGGCATCATCAGGGCCAGCATGACCACCAGTAGAATGATTTTGGCGCTGAACAGCACGCGGTTAAACATATCAACCATGTGGGTGCCGATACAGACAATTCCGCCCGCCACAACGGTAAAGAGCAGCACGCCAGAAGTGGCGGAGATAGAAGTGGACAGCCACTGGCTAAGGCTTGCCGCCAGCAGTTCACCGGCGCCGCTAATGTAAGCCGCCGTCAGGGCATACATCAGGAACAGCATACTGAAGCCCGTTAACCACTGGCCGGGGCGGCCAAGGTAGCGCCGGGCGAGGGTACCCAGACCGGTGTCCGCCGGAACGTGCTGATAAACCTCTACCAGCAGGAGTGCGGTGTAACACATCAGTGCCCAAAGGCCGACGAGCATCAGCAGCGTGACGCTAAACCCTACGCCAGCAGATGCCAGCGGCATCGCCAGCATGCCTGCGCCAATGGTGGTTCCCGCCACGATAAAAACACTGCCAAGAGTCCTGTTCTTCACGCTTTCCTCTGCATTTACGAAGAGCTGTATACATTTATGCCGCGCAGGGTAAGGGAAAAGCGTAGATGCGTCAAATGAGGGTTACGGGGGGTGTATCGATATATTTACGATTTTGCTTAAGTTTTTGTGACATTGTCACGTAATAAAATTAAACCAATCAGTGCTTGCCATACCGCGGGAAATTAAGGCTTTATTAATATAAATAGTAATAATAACTAATCTCTTTCTCATGGAGAGCATCAATCAATGAAAGCAAATTTGGTCCTGACAGGGTTACTGCTCGCTTCGGCGGGCTGCGGCGCCACCACTTACCCCATCACGGTTACCGACATGGATAACCAGCGTATTACTATCGAAAAAGAACCTCAGCATGTGATCCTGCAGGATGGGCGAGACATTTTGTCGCTTGCGCTGCTCGACCGTGAAGATCCGTTCAAACGCGTTGTAGCCTGGAATAACCTGCCGAAAAAACAGGACACCCAAACCTGGGATGTGCTGAAGGGCAAATGGCCTGAAGCCACCAAAATTATTGATATGGGCTTTAGCGATCAGGGCGAAGTCAACCTTGAGAGCGTGCTGGCGCAGCAGCCGGACATCATGATTGCGCAACTGCGGGCCAAGCCTGCGCTGGAGCAAACCGGCGTTATTAAGTCCCTTAAAAAACTCAATATTCCGGTGGTGTTCGTTGACTATGAGCTGCACCCGGTTGAGAACACCGCCAACAGCGTGAAGCTGCTGGGCACCGTGCTTAATCAGGAGAAACGCGCCAAAGAGTACACTGACTATTACCAGCAGCACCTGGCCCGCATTCAGCAGGTGGCGGCCGATGTTAAAAACAAACCTACGGTGTTTATTGAGCCGATCGCCGGTAACACCGAGAACTGCTGCTTCACCCACGGGCACAACGGCTGGGGCGCGCTGGTGGAAGCGGTAGGCGGGAAGAACATTGGTTCTAAGCTGCTGCCTGGCAGCGCCGGGTTTGTCTCCATGGAGCAGATCATCGCCATGAAGCCTGACGTCTATATTATGTCCGGCTCTAAACGCCCGAATCCGAGCGTATTGCCGTTTGGCTACGGCGGTACGCCGCAGGAAGTGAACGCCACCTTCAGTAAACTGCTGGCCCGTAACACGTTCCAGAACATCGAGCCGGTGAAAGAAGGCAAGGTCTACGGCGTGTATCACCACTTCTATAATCACCCGTACAACATTATCGGGATGGAAATCTTAGCCAAAGACCTGTACCCGCAAAAACTGCAGGATCTTGACCCAACGGCGGACTACCACCAGATAATCACGCAGTTCACGCAGATCCCTGACGATCCTATTCTGCTGAGTTACGTCTACAAAAAGCCATAATCGCTTTTTAAGAAACGAAACGCGCACGATTAAAGTGGCCCTGTTGGTATTCAGACAAGCCAATAAAGGCGGTGACAAACGTCACCGCCTTTATTAATTAAACTTCAGGCATCGCGGAAGAGTGGTGTGAAGAGATTTTCCAGTCGCTGCCATCCCAGGCGTAGGTGAAAGTGTATCGTGCAGAAACCGTCGTTTTATCCTCAAAGGTAAAGGTATAGGTCCCTACATCAATCGCTTTATTGCAGCCAATTCTAACCGTTCTGCTGTCAATTTTACCCACGGGCTTTTTCGCCAGAAAATGTTCAAAATAATCCACACGTTCGGCGTCCGTCAGACGTACCTGGTTTGACACAGTAGGCAATAACACCGCATCGGTAAGATACGTATCAGCGACTTTTTTAGCATCTCCAGTCTTTAGCGAGTCATTCCAGCGGTCGAACAAGCCTTCAATCGCGGCTTTGTCCACTTTCACACAATCCTTAGCGGGCGCGGCCCATGTGGAACCAGAAACCAGCAGTAATGAACCGATAAAAGCTGACACTTTCCTCATAATATTTCCCTTTTTTGAGTGCGGTTAAACTGCCTGGAAAGTATCAATAATCCCAGTTCGCAACAATGATCATTGTATATAGTTACATATATTTACTTATATTGATGCCTACGGCCTGAATCGTTTATAGGTGAGTCTTTCTTCATTAACGTGATGAATATAATGCAGGACCCTGCATTGATATTTTTCTTATTCGCGGGAAATGGCGATCCCGGCGTCTTTCATTTGCTGCAGCGCCGCAGCCATATCCAGCAGCATTTCAGCGGCAACCAGGCCTCCTTTTTCACTGTCTAGCATCGCCTTAATCACCGTCAGTACGCCAAAAGCGGTCATATGCGCCTGACCGTGTGGGTCAGAGGCAATCACGCGCTTTCTGACATGCTCGCCAGCATAATCCGTGCCGGCAATATCAACGTACAGGTCAATAGACGGCTTGCCATGCTGATGCATACCCATTGACGTACCCGCCGCGATATCCAGCCTGACCGAATTCGCGCTGGTTATAGCGGCCACCGCGGTGGTATCGAGTATGCTGAACGGCACGCCCTGAACCACTTCACCATTCTGGAGAGTGATATCCCGGGGAGTGGATGAATGCGTCCAGCTTCCTGACTCCCGAATCAGAGCCGAAGCAGGTTCATTGCCTAATTCGCTGCTGGAAAGTTCTCCCAACGGATCCGCCGGGTCATGAAGCGCGGAAAGCTGCACGCTATCAATAACGCTAAAATCAGCGGCAAGCAGGCTAACCAACGGTAAAAAAAGGCCCGCTTCGTAATAGCCCAGCGGCACGACGGGCTGAGTCAGCCGATAGCGCTGAGTTAAATTCAGCAGCGGCAAAATGGCGTCACCCGTTGCCTGGGTAATATTTATGAAGGCGATGTTATTTTTGATAGCAAACTCCGCCAGCAGGTTCTTAGGGTCCGGCACGGCGGCAATAATAAGCTGCGCGTTAGCGGCATGCTCAGGCACTTCCGCTCCGGTGAGGTCGATAAACGCCGGGTGCGCGAACCCCAGTTGCTCGATTAACTTCGCGCCTTTTGCCGGACAGCGACCTGCAATCACCAGTTCAACCGCAGGAAAATGCTCACGAATCTGGCGGGCGATAGCTGACCCAATCATGCCGTAGCCACCGGCGATGAAGACTTTTTCTAATTTAATGTTTTTCATCTTAAAACCTCGTTATCAGGGATATCTATTGCGATAGCGAGACTTTATCCCCCGTCTGGTGTGTAATTAAGATCATGAATTTTCTTGGGGAAGTGAGGAATATTCACTAATGAGCATCAAGCTGGTGGATTTCAGCTATTTCGTGATTGTGGCGAAGTACCGCAGTTTTCGTCAGGCGGCGGAAGAGGTTGGGCTAACGCCCTCGGCCGTAAGCCATTCCATTCGCCAACTGGAGGAGCGGCTTAAAGTCAGGCTGTTCAACCGGACGACGCGCAGCGTGTCGCTCACCGAGGCGGGAAGAAAACTGTATGAGAAGGTTGCCCCGGCTTTTGATGACATCAGCCTCACGCTCGACGAACTCAACCTTTATCGCGATACGCCGATGGGCATTATTCGGCTCAATGTTGTGCGCCAGGGCGGCAGGCTTCAGCTTGCGCCGCTGATTGCCGACTTTACCCGGCAGTACCCTGATATTCAGGTTGAAGTGCAGATGGATGACCGGCTGGTCGATATCGTGAAGGCGCAGCTTGATGCAGGCGTGAGGCTGAACCGGGTTATAGAGAAGGATATGAAAGCTATTCCTGTCGGTCCGCCGGTACGCTACGCGGTTGTCGCCACGCCGGCATATTTTGCTCAGCATGGGATCCCGGCAGAGCCACAGTGGTTAACTGAACACAAATGCATTCAATTCCGTTACCCCAGCGGGAAAGCTTTTGGCTGGTATTTTGAACAAGCTGAAAGCCGTGAGGAGGTCGTTGTGAGTGGCCCCGTGGTTGTGGACGACCTGGATATTGCTCTCGACATGGCGCTTAACGGCGTGGGCCTGGCCTATGTGCTGCGGGAGATGGCCGAACCACACCTTCAGAGCGGGAAACTGATTTCCGTCCTGGATGACTGGCTGCCGGAGCTGCCGGGTTTTCACCTCTATTTCCCGAATCGCAAGCATCCGTCCGCCGCTTTCCGCGCTTTTCTGGATTTTCTTAAGGCGCGAAACTGAAAATAAAAAACCCGCCAAAAGGCGGGTTTGAACATGTACCACAATGGCTTCGTTAGATGGAAGTCCGGCGATAGTCGCGGTATTCCGGCAGCCAGAAGTTATCGTCGATGGCCTGCTTCAGGGCTTCAGCGGAGGTCACTACCGCTACGCCTTGCTGCTGGGCAATCTTCGCCACGGCAAAGGCGATAGCGCGGGACACTTTCTGAATGTCCTTCAGCTCTGGCAGCACCATGCCTTCTCCATTGTTCAGCAGCGGAGAATGCTGAGCCAGCGACTCGCTCGCCGCCATCAGCATTTCGTCGGTAATGCGCGACGCGCCGGAGGCAATCACCCCGAGGCCAATGCCAGGGAAAATATAGGCGTTGTTGCACTGGGCGATAGGGTACGTTTTATCTTTCCAGGTCACCGGATCAAACGGACTGCCGGTGGCCACCAGCGCGGCGCCATCGGTCCAGGTGATGATGTCCTGCGGCGTGGCTTCCACGCGGGAAGTCGGGTTAGACAGCGGCATCACAATTGGGCGAGCACAGTGCTTGTGCATTTCGCGAATGATCTCTTCGGTGAACAGGCCGGTCTGGCCGGAAACGCCGATAAGAATGTTTGGCTTCGCGTTACGCACCACGTCCAGCAGGGAAATCGCTTCGTTTTCCAGATCCCACTCCGCCAGGCTTTCGCGGCTCTGCACCAGTTTGGTCTGGAAGGAGAGCAGGTTAGGCATGTTGTCGGTGAGCAGGCCAAAACGGTCAACCATGAACACGTTGCCACGGGCGGCTTCTTCGCTCAGCCCTTCGCGCTGCATCTGGGCAATGATCTGCTCGGCGATGCCGCAGCCCGCGGAGCCTGCGCCCAGGAAGACGATTTTCTGCTGGTTAAGCTGACTGCCTGCAGCACGGCTGGCGGCGATCAGCGTCCCGACGGTCACAGCGGCGGTGCCCTGAATATCATCATTAAACGAGCAGATCTCGTCGCGGTAACGGGTCAGCAGCGGCATGGCGTTTTTCTGCGCGAAGTCTTCGAACTGCAGCAGCACGTCCGGCCAGCGGTGGCGCACGGCCTGGATAAACTCGTCCACAAACTCGTAGTAGTCGTCGCCGGTAATGCGCGGATGG
Organism: Cedecea sp. VD22; assembly: GCF_037150195.1. NCBI lineage: Bacteria > Pseudomonadati > Pseudomonadota > Gammaproteobacteria > Enterobacterales > Enterobacteriaceae > Cedecea > Cedecea sp. VD22. The sequence continues at coordinate 223,552 of NZ_JBBCPX010000002.1, forward strand.
CGAGAGCCCATATACAGCGGGTCGTTCAGCAGCTGCTGGTTGTTGGTGCCGACGTCCAGCACCACCGGCAGGGTGTAGGCCGGGCTGATGCCGCCACAGGCGGTGTACAGCGATAGCTTCCCGATAGGAATGCCCATCCCGCCGATGCCCTGGTCGCCCAGGCCGAGAATACGTTCGCCGTCGGTCACCACGATCACTTTGATGTTGTGGTTCGGCACGTTCTGCAGAATATCGTCCATGTGGTGACGATTTTCGTAGTTGATGAACACCCCGCGAGAGCGGCGGTAGATTTCTGAGAAGCGCTCACAGGCGGCCCCCACGGTGGGGGTGTAAATCACCGGCATCATCTCTTCCAGATGATTTTCAACCAGGCGGTAGAACAGCGTTTCGTTGGTGTCCTGGATGTTGCGCAGGTAGATGTGCTTGTCGATTTCGGTTTTGAAGCCCTGGTACTGAATCCAGGCACGTTCTGCCTGCTCTTCGATGGTTTCAACCACTTCCGGCAGCAGGCCGAGCAGGTTGAAATTGCGGCGCTCTTCGATGCTGAAAGCGCTGCCTTTATTTAACAGGGGGAATTCAAGTAAAACGGGTCCGGCGTAAGGGATGTAAAGCGAGCGATGTTTTTTTGGTTTGATGTCCATGTGCATACTCTTTTTTCGACGTAACGTCTTGCCAGTAAGGCTCATTCGGTAAGTTTTCGCGCAATATTATGGCACAGCGATTTTGCATCCGACACCGCCAGGCCAAGAACTTTGGTTACACAAGTCCTCAAATCGGCAGGAATTTTGTTTCAGCGCGTTCCGTGAGTGTGTTTAAATAGCTAAACCAGTTTAGCAATATTTAGCTTACGAATGGAGACACCATGAGCGTACAAGTTTGGGTTCTGGGCGATGCCGTCGTCGATCTGCTTCCGGACGGCAATGGCCGGTTACTGCAATGCCCTGGCGGGGCACCGGCCAATGTTGCCGTCGGGATTGCGCGCCTCGGAGGCAGCAGCGGATTTATTGGCCGCGTGGGGGACGATCCCTTTGGTCGCTTTATGCGACGCACGCTGCAGGAAGAAAGAGTAAACACCGAATTTATGCGGCTGGATGCCAACCAGAGAACCTCCACGGTGGTGGTAGATCTGGATGAACACGGCGAACGCACGTTCACCTTTATGGTTCGCCCCAGTGCGGATTTATTCCTTGAATACGATGATATTCCGTCCTTCAGCCACGGTCAGTGGCTGCATGTCTGCTCGATAGCCTTAAGCGCGGAACCCAGCCGGAACACGACGTTCTCCGCCATGGAGCAGATAAAAAAAGCCGGGGGCCTGGTCAGCTTTGACCCTAATATCCGTCCCGATCTTTGGCATGACGTCGCAGAGCTGCAGGCTTGCCTGACGAGGGCGCTGCTGCTGGCCGATGTGGTGAAACTCTCCGTCGAAGAGCTGATTTTTATCAGCGGGAAAACCCATCTCCATGAGGGCATTAAAAAGCTGGTCAGCCGCTTTGCTCTGCGACTTCTGCTGGTCACTCAGGGCAAGGAAGGCGTGCTGGTGTATTACCACGGTCAGATCTACCACTTTGATGCCCGGCCCGTGGTCTGTGTGGATACCACCGGGGCAGGCGATGCTTTTGTTGCCGGGTTGCTCAGCGGCCTGGCGACCCAGGGCTTACCCGACAGCGAAGAAGCCCTGGCCGGGATTATCGCTCAGGCGCAGCTTTGCGGGGCGCTGGCGACAACGGCGAAAGGCGCGATGACCGCGCTGCCTCACCGGGAAGAGGTCGAGCAATCGCTGTAATACGGTAAAAATATATTCTGATTGTCGTGCCTGTCACATTTACTAAATCGGTTTAGCAAAATTCGTTGCCTTCGGTATTTCGCCCTGGTTACCCTTTTTCAACTAAACCGGTTTAGCTAAACAAATGACATTAGCCTCTCAGGGATACGACGAACATGTATAAGAAAAATAAACTGGCAGTGATGATAGCCTTGCTGATTGGCACGGCGTCCGCGCAGGCCGCCACGGATTTAAACAGCATAGAATCACGCCTTGCCGCGATGGAGCAGCGCTTACAGGATGCAGAAAGCAGGGCGAAGGCCGCAGAACAACGCGCCAGCGCCGCCGAAAGCAAAGCGCAACTGCTCGCCACTCAACAACAGCAAACTCAGGCAACCACTCAGGCGGTGGCCGACCGTACTGCCCGACTGGAATCAAAAGCAGATAAGCAAACTGGTTTTGAATTCCATGGCTACGCGCGTTCCGGCCTGTTAATGAATGATTCTGCATCCAGCAGTAAAAGCGGCCCTTACTTAACGCCCGCCGGGGAAACCGGGGGGGCAGTAGGGCGACTGGGTAACGAGGCCGATACCTACGTTGAGCTGAATCTGGAGCACCGCCAGACGCTGGACAATGGCACCACCACCCGCTTTAAAGCTATGCTCGCGGACGGGCAAAAGACCTACAACGACTGGTCGGCGGACAGCAGCGACCTGAATATTCGCCAGGCCTTCGCGGAACTGGGGAATCTCCCCGGCTTTGAGGGCCCGCTGAAAGGCAGTACCTGGTGGGCAGGCAAGCGCTTCGATCGTGACAATTTCGACATTCACTGGCTGGACTCCGACGTGGTGTTTCTCGCCGGCACCGGCGGCGGCGTGTATGACGTGAAATGGAACGACGGGCTGCGCAGCAACTTTGCGGTCTATGGCCGCAATTTTGGCAACCTCGAAGACACCGGCAACACCGTCCAGAACTATATGCTGACCATGAATCACTTTGCCGGGCCGTTCCAGCTGATGGTCACCGGGCTTCGGGCAAAGGATAACGACGACCGAAAAGATGCCAATGGCGATTTGATTCAAAAAGAAGCCGCCAATACCGGCGTGCATACTCTGGTAGGGCTGCATAATGACAGCTTCTACGGCCTGCGCGAAGGCAGCGCTAAAACCGCGCTGCTCTACGGCCACGGTCTTGGCGCCGAAGTAAAAGGGATCGGGTCGGACGGTGCGCTGCTGTCGGAGGCGAATACCTGGCGCTTTGCCAGCTTTGGCGTGACGCCGATTGGCGGCGGCTGGCATATTGCTCCGGCGCTGCTGGCGCAAAGCAGTAAAGATCGCTACGTGAAGGGAGACAGCTATGAATGGGCCACGGTCAACGCGCGGCTTATCAAAGAAGTCACCCAGAACTTTGCTCTGGCGTTCGAGGGCAGCTATCAGTACATGGATCTGCGGCCAGAAGGCTACAAAGACCGTAATGCGGTCAACGGCAGCTTCTACAAGCTGACCTTTGCCCCAACGCTGAAGGCCGGCAGCATCGGCGACTTCTTCAGCCGCCCGGAACTGCGCCTGTTTGCTACCTGGATGGACTGGAGCAGCAAACTGGACAAATACGCGAGCAATGACGCCTTCGGCAGCAGCGGCTTTAACGCCGGTGGGGAATGGAACTTTGGCGTTCAGATGGAAACCTGGTTTTAACGAACTGGCCTCCCGCTGCGGCGGGAGTGCCACGACATAACAAGAAAGCGTTTAGAGGTGACTATGGATTTCAATCACATTGCCAGAGAGCTGATTCCTCTGCTGGGCGGCAAAGACAATATCGCCAGCGCGGCACACTGCGCAACGAGGCTGCGGTTGGTTCTGGTGGATGATGCGCTGGCAGACCAACAGGCGATTGGCAAAGTCGACGGCGTGAAAGGGTGTTTTCGCAACGCAGGGCAGATGCAAATCATCTTTGGCACCGGCGTAGTGAATAAAGTGTATGCTGCCTTTATTCAGGCCGCAGGCATTGCAGAGTCAAGCAAGTCCGAAGCCGCAGATCTTGCGGCGAAAAAGCTGAATCCGTTCCAGCGCATTGCCCGTCTGCTGTCGAACATCTTTGTGCCAATCATTCCTGCCATTGTGGCCTCAGGTTTGCTGATGGGGCTGCTCGGGATGGTGAAAACCTACGGCTGGGTCAGCCCGGATAACGCGCTCTATATCATGCTGGATATGTGCAGCTCGGCGGCGTTTATTATTCTGCCTATCCTGATTGGTTTCACCGCCGCCCGTGAGTTCGGCGGCAACCCTTACCTGGGCGCGACGCTGGGCGGAATTTTAACCCATCCGGCGTTAACCAACGCCTGGGGCGTGGCGGCCGGGTTCCACACCATGAACTTCTTTGGGCTGGAAGTGGCGATGATTGGCTACCAGGGTACGGTTTTCCCTGTGCTGCTGGCGGTGTGGTTTATGAGTCTGGTGGAGAAACAGCTGCGCCGGGTGATCCCGGATGCGCTGGATCTTATCCTGACGCCGTTCCTGACGGTCATCATTTCCGGCTTTATCGCGCTGCTGATTATCGGCCCGGCCGGGCGCGCGCTGGGGGACGGCATCTCATTCGTGCTCAGCACGCTTATTGCCCACGCGGGCTGGCTCGCCGGGCTGCTTTTTGGCGGGCTGTATTCCGTTATTGTGATCACGGGTATTCACCACAGCTTCCACGCTATTGAGGCCGGGCTGCTTGGCAATCCGGCCATCGGCGTTAATTTCCTGCTGCCTATCTGGGCAATGGCAAACGTCGCGCAGGGCGGAGCCTGCCTGGCGGTATGGTTTAAAACCCGGGATGCAAAAATCAAAGCAATTACGCTGCCTTCGGCGTTTTCTGCCATGCTGGGCATTACCGAAGCGGCGATTTTCGGGATCAACCTCAGGTTTGTTAAACCCTTTATTGCGGCGCTAGTGGGCGGCGCAGCGGGCGGGGCCTGGGTGGTTTCCGTGCATGTGTACATGACGGCGGTCGGCTTAACCGCGCTGCCGGGCATGGCTATTGTGCAGGCCAGTTCGCTGGTGAACTACATCATCGGGATGGTTATCGCTTTTGGCGTGGCGTTCATCCTCTCCCTGTTACTGAAATACAAAGCGGAGTCTGAAGCATGACGCTTGCTTCCCGTTTACCGGCCATTTTGCAGGCCGTGATGACAGGCCAGCCCAAAGCCCTGCAGGATAAACACTATCCGCAGTGGCATCACGCCCCGGTGACCGGGTTGATGAACGATCCGAACGGATTTACCTGGTTTGCCGGGCGCTGGCACCTGTTTTATCAGTGGAACCCGCTGGCGGCGGACCATAAATACAAGTGCTGGGGCCACTGGAGTTCGGCTGATTTAGTGCAGTGGCGACACGAGCCGCTGGCGCTGATGCCGGATGAAGAATACGACCGCAGCGGCTGCTACTCCGGCAGCGCCGTTGACCTCGAAGGCAGGCTGACGCTGTGCTACACCGGCAACGTTAAGTTTGACGACGGCAGCCGCACGGCCTGGCAATGCGTTGCGGTGGAAAACAGCGCCGGTGGCTTTGACAAAATGGGGCCAGTTTTACCGCTGCCTGCGGGCTACACCGGGCATGTGCGGGACCCGAAGGTCTGGCAGCACGAGGGCGTCTGGTACATGGTGCTGGGCGCGCAGGATCTTCTCAAGCGGGGCAAGGTATTGCTGTTTTCTTCGCCAAATATGCGCGACTGGGAAAACAGAGGCGAAATTGCCGGGAACGGCGTCCACGGGCTGGCTGACGCAGGCTATATGTGGGAATGCCCCGATCTTTTCCCTCTTGAAGGTAAACATGTGCTGCTCTGCTGCCCACAGGGGCTGGCCCGTCAAAATGAACGCTTTCTGAACGTTTACCCTGCGGCGTATCTGGTTGGCGACTTTGATTACGCCACGGCGACATTCAGCCACGGCAACTTGAACGAACTGGATGCAGGCTTTGAATTCTATGCCCCGCAAACGGCGCTGGCGCCGGACGGGCGGCGTTTGCTCGTCGGCTGGATGGGCGTGCCGGACGGCGAGGAGATGCTGCAGCCAACCCGTGAACAGGGCTGGATCCACCAGATGACCTGCCTGCGGGAGCTTACGCTTAACAACGGCAAGCTTTATCAAAACCCGATAGCGGAACTGGCTCTGCTGCGCGAAGAAGAACAGCGCTGGCAAGGGCCAGCCAGCCTGGCTCCGGCGCTGGATGCAACGCGCCTGGAACTCCAGATAGAGGCCACGGGTCGCTTCAGTCTCCGCTTTGGCGGCGGCCTGACGCTGGACGTTACCGGGCAGGGCATTACGCTTCAGCGTCCGAGCCTGGCGACGGGCGATCCGCTTCACCGTTACTGGCATGGCGCGGTTGCCTCGCTGCAGATCCTCTGCGACAGCTCAAGCGTTGAGATCTTCATCAATCAGGGGGAAGGCGTGATGAGCAGCCGCTATTTCCCGCATCCTTCGGAGCGGCTCTCTTTCAACGGCGAGTCGGCGGTCACGTTGCGCTACTGGCCGCTGCGTTCCTGCATGATACAATGAGGGTTTTCGACTCATTGCCACGGTTGCGCTGTGAAAAAAACCAAACGCGTCACGATTAAAGATATTGCCGAACTGGCGGGCGTCTCAAAGGCGACCGCCAGCCTGGTCCTCAATGGCCGGGGCAAAGAGCTGAGGGTAGCCCAGTCCACCCGCGAACGCATCATGACGATTGCGCAACAGCAGCACTACCAGCCGAGCATTCACGCTCGCTCGCTGCGGGATGACCGCAGCCATACCATTGGGCTTGTGGTCCCGGAAATCACCAACTACGGGTTCGCCGTTTTCTCCCACGAACTGGAAATGCTCTGCCGTGAAGCGGGCGTTCAGCTACTTATCTCCTGCACCGACGAAAATCCGGGCCAGGAAAACATGGTGGTCAGCAACATGATTGCGCGCCAGGTTGACGGCCTGATTGTCGCCTCCAGCATGCTGACAGCTGTGGATTACCACAAACTGAGTGAGCAACTGCCGGTGGTGCTGTTTGACCGGCACATGAACGACACCGCGCTGCCGCTGGTTGCCACCGACTCCGTGCAGCCTACCGCCGAACTGATCGCCCCGATTGCCCGCCAGCATGCGGATGAATTCTACTTTTTAGGCGGCCAGCCGAGGCTTTCCCCCACGCGGGATCGGCTGGAAGGGTTTACCCAGGGCCTGGCTCAGGCGGGCGTCACGCTGCGCCCGGAGTGGATCATTCACGGCAACTATCATCCGAGCTCGGGCTATGAGTCCTTTGCTGCACTGTGCGCGCAGCTTGGACGTCCGCCCAAAGCGCTGTTTACCGCCGCCTGCGGCCTGCTTGAGGGCGTGCTGCGCTACATGAGCCAGCACAACCTGCTGGAGAGCGACATTCACCTGGCCAGCTTTGACGACCACTACCTGTATGACTCGCTGTCGGTGCGCATCGACACCATTCAGCAGGATAACCGCCAGCTAGCTTTTCATTGCTATGACCTGATCAGCAAGCTGATTGACGGGCAGTCGCCCACGCTGATGCAGCGCTATCTTCCGGCCAAAATATTACGTCGGCATTCATAACAAACAGCCTGCCACCATCGCTATAGGGAAATAACGTTATGCAAACTTTTTGCTACCCGGCCGGAACGCTTCTTGCTGATAAAGAGCAGGCTGAACACGCCTCGCCGTTCAAGGTAATGATTGAAACTCCGCGCCTGATACTTTCGCCACCCTCACCGGAAGATGCCCCGGCACTGCTCAGCATTTTTTCCGATCCACAGGTGATGAAATACTGGAACACCGCGCCCTGGTGCTCCCTTGACGATGCTCTGCGTTTTATCGACCGCAGAACGGCAGAGATGCAGGACCGTTCTGCGCTGACGCTGTGCATCCGGGATAAACAGTCGGGCCAGCTGGCGGGAAAATGTATGCTTTTCAGCTTTGACTTTCATTCCCGCCGCGCCGAGATTGGGTTTGGTCTGGGGCGCGAGCACTGGGGGAAGGGACTGGTTAACGAAGCCGCCGAGGCGCTGATTAGCTATGCCTTTAAGGTGCTTCATCTGCGTCGCATCGAAGCTGAAATTGATCCTGGCAACCAGGCTTCTGCAGCCGCCCTGCAAAAGCTGGGCTTTGCTCAGGAAGGGCTGCTGCGGCAGCGTTGGGAAATCAACGGCGTGATTTCTGACTCAGCGCTTTTTGGACTGTTGGCCGCAGATAAAAAAGCCTGAGGCGTTTGGCTAGTTTCGGTCAGGGAACCATAAACCAAAGCGGGTCACCCCGGCCTGGCTTTCCACCCAGCAGCGCCCCTTGTGCAACTGCATGATGGAATGCACGATGGATAAGCCAAGTCCGCTGGAGTGCGCCGAGTCGTTGCGGGAAGGGTCGGCCCGGTAGAACCGGTCGAAAAGCCTTTCCTGGTGCGCCGGAGAAATGGTCTCCCCACGGTTCATCACCACGATGGACATACCTTCCGCTTCAGGCCTGGCAGCAATCTCAATCTCGCTGCCGGGCTCGGCATAGCGCACCGCGTTAGACAGCAGGTTCGCCAGCGCCCGGCGCAGCAACAGGGCATCCGCATTGACCGTGCCGCTGGCGTGCGTTTGAATCGTCACCTCACGCTCGGCGGCCAGATCCTCAAAATACTCACCGAGGCGGTGAGTCTCTTCAACAATGTCAATATCACGCCGCTGGATCTCCTGGTCAGGCTGTTCCGCCTGGGCCAGAAACAGCATGTTGTCTATCATCCGCGACATACGCTGCAGCTCTTCAAAGTTTGAGCCCAACAGTCGCTGGTAATAGGCGTTGTCCCTCGCCGCGCCGAGGCCAACTTCTGTCTGGCCGAGCAGGGTGGTTATCGGCGTGCGCAGGTCATGGGCCATATCGGCACTGACCTGTTTTAACTGCTGGAACCCGCGTTCCAGCCGCTCGAGCATCGCGTTGATTTGGTCAATCAGCGCATCAAGCTCCATCGGCACATCCTGCTTATCCAGCCTCGACGAGAGCGTTTGGGTGCCAATAGTCGCCGTGCGATCGGCCAGACGACGCAAAGGCGAAATGCCACGTCGGGCAAAGATCACCGCCAGTACGACCGAGATGGCCGCCATCATCGAGGCAAAGAGAATAATCTTGTTGCGATACTCTTCGAGAATATGGGTTCTGTCGCTCAGCACCCGCGCCGACACAATCTCCAGCGGCGGTAAATTATTGGCCGAGGGGCTAATTGCCGCCATGTAAACCATCGGCGTGCCGTCCGCATTATTGGCGTGATGTACGGCCTCAAGCGTCAGCCGCTGATTGGCGGCAACCGGCGTCACGGTGGGAAGCGCGCGCTGCATGGGGTTAACTTCCAGCAATGTGGCACCGCCCACATAGCGGATCACCAGCAGGGATTCCGTATTGCCCAGCATATTGGCAAACAAATGGGGCTTTTCGCGGATCAACTGCCGCGCATCCAGATCCCGCAGCAGCGTACTTATCTGGTCCACGCGGGAAACCAGCGCCGCGTCATCACGGATAGAAAGCTGCTGGCGCAGGGCGTAATAGAGCGCGCTGCCCATGACGGTAAACGCCACAAAGGAAAAGGCGGCCAGCAACACGGCAAGGCGGAAGGTTAGCGAAGTACGCTTCATGACTCTGGCTCGCAGCGGTAGCCCACGCCATGCACGGTATGGATTAGCCGCACCGGGAAGGGGTCGTCCACTTTTTGCCGCAGCCTGCGCACCGCGACGTCCACCACGTTAGTGTCGCTGTCGAAATTCATGTCCCACACGCGGGAAGCCAGAAACGTTCGCGACAGAACTTGCCCCGGATGCTGGAGAAAGCACACCAGCAGCTTGAACTCTTTATTGGTCAGCGTGATGCGCTTGCCTTCGCGCTCGCAGCGAAACCTGGCGACATCCACCAGCAGATCGGCCATCGTCAGCACTTCTTCGGCTTCGGCCTGCGGCTGGCCGCGGCGTAAAATAATGCGGATCCTTGCCAACAGTTCGGCAAAGGAGAAAGGCTTGACGAGGTATTCATCGGCCCCCAGACCAAGCCCGCGTAAACGGTCCTCCAGCGTGCCGCGCGCGCTCAGAAACAGCACCGGCGTCTGGCTGTGGGCGCGTAAACGCTCCATTACCGTCCAGCCGTTCATTTCCGGCAGCATGACGTCCAGCAGAATCAGGTCATAATTTTCTTCCCGGGCCAGATGCAGGCCGTCAATGCCGTTAGCCGCCCAGTCTGCGGTATAGCCCGCTTCGTTCAGTCCGCTCACCAGGTAGGCGGCGGTTTTCGCTTCGTCTTCAATAATGAGGATTTTCAAGCAGCGGATCCCGTCGAAAAGAGAGAAAAGGGCGTGGAGACCGCCCCAGTCTCGTCATTATAAGAGGCGTGAACCTCAGTAGCCAGGCACGTGCGCCGCTTTCATGATCAGATTAGCCACCGCTTCAGGCTGGGAAATCAGCGAAACGTGGCTGGATTTTAGCTCGATGGTTTGCGCGTGCATGCGCTTCGCCATAAACCGCTCCAGATCCGGGTTGATCGTGCGATCTTCGGTCGATACCGCGTACCAGGTCGGCTTGTCATGCCAGGCGGCAACCGTGGTTTTCGCCATGGTGATGGCTTTGCCCATTGGCTGCTGCACCGCGTAATAGGCTTTGGCCTCGCTTTCCGGCAGGTCGCCGGCGAAATCGTGGATAAATGCCGATTCGCTCAGCGCGCCGTAGCCGTCGTCGTTCCATTTAAGGCCAGCGGAAGCCGGTGCCGCCGGGTATTTTTTGGTGAGCGCCGGGTAATCTTCACCCGCTTCCGGGGCGCGGGCGGCGATATACACCAGGCCTTTGACTTCTGGCTCATCGCCCGCCTGGCTAATCACCATCCCGCCGTAGGAGTGTGCCACCAGAATCACCGGGCCGTTTTGCTGCGCCAGCGCGCGTTTTACCGCGGCAACATCGTTATCTAAAGAGGTCGTCGGGTTCTGTACCGCCGTGACGTGCAGACCTTTGGCCTGCAGCAGCGGAATAACTTTGCCCCAGCTCGATCCATCGGCAAATAGGCCGTGCACCAGCACGATATTTTTCACTTCCTGTGTAGCAGGTGCGGTGTCGGCATGAGCCGCCGTGGTACCAAGAGACGCCAGCACAAGGGTGGCGAGAGCAGAGAGATGGCGTAATTTCATGATCTATCCTCAGGATTCAACAAGGGGGTCAGGACCAATGTAGTTCCCGGGCGCCAACAAAGTGCTGACGTACAAATGACAAAAAAATGACAAACAGGGCGTTCTTGCGATGCATGATGAACGGCTCTACACTGAATTTTTCAGCCTGAAGAGATTGTAAATGACTAATAATATTACGCCTTTTGCCTTTGTGCTGGCGGTTAACAACCTTGATGACACTGCAGGTTATTTCCGCGATACGTTAGGCTTTACCCTTGAATGGCCTGGCACGAACGGCTGGCAATTAGCGGTGCGAGGGACAGTGAAGGTGATGCTGGGCCATTGCCCGCAGGCGCTGGCCCCAGCTTCCCTTGGGGATCACAGTTATTTCGGCTATCTGCATGTTGATGACGTGGATGCACTCTACGCCGAGTTTACCCGGCGTGGTGCCATCATTTTACAACCACCGGCCAGCCGTCCACACGGGATGCGCGAATTTCTCGTCGCGACGCCAGAAGGCCATAAAATCATGATTGGCCAGGTGTTGTAAAAAGGCCATCAGCCACCACGGAATTTGCTTTCACGGGTCACTATCACCGCCAACAGCCCGGCCAGCGCAAAAGCGGCGGCCACGTAGGGAATAGGGCGAGGCCCAGTCAGGTTTATCAGCACGCCGCCAATCAGGGAGCCTAAGCCAATTGCCGCGTTAAACACCGACACGTTGACCGAGGTTGCCGCATCCGGGCCGCCTTCAAGCGTGGATGCCTCTTTGAACACCAGGGTTTGCAGCAACACCGGCAGAGCCCCATAAGCTGCGCCCCACAGGGCGATAGCGATAAAAATTGTGGTATGGCTGACGGTCGCCGCATTAAGAAAAGCGAGGCTGGCGGTAAACAGCGCGGCCACCACGCCCAGACTGGTTCGCGGCGCCCGGGCGGCAAAAGGCCCCACCGCAAAGTTGGTGACAACGCCTGCCGCACCGTAAACCAGTAACAACATACTGATTTGCGAGCTGCTCTGGCGGGCCATTTGCTCAAGGAATGGCGTAATGTAGGTATAGGCCAGGAAGTTGCCGGTCACCACCAGCGCGGTGATGCCAAGAATGGCCAGCAATGCTCTGTTTTTAAACACTGCGGAAATAGCGCCGCGTCTGGCGGATTTAGCGATTCGTACCGCGGGAACGGACCAGGCGATAAGCGTGAAAACCACCAGGCACAAGAGGCACAGAGCGGCAAATACCGCCCGCCAGCCGTAAAAATCGCCCAGCATCGTGCCCGCCGGAACCCCGAGCACCGTTGCCAGTGAAACGCCCCCAAAAACAATGGACGTTGCCCGCACGGCGTTGCGTGCTGCGACCAGATGCACGGCGGTCACCACCGCCGTGGACCAAAATACGCCGATAGCCGCGGCCACCAGAATACGCCCCACAAAGACAACAAAATAATCAGACGCCAGCCAGGTAATCAGGTTGCCGGCAAAGCAGGCCGCCAGCAGCCCAGCCATCAGCGTTTTGCGGTTAATATGCCCCAGTAACCCGGTTAGCGGCGCGGCGGTGAGGGCCACCATGAAGGCAAAAATCGTGACCAGATAACCGGCCACGCCGAGGGAAATGTTTAGCCCGGCAGCCATGCCCGGCAGCACTCCCACCGGCATCAGTTCGGTACTGACAAAAGTGAAACAGCCCAGGCTCAGCGCCAGCACCGCCGCGATGCTGCGGGCCCGGGAAACGTGTGCGCCCTGCGGCGCAGCGATATTTGTACTGCTTGAATGCATAAAACCATCCTGAAAATGTGAACAGGTCGAGATGACGAGCAAATTGTGGCGTCGTACAGGTCAGAATGCGATAGCATGAAAGGCATATCACCTATGACTGAGAATCAATAATGAGAGCATTTAGTTCGCAACTGCTGGAAGGTGTGGACGTGATGGCGGCGGTAGTGGATACGCTAAGCTTTGGCGCTGCCGCCGAAATGCTCGATATGTCGCAGTCGGGTGTCAGCCGGGCGATTGCACGCCTGGAAAAGCGGCTCGGTATTTGCGTGTTTGACCGCACCACGCGTTCAGTGCGGCTGACCGATGAGGGGCGGGAGTTCTACGAGCAGGTTATGCCGCTGATTGGCGCCCTGGCCGAAGTCACCGGCGGCGCGGCAGGGGACGGGCAGAGCATTCGCGGCAGACTGAGGGTGAATGTTGATCCGCTGTTTGCCAGCCAGGTTTTAGGGCCACGCCTCGGCGCGTTTATGGATAAGCACCCTGAGCTTGAAATCGAGCTGCGCAGCCGGGACGAACTGGGGGACCTTATTTCTGACGGCTTCGATCTGGCGCTGCGCTTTGGTCACCCTCAGTCCTCATCGCTGATAGCCAGAAAGCTGTTCGACACGCGGGTATTTGCCATGGCCTCGCCTGAATACGTGCAGCGTTTTGGGCGGCCTGAAACACCGCAGGAACTGGAGCAGGAGCCGCACCGCTGCGTATTGTTCCGCGAGCCGCTGACGGGGAAGCCTTTCAGTTGGGAATTTCATCAGGGGAAAAAGAAACTGATGATCCAGCCGCGCGGCCTGTTAACGGTGAATGATGCGGAAACCGCATTCAGTACCTGTCTTGCGGGGCTGGGCGTTGTGCAAATATTCGAGCTGGGCAGTGAGGAATACATCGCTTCTGGGCGGCTGCTGCCGCTGTTTCCCGAATGGTCAGATCATCGATTCCCGCTCTATGCGTATTACCCCTCCCGGCATCATGTGCCGGCGAAAACACGGGCATTTCTGGACTTTGTTAGCGGGCTGGTGGGTTGACGTTCTCAGGCAAAACCGAGCAAGGCTGTCCGCTCCGTGCCAAATGCGGACGTCAGGAGTATTATCGATGTCCTCATTCCTGCAGCAGTAGACCCGGTAATGAGGACTCCTGAACGTTATCGAAGACTCATTTGGAACAGCCGCTATGAAACAATTGGCCTTTTTACTGCTCATTATTACTGGTTCAGCTTCTGCAGCCCCTTCAATAGAGGTGGGATTTTCTCCGGAAGGTAGCGCACAACAGCTCGTGCTAAATACCATCAATTCAGCGCACTCCTCTATCGAAATGGTTGCATATGCATTTCAGGCCCACGATATTGCTGCTGCACTAGATGCAGCCCAACAGCGAGGCGTTAGAGTACAAGTCGTTATCGATAAACGTCGAAATAGAGGCAGTACATCACTGGCGGCAATGCGCGACATTACTCGCCATGGAGTGGAGCTGCGCATTGATGGGCATTACCATATTCAGCACGATAAGATGATGATTGTTGATGGTTCAACTGTAGAAACAGGTTCATTTAATTATGCAAAATCAGCAGAGTACGATAACAGCGAGAATGTCATCGTTATTAAAAATATGCCTCACATCGTGTCTCAGTATCAGGAACATTTTGCTTCCCGGTGGGCAATATCTGAACCCTTCGAACTTAAAACACAGGGTTAGTCACTCTTCACTTTAGCGGCCTTTAACGTCAGCATCTCGCTCAAAGCAGCCGGGCAATTTTTGCCTAAGCAATAGGCTTAACGAGGAATGGGCCGCCCCCCTATTAGTGCTCAACAATCCACAAAAGCGGCACCACCGGCAGGGCGAAAATAACGACAAAAATGGTCAGTTCTTCGCCCCAGCCATAGCCTACTTTAATTACGCCGATCAGCATATTTACCGCCGCAATCAGGCACCACAGTACCGCAAAGCCTCGGGCGATAATTGCCTGAGCCGGCGGGTAGTCCGGGCTGAACAGGCGGATAAGCAGGTAACAGCCGCTGGCGAGCAAAAAACCGCTCAGCAGAAATAACAATGTTCGCATAAAACACTCCTGGAAATGGCCTGCGGCTTAACTTTGCGAGATAAGCCGCAGGCTGGGGATTTACTGCCGGGGAGTCAGCAGGTCGCCTAAACCAATACGCTGCAAAAACTCCTTGCGGATACGGTCGGCCACGGCGTTGACCACTTCGGCCCCGTCATCAGAGGGATCAACGTGCACGCGGAACGGGCGTTTGCCATACGGCGCATTCACAATATCCACCATCGCCGCCGCGACATCGGCAACATCGGTATCCTCTGGCTCACAGGCCGCCAGGCCTTTCAGCGCTTCATCTTCCAGTCCAGCGGTTGGGCCAGTTTGGGTCCAGGCCAGCTCACGTTCGCTGTCCGCAGGCTTGCCGGAATGCAGGAAGTGATTGGTGCCTTTGGTAAAAGCCCCCGGCACCAGAATCGAGCTTTCAATACCCCAGCGGCTCAGTTCGGCGGCATAGCTGACGGCCACGGCGTCCATCGAGGCTTTGGCGGCAAAATAGGGTGCCAGATAAGGCGGAGTGCCGCCCCGAGTGCTGCTACTTCCGACCCACAGCAACAAACCTTTTCTCTGCTGACGCAGATAAGGCAGTGCCGCCCGATTAACCCGCTGGGTGCCCAGCACGTTAATGTCGAATAGCTGGCTGAACTGCTCCGGCAGAAACGCCTCGGCAGGGCCGAAGGACATATGCCCGGCATTGTGCACCACGACGTCCAGCCGGCCTTGCTCCGCGATGATATGCGCGACTGCCGCCTCCGCAGAAGCCTCGGACTGCACGTCCAGCTCAATGGCGCGAAGATCCACGCCGTGTTGCCGCGAATACTCTTGCAGGCTTTCAACCTGGGGAGCATTGCGACCTGAAATATCGCGCATACTGGCATAAACGGTGTGCCCGGCATGGGCGAGGGCGCGCGCGGATAAGGCACCAAAGCCGCTGGATGCGCCGGTTATCAGTATAATTTGCTGCATGTTTGTCTCCTGTTGGTCGCCAGTCTTATGCAAAGCCGCCGTTAACGCGGATCACCTGAGAATTCACCCAGCTGCCGTCCGGGCCAGCCAATGTCGCCACAATACTGGCGATTTCCTCTGGCGTGCCGATGCGCCCCAGCGGGGCGAGGCTGGCGATGGCCTGAATTTGCTCTTCGGTTTTTCCGTTCAGGAACAGATCGGTGCCGGTTGGCCCCGGTGCAACGGCGTTGACGGTGATATTACGGCCACGCAGTTCGTTGGCGAGGACGTGCACCAGGCCTTCAACCCCGGCTTTGGAGGCGATGTAGGGGCCATAGGCCGGGAATGATTTGGCAATAACGCTGGTTGAAAGGGCGATAATGCGGCCGCCATCCTGCAGAGACTCTGCGGCGTTGGCCAGCACCATAAACGCCCCCCGCAGATTTGTATTGATGATTTTGTCGAACTCGGCCAGGCCTGCTGGAGTAATTTTCACCATCGGCATAATCCCCGCGCTGTGCACCACCACATCCAGCTGGTTGTGGAGAGCTTTCGCTTCAGCAAACAGACGGGTGACATCGCTTTCCGAAGAGACATCGGCCTGAATCGCCACGGCGTTCCCGCCGTTGTTTTTAATCGCCTGGACCGTTTCATCGGCGCTGGCTTTATTTCCGGCGTAGTTCACGACGACGGTGAAGCCGTCGCGGGCCAGTCTTTCGGCAATTGCCCGGCCAATTCCACGGGAAGCGCCGGTCACCAGGGCAGTTTTCTTTGCAGTCGTCATGTTGTTCTCCAGATGCGGTGAGTGAATCGCCCCGAGTGGGCGTGGGTGCATTGTTAATGTTTTTGATTTCGGGATAAATGGTGCTAATTTGATTAGATAATTCCGTTTTGATTAACAATAGCAGATGGATAAATTTGACACTTTGCAGCTGTTCACCCGCATTGTTGAGCTGGGCAGTTTCAGCCAGGCCGCCGACCAGCTTGGTATCCCGAGGGCCACGGCAAGCAATGCGATTAAAGAGCTGGAGAGCCAACTGGGCTGCCGCTTGCTGGAGCGCACCACCCGGCATGTGCGAGCCTCTCAGGATGGGAAAGCGTACTACCAGCGCTGTGTGTACATTCTTGCGGAGCTGAATGATGCCGAAGCTGCGCTGCGCCCGGTTGTGGCCCGGCCTCGCGGTATCCTGCGTATTGACCTGCAGGGAACGCATGCCTCGCACATCGTCCTGCCGCGCCTGGACGAGTTTCATCGCCGTTATCCGGATATCGAACTGATTATAAGCAGCGGCGACAGGCTGGTGGATTTAATCCGCGAGGGGATAGATTGCGTGGTGCGTGCCGGTAAATTACAGGACTCTTCGCTGGTCGCCCGTCATCTGGCGGATCTCCCGCAGGTGGTATGCGCCAGCCCGGATTATCTGGCGGCGTTTGGCGTGCCTGCGCACCCGGACGATCTTGACCAGCACCAGTGCGTGAACTTTTTCTCGACGACAGGCGGCCTGAATTACCCTTTTGAATTCATTATCGATAACGAGCGCCGGGCTTATTCGCCGAAAGGCTGGGTGACGGTCAACGAAGCTGAGAATTACGTGATCTGTGCGCTACGAGGCTGCGGGCTGGTTCAGCTCCCGCGCTACCACGTTGAACAGCCACTGAGCGAAGGTCGGCTGATAGAAGTGATGCCTGACTGGCAAAGCCCGGCCATCGCGGTATCCGCGGTGTACACGCAAAACCGGCAGCTTTCGCCGCGGGTGAGGGTGTTTATCGACTGGCTGAAGGAGATTTACAGCTCGCGGTTTCCTCCCGAAGGGAAGGCTTAAACACCTGCTAAACCTCGCCGCGATTTGACTGGTTTTTAAAAGGCTTCGGGATCCATACTGACTTCCTCTAAAGTGCTTTTGAGACAGGATCCCCGGATGAACTTCCCCCAAGGTCTGAACGTATTTCGCTTAGCGTTTTGCGCTTTTTTATTATCCCCATTCGCTACGCATGCAGCCAACGGCGGCCCCTTAAATATTGCCATATACCGGGGAGCTGCCGGCTGCGATGAATGTTCCGAAATGGTGGCGAAATCCCTGCAAAATACCAGGAAAAACATTGTTATTTCCTACATCGGTGAAAAAGAAAAGCTAAAGCTGACCGGCCAGAACTTGAGTAAATTTGATCTCTATGTGCAACCTGGCGGCGGGCAGGATATTCCGGCTGCGTATGATGCCATTGGTGATGATGGCGCGCGGGCTATCAGAGAGTTTGTGAGACGCGGGAAAGGTTATCTTGGCTTGTGCATGGGGGCTTATCTGGCGGACAAAGACTGGATAGGGCTTATCGACAACCCCCTTGAGTCTGAGGTCGGTCGGCCTGGGTCCGGCGTGGCGGATGAAGGTGACTACACGCTGAATATCCGCTGGGGGAATAAAAAGAGCCTTTTTATTATCAGGACGGCCCTTATTTTAATCCCGGCACGAAAAGCAGCGGCTTTACGCCCGTGGCCTGGTACAGCAACGGCGACGTGGCTATCGCCGCTTACCGCTATGGCAGAGGAAAAGTGGTATTGACCGGCCCACATCCGGAGGCGGATGGCAGCTGGTTTGACAACAGCGTCACCGGGCACACCTCACCTCAGAGTAAAATGGCCCGGCTGCTTAGCTATTTCGACAGGGGTTCGAACGGCATTCCCAGCGACTGAACAAAGGCTTTAACCTGCGGATACCAGAGCTTGACGCCCGCTTTGCTGTCGGCAAAGTCGTGGGAGTTTTTGCCGAAGGTGCCGATATCGATCATTCGGGCATGCCCGGCGTCGCCCTCCGCGTTGCGGGTGTAGGCATTAAACATTTGCTCCGGCATCGGCTGCGGCCAGAGCTGGTCGTTATCGCCATAGAACCAAACCGACGGGTAGCGAGCCTGTTTACCTATCGCGCCATAGGTGCGTACCAGATTTTGCTGCCAGCCTTCACATTTTGGCTGGCGCAGACCGCCCGAGAAATTAATCACGCCCAGCACGCCGGGGAGTGGATGCGTACTCAGCGCCATAGTCACCAGCCCGCCGTCAGACTGGCCGGCAATCACAATGCGTGAACGGTCAACGTAGGGCAGTTTGACCAGTTCCTTGAGGGCGGCAGCCACGCCATCTGCTTCATCAAACGCGTGACGACGCACATCGCATCCGTCTTTCGGGTAGTCGCCGCCGGAGGCCGCAAAACCTTCCCGCATCGGAATCGCGACCGCAAATCCCCGATGAACAAATACTGAGGCAATCTCCAGGTGACGGGAACGCGGCTGCGTGCGCGCATTGCCCGGATTTTTACCGTGGTTCATCAACAGCAGGGGAAAAGGCCCATTACCCGGAGGCTTATACAGCGTGGTTTCCAGCTCAACGGTTTTACCCTCTATTTGCACGGGCAACATCACAATCTGCTCATTGAGCTGGCGATCCAGCTTCAGGGAAGATGAAGCGTTATTACTGGCGGAACTGCAGCCGCTGACGCTGAGAAGAAGTGCCGCAACCGGCAGCCCGGTGAAGAGATGAAACAAAGAACCGGAGCGCTGTGGCTCCTGAAATAGAGGTGCTATCAGCCACTTCAAAGAACCCATCTGTTTACCCTGACAAAAAATACTGCGGTTGAATTATGCCGTGTCGTCAACGGACGGCTGTTGTTTTGCATACAAATAAACCGATGCGCGGGAAACGCCCAGATGCTGCGCCACGGTCTCCATCGACTTACGGATATCCAGTAATCCTTCTTTTTTCAGCGTCTGCAACAGCTCAATTCTTTCTGAAGTTTTCAGCGCACGCGGCGTGGTGGCTATGCCAGCCGCATAACGATCGATTCTCAGCCGGATGGCTTCGGAACCTGCGGGTTCAATATGTTCTTCCACCGGGCCAGGGCTGGTGTCGGTGAAGCGGGCGAGTGCGCTTTGCATCCCTCTGAACAAAGTCATATCCAGGTTGAGGCACAGGGCGGCGACATAGTGCCCGGCATCATCTTTCAGCCCAATCGAGGTGCTTTTCACCGGGCGTCCGTCGGCAAACTGGTTGGCATAATTGGCGATCACCGCCGGGAAATCAGGGGAGGCGATGCGCGCCAGCCCCATTTCCGTGGCGCCCTGGCCAACCTCGCGGCCAGACAGGTTGTTGTGGATGGAGAGAATAGAGTGCTCGGGCTGCGTCAGGTCGTGCACCACTACCTCGCAAAAAGGCGCGAAGGTTTCGCTCAACCCCTGGGCGATGTTTTCGAGCTGGTCGAGCAGGGCACTGTTTTCTGATTTTGACACTCTATTTCTCCTGTTAATTAACGCGGGCCGGCAAGGTACTCAGCGTAGCGGCTGACATCGACGTTGCCGCCGCTGATGATAATCCCGATTCGCTTCCCGCGCAGGCTCTCTTTCATTCCGCGCGCGGCGGCAAAGCCAAGGCAGCCCGTCGGCTCGACCACCATTTTCATCCGCTCGGCGAAAAACTTCATCGAATCGATCAGCTCTTCATCAGTGGCGGTGAAAATGTCGTCCACGTTCTGGCAAATCATCTGGAAGGTGTAGTCCCCGAGGAAGGTGGTTTGTGCGCCGTCGGCGATGGTTTTGGGCGTATCAATCCGCACAATTTGTCGATGCCGGAGTGACTGCTGGGCATCGTTCCCGGCTTCCGGCTCCACGCCGTAGACTTTGCAGTTGGGGGAAAGGTGACGCGCCGCCAGCGAACAGCCGGAAATCAACCCGCCGCCGCCCAGGCAGACAAACAGCGCGTCCAGCTCGCCAACTTCGTCGAACAGCTCTTTCGCCGCGGTGCCCTGGCCGGCAATGACGTGCGGATGATCGTAAGGCGGGATCAGCGTCAGGCCATATTTGTCAGCCAGATCTTTGCCGATTTGCTGG
The DNA here is from genome assembly GCF_037150195.1 of Cedecea sp. VD22. Lineage (NCBI taxonomy): Bacteria > Pseudomonadati > Pseudomonadota > Gammaproteobacteria > Enterobacterales > Enterobacteriaceae > Cedecea > Cedecea sp. VD22. Next base: position 244,079 of record NZ_JBBCPX010000002.1, read on the forward strand.
CGGTCTTCGGTGTAGCGGTTATAGAGAATGACTTTGCCGCCGTATTCGCGCGTGGCGGCAATTTTAGCCGCCGGGGCATCTTCCGGCATCACGATGGTGGCCGGGATCCCCAGCAGCCTTGCGGAGAGCGCAATCGCCTGAGCGTGGTTCCCGGAGGAGAAGGCCACCACGCCAGCTTTTTTTTGCTCCGGCGTAAACTGAGCGAGAGCGTTCATGGCCCCACGGAACTTAAACGCCCCCATTCGCTGGTAGTTTTCGCACTTGAAAAAGACTTCGGCACCAAACTCTTCATTCACGGTACGGGACGTCATGACCGGGGTGCGGTTGGCATGGCCTGCAATGCGCTGAGCCGCCGCGACCACATCTTCATAAACAGGGAGAACTAATTCACTCATTTTGCCACCTTTAAACGGTTGTCTTATTCAGAGAGCGCCACGGCTTCAATTTCGAGCGCCGCGCCGTAATGGAGCTGTGCCACGCCGGCCACCGCGCGAGAAGGGCGATGCTGACCGATCCACGCCGCATAAATGCTGTTAAACAGCGGCCAGAGGTTGATATCAGTGATGTACACCCTTACGGAGACAAGATGTTGTTTTGTCACGCCCGCGCAGGCCAGGCAAGATTCAATATTCTGCAGCACCAGTTGAGCCTGTTCTTCGAAGGGCGCTTCGCAGCGAGGCGTGCCGTCCGCCGCCACGGGAAGCTGACCGGAAATAAACACCAAACCACCTGCAGTGGCGGTATGGGAATAGTGCCCCACGGGGGCAGGAACCTGTTCGATATTGCGCAGCGTAATGTTCGGGGCCATGTATCCTCTCAAGCGCGGTCAGATTTAGACAAATAATCTATATCTGGACTAAATGTCGATCAAGAGGTTTTCAACATGGAAAGCAGCAAGGGGGATAGGGGTGAACTGGCAGGGAGGAGAAAGCCCGGATCGCGGCCGTTAGGGCGGGAAATGCCAATGTGTTACTATAATAAAAAACGGGGTCTTAAGGGTTAGGGATTATAACTATATGAGATTTTATGGCATTGAATATCTACAAACGCAGTCTAATATTAATGATTATTTAAAATACATCATTATATTTAGTACTTTATTTATCCTGATCGTTTTTTTTAGCCTGTACATGCGTCATCGCTTACAAACTAAATATCGAGATCTAACAATTATAGTATTTTTATTTTTACTCTTCATTTCGGGTGTTCAGTATGCAGATTATACTGACAGTCAAAATATACACTCTCAATCATCACAAATGGTGAGTTTTGTTAAATTGCTATCAAAAGAAAAAGAAGTGGGTATGGATTCTATATTTTCAAACTCAGTACAGCTCTCGGATGGCATCATCATTAAAATTAATGATCTTTACTATCGAGTCAATTTAAGTCCGGATCAAAAAACATATAGTTTAGTTGAGGTGTCGTTAGTAAACCCAGGCATAGAAATCATAAAAAACTGAGGAACAGAAATGATAATTTATACGCCGATCATGATAAAATTGGGCTTGGGGATACTGTGTCTGATTATTCAAATAAATCTCATGGGGAAGGGCAATCTGGCGCCTTCATCCGCAATGGATCAGGTTCAAAACTATGTGCTCGGGGGGATTATCGGTGGCGTAATTTATAATGAATCGATAACAGTACTGCAGTTTGTTTTGGTGTTAATTATATGGACCTTCCTCGTCTTTGTCCTTAAGTTTTTAAAAGAAAATAATCGGTTAGTTAAAAGGATTATTGATGGCAAGCCAATCACCCTGGTACATAATGGCAGTGTCAATGTTAAGGAGTGTTTACGCAATGGTGTTTCTGCGAATGATTTGATGTTCAAGTTAAGGGCGAATAGCATTTATGAAATAGAACAATTGAAGCGAGTAGTTCTCGAGCAGAATGGGCAATTAACCATTATACAAAGTGGTGATGAGAATATACGCTACCCAATTATAGTTGATGGTTTAGCTAACCATGATTTGCTCGAAATCCTTAACAAGGACAACGCCTGGTTAGAAAATGAAGTTATCAAGCAAGGCTTTAATAAAATTAGCGAAGTCTATTTGGGCGAGTATCTCTCGGGCAGGATTAATTTATACGGATATGAAAAGTAGTCGCCAAAATCAAGCTCTTTACCTACTGGATTATAGATAAAGTAAATGTGTTTCATCCTTTAACTATCACTCTAAAAACCCCACCGCATGGGTGGGGTTGCCAGAAAACTTATTTCCCGGACCAGGTACGCAGTGCGTTTTCGCGCGCTTCGGCCTGCTGGGCAGTATTCAGCTTGTAGTAATTTGGCGCTAAAGCACCTTCCCAGTCGCCGTACATTGGGTTCGGCAGCACAATGAACTGGGTGCCAAACTTGCCGCGGTTATCGCTGGCAAACTGCTGACGTTGGGACTGATCCTTGTGGTAAGTCGCTTTGCCAAAGTCATTCAGGTTGTCGCCGATGTACATCACTACGTCATAGCCTTCGGCTTTGATCGCATCGAAACGGGCCTGCTTGTTGGAGCTGTCGGTTTTCAGGCGCACGGTTTTGTCGCTCACGCCGGTAAAGCCCAGAGCTTTCATGTTGGCGACGGTGGCGTCAAAGTCTTTGCTGTCGCGGTTGGACACATAGAACATCGTGCCGCCGTGGCTGTTCACGTAGTTAGCAAAATCCACCGCGCCCGGGACGGCCAGCGCCTGGCGAGCCTGAGTCCACTGGGACCAGGTTTTGTCGTCAAACGCTTTGTTATTTTTGGCCTGCCACGCGCTGTAGGCGCTATTGTCGAGCATGGTTTCATCCAGATCGACGATAACGGCCCGCTTAGCGTTACCCTGTTTAGCGGATTGATCCCACGCGGCGCGAGCGCTGTTAAACGACTGGTACGCCAGCGCGCGGTATTCGCCGGATTGCTGGAACCAGTCCACCGCCATCACCGCCTGGCTCGCCAGTTTTTGATCCGCCGCCTGCTGCTGATTTGCACAACCAGTCAGGCTAACCAGCACCAGCGCTACCGCGCCACCCAATAAACTTTTCTTCATTTTTATGTCCTTACCCTTGCTTTTATCATTAACGCCATTGATACCTGCCGGCCTCTGCACTGAACAATGCAGTGACTTTTTCTAACAAAATCAGCAGGTATTGTTAAAAAGTGTTTTACCGAATATTAAAGCTACGTTATCAATAGCTTTTTAATGGATCGACACTGGATACTCAATATGACAAAAATATTTCGACGCAATTTTTTTTCCCTGATGGTGGTAGCGGCATTACCCGGCGTGAGCGTTGCGGCCCACGCAGCTGGCTGTGAAGAGACCAGGGCGGGCATCGACATGGGCTCCGGCACCACCAAGCTGGTGGTCGCCAAAGTGGATACCTGCCAGCAGCGCATCAACAAAGTGTTGTTCGAGGATCAGCGTCCAATCGGTTTTAACGAAGATTTATCCAAATCTGCAGATAACACTCTCAGCCCAGCGATTCAACAGCAGGGGCAGACGGCGCTGCGCGAGCTAGCTGCAGAGGCCGCCCGCTATCATCCTGTCCGTTTTAACGGCGTGGCTACCGCTGTTTTTCGCAGCGCGTCTAACGCCCAGCAGACGATCGATGCCTTCAACCGTGCTGCTCCGGTGAATCTAAAAATTATTACTCAGGAACAAGAGGCCGAGCTGGGCTTCCTGTCCGCCAAAGCCTCGATGCCCGTGCCGCTGCCAGACGACCAGATGGTGGTCTGGGACATTGGCGGCGGGTCGATGCAAATGACGACCTGGCTGCAAAAACACGACAAATGGCAGCCGGAGATTTACCAGGGCAAGCTGGCCTCCGTCACGCTGAAGAACTACATCATCGACGTGGTGAAAAACAAAGATTTGCATGATGTCAGTTCGCCAAATCCGATTGGTTCCCTGCGTGACGGAGTGCTGCGTTTTGTTCGCTTCTATGCCACCACTCACGTCAGCCCGGAGATGAAACAGGCGCTGGCTAAGCGTACCGTCGTGGGTATCGGTGGGGTGCATGACTTCTCCGTCAGCAAGCAGCTCAATGAAAAGGTTTACACCCTCGCCGATCTACAAAAATCTTCCGCCAGCCAGGTCTGGAAAGGGGATTCAGAGCTGCGCGGGGATTACCGGGCCACGGACGTCAGCAACCTGCTACTGGTTCAGGGCTATATGGAAGCCCTGAAAATCCCTCAGGTGACCGTGGTGAAGGCCAACCTCGTTCAGGGCGTGCTGATTCAGTAACGTCTCATGCTTCAGGCGACGGCGATTTTCGTGCCGCCGCCTGGGGCACTAACCGCGTTTTTGCTGCCCGATCAGATGAATGATTAGCCCGATAAGGCTAAGCCCACCGCCCAGCATCGAAGCCAGTTCCCAGCCGCCGAGTCGCCACATCAGGCTCGCGCCCCAGGATCCCAGCGCGCCGCCGATAAACATGCCGCTCATAAAGACCGTATTGATACGGCTGCGGGCTTCCGGCCTCAGGGCATAGATCACGTGCTGGTTAGAGATCAGCGCCGACTGCTCGCCCAGATCCATCAGGATGATGCCAATCACCAGCCCGGTGAGCGAAGTCCACAGCCCCAGCACCGCAAACGAGATAACCATCACCAGCGCCCCAAGCCCGATGACGGTATACGGTCCCCGGCGGTCGGCAATTCGCCCGGCAAGCGGCGCAACCAGGATGCCTACGGCACCCACAATGCCCATCAGACCGGCGACGTCTGCGCCAAGATGAAACGCGGCATGGAGCTGCAAGGCCAGAATGGTCCACAGGCCAATGAACGAGCCAAACAGCGCGGCCTGAATCCAGGTCGCCCGACGCAGCAGCGGTTCTTCCCGCCACAGAGAAACCAGCGAGCGCATCAGGGTCATGTAGCTCTGTTTATTACCGGACGTGTGGTGCGGCAGGGTAAAGAACAGCATCAGCCAGCCGAAAGCAGTTGCCACAGCACCGAGCCAGAAGGTCGCTCGCCAGCCCCAGTGATCGCCGCTAAAACCGCCCACGGCCCGGCCAAGCAGTATGCCGCACAACACGCCGCTCATTACCGTGCCGACCACCTGTCCACGGCGTTCCGGTTTAGCCAGCTCGGCGGCGAACGGCACTATTTGCTGGGCCACGGAGCCGGTTACGCCCACCGCAGCGGAGGCAATAATAATTGTGACAACATTCGGCGCTAAGGCCAGGCACGCCAGCGCTACCGCCAGCCCCGCAGACTGGCAAAGGATCAGCGTGCGGCGGTTAATCTTGTCGCCCAGCGGTACAAGCAAGAACAAACCAAAGGCAAACCCAAGCTGCGTTGCCGTCGGCGCAAGGCTGACCAGCGCTAGCTGCCCCGGAAACGCCTGCTGAAGCAGTTCCAGCAGCGGCTGGTTGTAGTAGACATTGGCAACGAAAACCCCGCAGGCCAGCGCCATGATCAGCAGCAGACTGGAGGTTAAAGGCGAATTCTTTTCCGCCTCGGGCGGACGATTCAGGGTGATGCTCAGGGGATTCTCCGACATGATTTTTCTCTCTGGGAATGACGAGTCCTGATGCTGAATGATTGTCCGCCCGCAATCTTTGCCCTAGAATTTCAGACTTCTGAAATCACCTGAAAAGCGACCGTTCTTATGCCTGCCGACGAGCCCCAACTCCGCTCAGAAAGAGATGACGACATGGTGGTCTTTGGCCGCTATCAGCTGTTTCCCGATTTGGGATTGCTGCTCAGGGACGGCGTTCGGCTGGAGCCGGGCGAGCGGGCAATGGCCGTGCTCCGGCGGCTGGTCAGCGAAGCGGGGCAGGTGGTGACCAAAGAGACGCTGCTGGCCACCGTCTGGCCAAAAGAGATCGTCGAAGAGAATAATCTGCAGGCGCAAATCTCCGCTTTGCGCAAAATTTTTGGTCCCGACCGCAATTTGATTACCACGGTGTTTGGCCGGGGCTACTGCTTTACCGCCACGGTGAATAAACTGCAGGCGGCCACGTCGGCCCTGCCTGTCATCACCTCTTCAACGGCATTACCTCGTCCCCGTTCGCCGCTGATAGGGCGTGAAAGGGAGCTGGGTGAAATCAGAAAACGGCTGATCGAGCATACTATTTGCACGCTGGCGGGCCCGGCGGGCATCGGCAAAACCCGGCTATTGCTGGAAGTGGCTCGCGAATCCGCCAGTCTTTATCCCGATGGCGTCTTTTTTGCCGACCTGTCCAGCCTGAACGCAGGATCAGATCCAGCCCCAGTTTTGCGGGCGGCACTGGCCGGTATTCGTGGCGCGGGGCCGTCGCAGCCACGCCCCGCGCTGCTGGTGATTGATAACTGTGAGCATCTGTCGGCCGCCTGCGCTAGGGAAATTGAGCATCTACTACAGCGAAACGAATTACTGAGCATTTTGCTCACCAGCCAGTCTCCGCTGGGGATTGAAGGGGAGCAGGTTTACCGCGTTGGGCCGCTGACTTTGCCGCCAGCGCAACTGGCCGCCAGCGAGGCGCAAAGTTTTAGCGCGGTTGAGTTTCTGGTACAGCGCATTCAAGCGGTGGATTACGCGTTCCGCCTGAGCGAAGAGAATATCGGGCCGATCCTGGCGCTCTGCCGGTTGCTGGATGCCGTACCGCTGGCGCTGGAAATTGTGGCTGCTCGCGTTGCCAACCTGGGACCGGATGCCGTGCTGGCCGACCTGAGCGGGCGGGAGACGTTACCCGAAACGCCCGGAATGACGGCTTCCCGGCACAGAACGCTGGCCGAGGCGCTGGACTGGAGTTATCGATTACTTACGGCTGAAGAACAGCGAGTGTTTCATGCCCTGGCGGTGTTTCCCGGTGAATTTGACCTTGCCGCCGCGAAAGGATTGTTAGATCAGCAAGAGGTCAGCGACGTGGTGGCCAGCATGGTGGCGAAATCCCTGCTGGTTTTGCAGGCGGGCACGCGCCCGGCCAGGTATCGCTATCTCAACATTGTGCGCACGTACGCTCGCCGGACGCTGGCCCCAAATAACACCCCGTATTTTCTTCGCCATGCACAACTTGTGGCCGACAGCATGGTGCGGGCAAAAGTTGCCTGGGCCGAAGAGTCCAGTCCGCAGTGGCGCCGTCAGTATGGCTATTTAATTGACGATCTCCGTGCGGCGGCAGACTGGTGTTTTGGTGTGGGTCAAAACGCTCCGCTGGGACGCAGTATTCTCGCTAACGCCACGCCGTTCTGGATCCAGCTTTCGCTCCACGGCGAGTGCCGCCAGCGGATTACCGCCGCAATTAACGATTCGCACAATGGTCAGGCCACGCCGCGCGAAGAGATGCTAATGCAGGCCGCGCTGGGCTCGGCGCTGGGCTGGGCGCAGGGGCCCATTGAAGAAAACGGCCAGGCCTGGCGGCGAACCGGGGAGATTGCCAGCACGCTTGGCGATGTGGAAATGCAATTACAGTCCGAGTACGGGCTGTGGCTGTATCACCTGCGCAGTGGCCGTTACGCCGATGCCGCAGAGAACGGCAAAAAAATGGCTGAACTGGCGACACAAACCGGTGATTACGGCGCGCTATTAACGGCCCGTCGCCTGGCAGGCACCGCGCTGCATTTTTCCGGCGAGCAACAGGCCGCGCTCAGCGAAATTCAGGCTTTGCTGGATCGCACCGTGGATGATGACAGCCAGAGAGCGCCTTTCCGCTTTGGGCTGGATCAGCGCGTGGCGGGCTGGGCTTTCCTGGTGCGGGCGCTGTGGGTGACTGGCGATGTGGCGAAAGCCAGAAGAGCGGCGCAGCTGGCGGTGGAAGAAGCCCGGGCGCTGGATCATGCCTGTTCGCTGTGTGCGGCCCTCGCGGAAGGCACCTGCACGCTGGCGGCCTTCACCGGAGATACCGCTGGCGTGCTACAGGTAGCCTCGCAGATTGAGGCCATCGCCCTGGAACACGGCCTGGGCTTCTGGCGGCTTTATGCGGCCGCTTTTACCTTTTGGGGCAGGCTTCGCCAGCAGCCTGAAACGGTACTTCCCCAGCAGATCCTCGCCATGCTTACCCGGCTGCGGGATAACGGTTTTGATCCCGCTTATTCACTTTTTCTGTCTGATTTCGCCGCCGCGCTGGCGCAAAAAGGCCAGCCAGAGGTAGCCGAAGCGATGATCGACGAGCGGCTGTCCGCGCTTGACGTCAACCAGTCACTCTGGAACCTGCCCGAGCTGATGCGGGTTCAGGCGCACATTCGTTACGGCGGCCAACCAGAATATGGCCTGGAACTCAGCATGGCGCTGCAGTCTGCGCTGCTGCTGGCACAAACCCAGACGGCCAAAGGCTGGATCCAGCGCATAGAAACCGATCTGCGTCAGCTGTGATCTTTCGATGAAATGCAAAGCGGCAGAAAAGCCGCTTGCTTGTTGCTCTTGCCGGAATTAATCTCAAAATAAGATTTAAATAAAAATAACATTCACATTTAGAGATTGAAAAGGTGAGGGTTATGACAATGCATTTCAGGCCGGAAATTCGTGCGCTACAGCTGGCGCTTGCGGGTGCAGTGGTGCTGGCGATAGGTATGGGCTACGGGCGTTTTTCCTATACCGGCATTCTGCCGGTGATGCTGAAAGAAGGGCTGCTGTCGCTGCATCAGGGCAACCTTGCCGCATCGGCTAACTACGCAGGTTATCTTATTGGTGCCTTACTGCTGGCGAAAGCTAAGCCTGCCGACGCGCGGCGGTTAAACATGGCCTCCGTCGGGTTAACCATCGGCTGCCTGCTTCTGCTGGCATGGACGAAATCGCCGTGGGCGGTGGTAGCGGTTCGGGGGGTTGCCGGCCTACTGAGCGCCGTGTCGCTGATTGCGGCTTCACTGTGGCTTCTGCAGCACATGAAACACCATACCGGCGCGCCGGTGCTGTATGCCGGGGTTGGGCTGGGGATCTTTTTATCTGCGGAATTTATCGCGCTTGGTAAAGCTTATGGCTACACCAGTCAGCAAATCTGGCTGCTGTGCGGGATCGCTGCGCTGCTATTGTTTATGCTGGTTTATAAACTGCTGCTTAGCCCACCGGATTATCTGATCGACTACCAAAGGCAGGCTTCCAGTCAGCTTCAGCCGGCGGCAGAGAATGCTAAAGCGGCGTGGAAACTGCTGGCTATCTACGGCCTGGCGGGCTTCGGGTATATCATTACGGCCACCTATTTACCGCTTTTTCTTTCCGGGTCACTTAGTACGCTGGATCCGGTGCAGCTTTGGGCTATCTTTGGCCTGGCTGCGATACCGTCCTGTTTTGTCTGGCATCAAATCGTCTTGAAGTATGGTTATCGCCACGCTTTTGCCGCCAATCTTCTGGTTCAGGCCGCGGGCGTAGTGCTTCCGGCCTTTAGCCACTCGCTGCTTTTTTGCCTGTTAAGCGCCGTGCTGGTGGGCTTTACGTTCACCGGCACGGTGACGATAGCCTTACCGGAAGCCAGGAGGCTGGCGCATCTGGTACGCTTCAATATGATCGCGGCGATGACCGCTATTTACGGCATCGGGCAGATTGTTGGGCCGTTGGTTGCCGGGGAGCTGTACGGCTTAACGGGCAGTTTTAACGGATCGTTAGCTGCCGCCACCGGCGCATTGCTGCTGGCCGGCGGGCTGGTGCTAGCGGGGCGTTCAAAGGTTGCTGGCTGAGGCAAGAATCTGCTTCATCGCCTCAAGCGCGGTGGAGCAGTAGCCCTTACGCCAGACTAGCTGAGTGAGGGCTTCGGCCACAAACTGTTGCCGCGTTCCTTCCGGCAAAGCCAGCGTCGCGGCGACGCTTTCCGGGAGCACGCCGCTGCAGCGTCCTGCGGCAACGGAAGCGATCATCGAGTGATAAGAGCTGACGTCCTGCACTTCCACCAGAGTTTGTGCGTTGAGCAAAGCCTCACCGCGCGCCCGATAGGAACATCCGCGCGGAAAAGCGGCAAGGCGAGGATGATTGCCGCTGGCGGTTTCAGGCACGAGCAACACCAGGCGTTCGGTGAACACGTCCATGGACTCAAGATCTACGGGGCAGTGAACCTGTCCCCCGGCTTCCGGTAGCAGGCTCACCAGCGCGCAGTCCAGTGAAGCGTGGCGAACCTGCTCCAACAGCTGCTGCGTCGGCTGGGTGGTTAAGGTGAGGGCGACATCAGGATACCGGTGGTGAAACTGCTGGAACACCGGCATCAGGCGGCTGGCTGCGGTGGCTTCCATCGAGCCCATATTCAGTGCCCCTGCAGGCTTACCCGGATGCAGCGCCTGTCGGGCTTCTTCCGCCAGGCTAAGTATTTTTTTGGTGTAGGAGAGAAAACTTTCGCCTTCCGGCGACAGGATCATTTTCTTGCTGTCGCGCACGAACAACGCGACGCCAAGATCTTCTTCCAGTTGCTGAATGCGGGTGGTGATGTTCGACTGCACGCGGCCGAGCCTTTGGGCTGCTTTCGTCACGCTTTGTTCTTCGGCAACGATTTTGAACATCTGCAGTGTGGTGTGGTTCATATTTTTCATTCTCAATATGATAATGATCTTGATCTTAACATCTTCAAATAAGATGTTAAGCCTTCAATCTCTCATTTCCTGAGGTAGCGCCATGTTTCGTAGCCTTTCCCAACTGCTCGCGATAGACCATCCCATCATACAGGCCCCTATGGCGGGCGTCTCCACCCCGGAACTGGCGGCGGCGGTCAGCAATGCCGGTGGCCTTGGTTCGCTGGGCATTGGCGCGAGCGACGTCGTGCAGGCCAGGATAGCCATCCTGAAAACGCAGGCCTTAACCTCGCGCCCGTTCAGCGTGAATCTGTTTTGCCATCAGCCTGCCAAACGGGATGAGGCGCTGGAACGCGCATGGATTGAAAGCCTGCGCCCGCTGTTCGCTGAGTTTGGCGGCACGCCGCCGGAAGTGCTCAGCGAAATTTATCAAAGCTTTATTGGCCACGAAGCGATGCTGGAGATGCTGCTGGAGACGGCTCCGGCCGCGGTCAGCTTCCATTTTGGCGTGCCCGATCGCGACGTTGTTCAGGCCTTCCGTGACAAAGGAATTGTGACGCTTGCCACCGCCACCCGGCCCGAAGAGGCTTTGCTGATCCAGGCGAACGGCGTGGATGTTATTGTGGCGCAGGGCTTTGAAGCGGGCGGGCATCGCGGGATGTTCGACGAGAAGGCTCACGATACACAGCTCAGCACCTTTGCGCTTGTGCAACTGCTGAAAAAACAGGTGGATTTGCCGGTTGTTGCCGCCGGCGGAATTATGGACGGAGCCGGTATTCACGCCATGCTAAGCGCGGGGGCGGACGCGGTACAGCTGGGGACCGCGTTTCTGCTTTGCCCAGAGTCCGCCGCCGATGATGGCTACCGGCAGCGGCTGAAATTCAGCCGATTACACCAGACGGAAATGACCCACGCTATCTCAGGCAGGGCAGCCAGAAGCCTGGAAAACGATTATTGCCGCCACGGGCGAATCGTCGGCCAGCATGCCGTCCCGGCTTATCCGGTGGCCTACGATATTGGTAAAGCGCTTGCCGGCCTTGCAAAAAGCCACGGTCACCAGGGCTACAGCGCGCACTGGGCCGGACAGGGCGTGAACCTGATCCGCGAAATGCCCGCCGCTGAATTACTGCAAACGCTGGTGCGCGAAGCCGGGTTGTGAAATGGGGTTACTTCAACAACGCCATTAAAATCGCGGCCACGTGCTGCAGGGCCACATCCTGGCTTCGGCGTTTGTGCCAGGCCAGGTGCAGTGAAAATCCCGGCAGTTCTACGGGGGCAGAGAAGGCGACGAGCCCTTCAGTAAAAGGTATGACCCGGGAAGGCAGCAGGGCCAGCATATCCGAGGCCGCCAGCAACTGCGGCACCATCTGGAAATTCGGCAATACCAGCCCGACGCGGCGGCGTAATCCCAACCTTGAGAGTTCCACATCCACCGGTGTGACGCTTTCCCCTTTCCCGGACGTGATAATGTGCGGCCAGTCGAGCCAGCGCTCAAGGCTAAACCCGGATGCGGCAGGATGTCCCTCACGCATCGCCACGACATAGTGCTCGCCCATCAACAGTTCGCTGTGAATGTCCGCGGCAGGCTGAGGAAAGACCGAAATAGCGATATCCGTGGTGCCGTTAAGCAACGCTGTTTCAGCCTGTTCCGCGCCAGCCCAGCCCTGAACGATGGGGTCAATCCCCGGGGCCGACTGCTGAAGTTTTTGCATCAACGGCACCAGCACGAACAGCGCCGGGAAATCCGCCATGGTTATCCGCAGTTGCTGCTTAATTTGATGCAGGGGAATCACCGGCGGGTCGATAAGTTCAGTAATGCCGCCCAGCACGGATTTCAGCGGGGCACGAAGAGACTGAGCAAGGGGCGTCAGCCGCATGGTGCCTCTGCCACGCTCCAGCAGTTCGTCGTGAAAAAGATCGCGACAGCGGGCGAGGGCTGCAGAGGTGGCAGATTGCGACAGGCAAAGTCTGTCGGCGGCACGGGTGACGTGCGCCTCGTCGAGCAGGGCGTCCAGCACCACCAGAAGGTTGAGATCCAGCGTTCTTAAATTCATACAACAGATAATAGATTATCTTGATTATCTGTTGGAGTAATTTTCTGGGCCTCGCCATTATCGTCTTATCAACCCAAGGAGACGCCCCGTGAACAAAACCCTGATTTTACTTTTCCATCCGGATTTGTCCCGTTCCAGCGCCAACGCCGCGCTGGCGCAAGAAGTTGCAAAACTTGAACACGTTGAAGTGGTCGATGTCCAGGCGCTTTACCCTGACGGGCTCGACATTTACCGCGACGGCGAGCGCGAAGCGGCCCGGCTACTTGCCGCCGACCGCATTGTGCTGCAGTTCCCGATCCACTGGTACTCCATGCCAGCCATTATGCGCCAGTGGCAGGACGCGGTGCTGACCCGGATGTTCTACCTGCATTACGAGGAGGAGGGGCGAAAGCTGGAAGGAACGCCGCTGTATGTGGCGGTCACCGCCGGTAACGTGGAGGAAGCTTATCGTCCCGGAGGTCGTAATCTTTTTACCCTCGAATCTCTGTTAGCCCCCCTTCGGGCCACGGCAAATCGCTGCGGCCTGACCTGGCATACCCCGTTTGTGGTCTACACTGCCGATAAGCTCGACGCTGCGGGGCTGAAAACGAAGGCAGAAGCGTATGCGCAGGCGCTTACCCGGTGGCGTGAAAATAAATTTTGAATTTTTTAGCAATATTTCTCGCGCTGATTCGTCTACCTCATCACAAGTGATTAGCCGTGACTTTACTGAGGTAAACATAATGAGAGATTTTGATATGCACCGACATGAACACCGCCGCCGTGGATTCTGTGGCCACCGCATGGGTAAGCCGATTTTGCTCTGCGTGGCATTGTTTGTCGCACTCGGCCTGATCGTGATGACGCTGTGGAATGCGGTGCTGCCTGGCCTGCTGGGCGTGAAAGAGATTGGCTTCTGGCAGTCTTTAGGCCTGCTGGCGCTGTGCCGCATTCTGTTCGGCGGCCTGGGCTTCCGCCCGGGCATGTTTGGCAAAGCCCGTCGCCGCATGCACGAACGCTGGATGCAAATGACGCCGGAGCAGCGCGAAGAGTTTATGCAGCATCGCCGCGAGAAATTTGGCTTTGGTCACCGCGACCGTTGCGGCTGGCATTCCCGCTGGGATGAGAAAATGGATCCACGTCCTCAGCCTCAGCCGCCGGTGCAGCCAGTCCAGCCAGATGAAAACAGCGCTAAAAAACCGGACGCTGAGTGACGACGATGAAAGCCGGAATAGTGGGGGAATCTCTGCTGATGGCAGCGCTGGCCGGCTGCCGCACCCGACTGAAAGCGTTTATTCGCGGGAGAACCGCCGGGCGTGAAGACGCCGACGATATTCTGCAGGAAGTCAGCTACCAGCTTATGAAGGTTGAACAGCCGGTGGAGAACGTCGCCGCCTGGCTGTTCCGCGCCGCCCGAAATGAAATGACCGACCGGGCAAGGAAAAAACGCGAGCTGCCTTTGGCGAGCTGGTTTAGCGGAGATGAAGAGGACGATTACCCGGAGGATGAGCTGGCCGAAACGCTGTTCGGGATCCCGCAAACGCCGGAGGACGAGTACCTGAAGCAACTGCTGTGGGAGGAGCTGGAGACGGCCCTGTCGGAGCTGCCTGCGCCGCAGCGTGAGGTGTTTATCAAAACCGAGCTGCAAGACTATAGCGTGAAGGAACTGGCGGCAGAGAGCGGCGACACCGTGCAGGCGCTACTCTCCCGCAAACACAAAGCCGTTCTGTATCTGCGCACCCGGCTGCGCAATGTGTATGACGACCTGGCTGGTCAGTAAGACAGCCCCCGGATCTGCCCAGGGAAGGGCGATCCGGTTTTTTTAGCCTATCATTCCCCCCAACGCTCCTTGATGTAATTCACCGCCTGCTGGGTTTGGGGCTGGTTAAGATAATTTTCCCGGAACAAAATGGTGCCGTTAATTTGCGGCACGGCGTCGTTCAAATCGAGCTGCTTTTTCAGCTCCGGCACGCCGCCGCTCACCGTCCAGTCTGGCTCATTCTTCGAAGGTTCCCCGACTTTATACAGCGCAATCCCAATATAAAGACGCGTGTGAGTGGGCTTCACTACGTTAGCCCACCAGTTTGCCAGCACGTCGTAGCGGGCGGCACTGCGGGAGAAAGGCCAATAAATCTGCGGGGCAATATAGTCCAGCAGGCCTTTTTGTACCCAGAGACGCGTGTCGGCATAGGACTCGTCATAGGCTGCTGCGCCGCGCGTTTCAGACCCGGCCGGATCGTGGGAGATATTGCGCCAGACGCCAGCCGGACTCACGCCAAACTCAACGCCGGGCTTAAGCTGTTTGATGGTGCGTGAGACTTGCTCGATAAGTTGCTCAGTATTGTGCCGCCGCCAGTCGGCTTTGGACGCGTAGCCCTGGCCGTAGGTTCTGTAAGTCTGGCTGTCGTTGAGCGTAGAGCCCGGTGATTCGGTATAGAAGTAATCATCAAACTGCACGCCATCGATGGCGTAGTTTGAAACAACTTCGGCGACGATGCTGGTTATCCAGTCGCGCACATCCGGGATGCCGGGATCAAGCACGAAGCGGTCGCCGGACGTTTTTATCCAGTCGCGATGTAACACATAAACGCTGGCGGGCTGCAGAGAAAGCGTGCGGTTCAGGGCGGCAACTGTGCCTGGCGTGATGTTGGTAGAAACCCGGTAGGGGTTAAACCAGGCGTGTACCTTCATGCCGCGTTTATGCGCCTCATCGAGCATAAACTGCAGCGGATCGTAGCCAGGATCTTCGCCAATTGTTCCCGTCAGCATATCTGACCACGGCAAAATCTTCGAAGGCCACAGGGCGGTGGCGTCGGGTTTCACCTGGAAAAATACCGTGTTGATGCCCAATGACTTCAGCTTATCCAGCTTGTCTTTTAACGCCTGCTGCTGCTGGCCGATGCGCACGGCGGCGCTGCTGCCGTTAACGGATGAAACCGGCGGCCAGTCCAGACGGGAAACCGTTGCCAGCCAGACGCCACGCATCGGCTCATGATCTTGTGAAGGGGTCGTCACATTCGGCTTAGTGCCCGGCAAGGGCGTGACGAGAGAAACCGGCGGTTTAGAGGCGCAGCTCGCCAGAAGCAGCGCAGCGGCAAGTATCGCGCCAGGTTTTTTGACCCTGGCGGCAGAGAAGAAGCGGCTTGAAGTGGCGATGATGTGCTCCAGATTTTGCCAGTCGGTGAACAACAAGCATTTTCATACTATTCGACATCAAGTCAATCTCTAACGCCGTGAAGTAAAGCAGATGCGGATTAACCTTGCTTACGATCAAAATCCTTATTTATCATCACAATAAATAAAACACATTTCGTGTTTTATCCTATTACGCTTGTGCATCATGCCTTTACTGACAGCCTAATCACCCGGTTGCTACTATCCCTGTAGAAATTGTTCATTTTTTATCTGCGTGCCAGCACGCCGTTATTTTATGCTGTGAGAGCAACAAGGTGACCCGTCATGAAGCCTAAAACGCTGTACGATAAAATCATCGATAGCCACGTCATCCGCCCTCTGGACGACCAGGGCAATGTCCTGCTGTATATCGACCGTTCCATCCTCAACGAATACACCAGCCCGCAGGCATTTAGCGGCCTGCGTGACGCCAACCGCAAGGTCTGGCAGCCAAACAGTATCCTGCTCAACGTGGACCACGTTAACCCGACCCGGCCAGAGCGTACGCCAGAAATGACCGATCCGGGCGGCGAGCTGCAGGTTCGCTACTTTGAGTCCAACAGCCGTGATTTTGGCCTTGAGCTGTTCGACGTAATGGATCCACGCCAGGGCATTGAACACGTCGTCGCCCATGAACAGGGGATCGTGCTGCCGGGCATGGTGATTGCCGCAGGGGATAGCCATACCACCACTTACGGCGCGTTTGGCGCGTTTGGATTCGGCATCGGTACCTCTGAAATTGAGCATATGCTGGCGACGCAGACGTTAGCTTATAAAAAGCTAAAAACGCTGCGCGTGACGGTCAACGGTGAGCTGCCGTTTGCCGCGACGGCAAAAGATATTGTCATGCTGCTGATCGCTGAAATTGGTGCCGACGGCGCGACCGGCTTTGCTATCGAGTTCTGCGGCAGCGCCATTGATGCGCTTAGCGTGGAAGGGCGGATGACCATCTGTAATATGGCGGTCGAAGCCGGAGCAAGGGGGGCTTTTATGGCACCTGATGAAAAAGTTTATGCCTACATCAAACCGGCACCGCGTGTACCCAAAGGCGAGATGTGGGAACAGGCGCTGAAATACTGGCGAACGCTCTACAGCGATGCTGACGCGGTGTTTGATAAAGAAGTTGTGCTCGACTGCGCCAACTTAACGCCTCGTGTCACGTGGGGTACCAGCCCGGACCAGGGCGGCGGCATCACTGAATATGTACCCGATCCTGCCAGTGAGTCTAATGCGGCCAAACGTCGTGACATTGAAAATGCGCTGAGATACATGGGACTCACGCCAGGCACGCCGCTGAGCCAGATTCCGATTACCCATGCGTTTATTGGCTCCTGCACCAACGGACGAATTGAAGATCTCAGGGCGGTTGCCGAGGTGCTGCGAGACAGAAAAATTGCGCCGGGCGTGAGGGGAATTATTGTGCCGGGCTCAACGCAGGTTCGCGCCCGTGCCGAGCAAGAAGGTTTAGCTCAAATCTTTATCGACGCCGGGTTTGAATGGCGGCAGTCAGGCTGCTCCATGTGCCTGGCGATGAACGAAGATGTGCTGCAGCCGGGTGACCGCTGCGCCTCCAGCACCAACCGTAATTTCGCTGGCCGCCAGGGGGCCGGGGCCAGAACGCATTTAATGAGTCCAGCCATGGTCGCGGCGGCGGCAGTAGCTGGCCACCTCACCGATGTCCGTCCTTATTTACAGCAGGGGGAGGCGTAAATGGAACCCTTTAACCGCGTCACCGGCGTGGCTGCGCCGATGATGGCAGCCAACATTGATACCGATGTGATCATGCCGAAGCAGTTTTTAAAAGGTATCGATCGTAACAATCTGGACCGAGGCGTGTTCTTCGACCAGCGTTTTCTGACCGACGGCTCACCGAATCCTGAGTTTATCCTCAACAAGCCCGCATGGCGGGACACGCAGTTTCTTATCGTTGGCCCTAACTTTGGCTGCGGCTCCAGCCGTGAACACGCGGTCTGGGGGTTACGTCAACTTGGCATACGGGCGCTGATCGGTACCAGCTTCGCCGGGATATTCAACGACAACTGCCAGCGTAACGGCGTGCTGACCCTGACGCTGCCAGCAGAGGATATCGAGCGGCTGGCGCAGGCGGCAAACAATCCTGAAGCTAACCGCATTACTGTCGATCTCGCCCGGCAGCAGATTGGCGTGGAGGGCAAAGATATTGCCTTTACGGTCGATGAGCTGAAAAAGCATATGCTGCTGGAGGGCCACGATGCCATCAGCTACACGCTGCAGTTTCAGCAGGAGATTCGCGAGTTTGAACAGCGCCATTTTGCTGCGCATCCGTGGCTACTGACTCAGGATTAATTTTCAATGATGAAAGAGAACGCTGACTTTATTTGCGACAGGGGCGAATCGCCCTTTATCCCGGGTTTCCAGCTCATGGACGTGGCGCTGGAAAACGGGATTACCCTGCACGCCGCCGTGGGAGGACAGGGTGAACCGTTAGTTTTACTGCATGGCCACCCGCAAAACCACGTGACCTGGCGTAAAATCGCGCCGGTTCTGGCACAGCATTTCACCGTCATCATGCCGGACATCCGCGGCTATGGCGATAGCGCTAAGCCCGCCAGCGACGAAGTTCACCGCCGCTATTCCAAACGAGAGATGGCGAAAGATATTGTCCTGCTGGTGGCGCGGCTCGGTTTCCAGGACGGTTTTGCTTTTATGGGGCACGATCGCGGGGCGCGTGTCGGGCATCGCCTGGCACTGGATTACCCGACGCAGGTTAAGCGCAGCATTTTTATTGATATCGCCCCGACGGCAACCATGTATGCGCTGACGGACAAAACTTTTGCTACCCGCTATTTCTGGTGGTTTTTCCTGATCCAGCCTTCGCCTGTGCCGGAAAAAATGATCGCCGCAGATCCGGCGTTTTTCCTGCGTAAACATATTGATGGCCAGCTTAAAACTCCTGGCGCAACGGAACCTGCAGCGTTTGCCGAGTACCTGCGCTGTTACCAGAATCCCGATACGCTGCGGGCCATCTGCGAAGATTATCGCGCCTCGGCCACTATCGACCTTGAGGATGACGAAGCCGACAAGCATCTGCGCATTACCAGTCCTTTGCTGGTGTTATGGGGGGAGAAAGGCACCGTGGGCCAGCTGTATGATGTCCCCGCGACCTGGCAGGACAAAGCGCTGGACGTTCGTGGGCGGGCCATGCCCTGCGGACACAGTCCGCAAGAGGAGTGTCCTGATGTGCTGCTGAGCGCTATTATGCCTTTCTTAACCTGACGCAGAAGATGGCATACCGATGAGCCCCAACGAAACCCCACGCGCCGCCTGGCCGCTTGTTGAAGATTTGAATGTCTTTGTCACCGTGGTGCGCAAAGAAAGCTTTGCCAACGCGGCGGCGGAGCTGGGGCTGTCTCCGTCTTATGTCAGCAAACGCATCGCGCTGCTGGAGAAAAGCCTGGGGATGCGGCTGTTCCACCGCAGTGCCCGCGCGATTCATTTAACGGCCGATGGCCATAAGGCGCTGAGCGGTGCGCTTTCGGTGCTGGAGAGCATGGGCGATTTTGTCTCAGGGCTTGCCGCCTGGCGGGACACGCTGGAAGGCAATATTCAGATGAGCTGCTCGTTTGGTTTTGGCTCAACGTATATGCCGGATGCGCTTTCGGCGCTGGCGGAGCGCTATCCGGCGCTAAATATCAAGCTAACGCTGACGGACAGAGTCGTTGATTTGATAGAAGAGGGCGTCGATATAGAAATTCGCGTGGGTGACGATATCAAAGACCTGTATATCACCCGGCAGCTCTCCACCAACAACCGCATACTCTGCGCCGCCCCGGATTACCTGGTAAAACACGGGATGCCAGAAAACATAGCCGATCTTAAAGCCCATAAATGCCTTGTCATTCAGGAGCGTAGCGCGCAGTTCGGTGTGTGGCCGTTAACCAACGGCGAGGAAAGCGTGCAGGCTCACGTCAGCAGCCAGCTTTCCTCCAACAACGGCAGCGTGGTATTAAGCTGGGCGCTGAAGGGTCACGGCATTATTTTGCGTTCCCAATGGGAAGTGCAGCGCTATATTGCTCGCGGTGAGCTGGTGCAGATTTTGCCCGACTGGCACCAGCCCGCCAATATTTGGGCGGTTTATTCCAACCGCACCAGCGGCTCTGCTAAGTTAAAGGTCTGCATTGATTTTCTGGTGGATTATTTCCAGCGCTTACCACCGGTGAAACTAGCGTGAAATTATTCAACATCAACCTGCCAGTAAACAGGTTGATGTTGTCAGGCTGAGTGTAGAAAAAGCGAGAAACTAAATTCTGATAATTTGAGTAATATGCGGGGCGCCCTGTCCCGGTAATGGCGCATAAATTTCCACTATCGCTTCCCAGACGGCCGTAGACGGCGGGACCGAAGCCTCACAAAGGAAGCGGTAGTTTGTTCCGGCCACGACCTGGGTTTTTACCTTTTGTGGCTCGTAATCCACGCCCAGATGCCCGTTGAGCGCCTCTTCGAACACTTTTCGGTCCTGAGCAGTCAGCGGATGATAAGCCGTCCAGCCGCCAGGCAGCAGCGTTTGTTGTTCCGACATAGTGATACCTCAACAGTGAAATATTTCCTACTCGTTTGGCTTTTCGGATATCGCCCCATATATTTTATATTGGTTTCTGGAATCCATTTGATCCTGTTAATCTATGGCTGCCTGATGCCTTTCCTGCAAGTTATATTGCCATTATGCAATTTAATATCTTCCTCCCTTAAATTGACGAAGTAGTTAACTAAAAATAAAAAACACTCAGCATTAAAATTTTTTAATATTGTCACTGGCGATCTGGCTAATAAATATATGCAGGCATTATTTAATACATAATATAAAAAATATAATAGCTGTTTATTTTCATATTGAGCTGTTTTCATTGCAATAAAACGTTATGATTCCCCGCCGGCGGCGAGTCGTGGCCGTGGATAGCGGGGCAGAGATGATGCAAATGAATGGAATAGCCGCGAAGGTTAATGTCGGTTTCCTCCGGGGGGCAATCCTGACAGGGATCTTTATGCTGGTGAGCTGCGCGCGTTCGGACGCGCTGTGGGGCGTGGTCGATAAGGTTTGCATGACTAACTATCAGCATACTAGCAACCCGGCGCCGTGCCAGCAGATCTATATGCCAGAAGGGAAGGCCCAGGGTTTTAGCGTTATCCAGAACCCGCGCTACCTCTACCATTTTATTCTTGTCCCCACAGCAAAGATGACCGGCATTGAAAGCCCGGCGCTGGCAGCAGCGGGGCGCACGGACTATTTCGGCTATGCCTGGCTTATGCGTCGTCTTTTAGACTGGCAGTATGGCGGCCCAATCCCCGACGATAAACTTGGCCTGGCGCTTAACTCGGCTTATGGCCGCAGCCAAAACCAGCTTCATATTCATCTGACCTGTCTGCGGGAAGACGTCAGGCGTCAGATGCTGGCAGAACGTCCCTTTATCACGGAAGAATGGCGCCCCTTGCCCGATAAACTCCTGCGCTACACCTGGTATGCGAGACGGGTGATGCAGCCGACGGTGATGGGAATTGACCCTGTTCACAGCGTCGCCAGCTATTTTCATTTATCGCCGGAACAGCTGGCAGAGTGGGGCGTGGCCGTCATTCCAACCGCTTACGGCGATCAAAGAGGGTTTATTTTGCTCACCACGAAGCGAGGCTGGGATCGCAATAACCGGGCCTCGGTGGAAGCGCTACTGGATAAAGAGTGTGCCATTTTACCGCCCATATCTTCCCGCTGATGTGCCATATGAGTAATGTCGGGATCGGGCAACCTGAATGTTGTAGGGCATAAGCATTAATGGGATCATGATAATTAGATCCCATTAGAAAGAGCACGTCTGCGCCGCGATGGCTATCGAGTAAACAAGTGGGTGCCAACGGACAAGCATCCGGTAAGTGCAAAAATAGATGAATATACCATCAGGGTAATTAACGATTTCATAGTCTCTCTGGCACTTAAAAAAGGGACATGCAGCCGCTTAGCGCAGCTATAGAACATAATACAAATACCCAACACATTAATTTTCGATACATCAGCACGTCTCCCACCACATATGAATTTCTCTTAGCATGTCAGAGATACATCAAGAAGATGTCAATGAAGAATGGAGCAATAGTCAAGGCCCCATGCACGAGGGGAGAGCATCGCATGTCATCCTGGGCAGGCAATATAACGCCGTTATAAGTTGAAAAGCCTGACAAGAAGCTTATGGCCAGTAAATAAAGGCAAGCATACACAATGCAATAATCAGTACAACACTTAAATATACCCATAAATATAAATTGTTATTAGATTGCATATTGCTATTTATGTTACGTTCACAGGATGCTCCCGTTATTATGCAGTCGGGATGGCTGCACCTGAGATAATACCGCGATTAGCAAAAAATAGGGTAGGGAAGATCCCTCCCGTTGAGCCCATAAGGATTAACGCGCACTGATTTTTTCAGCGGCTGAATGTGGACTCAAAGTCGCAGCATCTCCGAATTCTGACCAGGACGTAGGCTGTGATCGATGACAAGAAGGATTTCCAGGTGGGTATGATTTCCCTTAGTGAATTTCTGTCACTTACTGTGGTTTCCCACGGTTTGTTCTAATCTTACTCACTGGATTTGGTTGTGTGAATTAGATGATTAACAATATCAGTCCAGGTGATCGCACGGCCAGCGCTATGGCTGGCATCAATCGCCAGCCGTTCGAGTTTGAGCGCATTGCATAACCGCAGAGCTTATCCGTCCTATAACATTGCAGACGATTTGTCGTGTGTAACTGGTGAGGAAACAGTACGACGATCCGTTTTGCATAATTGCTCACGACTGAATAAGGATAACAGGACAGAAGTTATTGTGGCTGCGAACACTTTGGCATTCATGTTTTTAACGGTAACGTCGGGCAGTGACAAAACTTGTTATGGTGCTGACCGGAGTTGGCCAGGCCGCGCAGTCATGATGACAGGTTTGGGGCTAATCCGGCGAGGCAGCTTCACCAGAGTCGTTCTGATGGACCATGACCTGATGGCTGGGTTTTTCCTGTGCCAGAATGCTGGATTCTCTCTAACGCCTTTATGGTGCGCATAATGTATATTATGTTAAATTAAATTCATTGCTCATTGAGTTCATAACCGGCCACAGACCACGAATAATCATACACTTACCTATCCCCCATCTTCTACTTACCGGACGTTATGCTTCCCGCTTCTGATCTGTCGTCAGTACTTTCGGCCCAAAGCCACCTGTAGCGCCTCTTTACCAGCATGGCTTCGGCGAGTAGCTTCTTGAGGCGGACGTTCTCTTTAATGAACACATCTAATAAACCCTAGCTGATTATCCCATCTAATCGAATAAATCAGTTTGCGTTATGCTTTCCAACACAACAGCTGAAGGATTACGTCATGCAAACGGTAAAACTGAACAACGGGATTGAAATGCCCCTGGTTGGCTTTGGTGTGTTTCAGATGTCTGATGCCGCTGAATGCGAAAGAGCCGTTATTGATGCTATTGATACGGGAATCAGGCCCAAATGGAAATGTTGATGCAAAGCCTGAACCTACGCAATTTGATATAAATACTTCAAGTTTTAATCAACTTGCCGATCTATTAACCTGATAGTATCAATATATATTGTGGAATAATTCAACGTTAGATTGCCGGATGTTCGAGAATCTGATGAATGCCTATCAAGTCGCCATGCCGGCAGCCTTTATCTGTATCCTGGCGGTACGCCGGGTTGTTGTTCGCCTGGTGAGTTGGACGGTTCGCGCCCACTAAACTCCCAATCTTTTGTTATCTGTCTGTAGCGCAGACCTGGCATATTTTTATACCAATGAAATAGCTTTCAGCGCCGTTAATTAGAAATAGTTAACGGCGCGATATAATGTTTTATTCAAAAAATAAATTACATTTTACGCCTACTGCAGCCTCTCACGAATTAAAAAAAAACACACCCCTGCGCCTTATTATAAATCACGAGCAATCATTCCGATAGCAGGACTCAGCGATTTTACCGTAGTCAAAGGATATAATTCATGTAGGGGGATCCTGACTAAATTAAACATTGCCAACAAGCACTTATCACTCTATTAGCACCGGGCGGTGCGCCTGCGAAAAGAGGCTCAGGTGAGCCTTCAGCAACAGGCCACGTTTCTTGAAACCTTATTTAACGGTACGCCGGTGCCCGTCTGCGTGATTAATACGGCCGGTAAGCTGATCAACCACAACCCCGCCTGGGAACAGTTCTTCCGTCATAGCACGGACGCTATCCACGCGCTGCAGCCCTCCTCCGCTGGCCATCCTCTGCACGCCATTTATCAGACACAGGCGGCGCAATCAGGCGACGGCGGATACTGTCTGGTTCCTCAGCGCGGGAAGATCAATAACGGTGTAGAAGATCGCGACGTGATCTATCAGTTTGAGGCTTTTTGCGACACGCGCGGCAGCATAACCGGGCTAATTTGCAGCTGGCAGGATATTACCGACCACCAGCGGCTGCTGGCCGACCTCTCCCTGGCCCGCGAGCATGCCGAACAGGCAAATCGAACGAAAAGTACCTTCCTCGCCACCATGAGCCACGAAATTCGAACCCCAATCAGCGCTATTATTGGCCTGCTGGAGCTGGCGGTGACACAGCATCACCGGCAAGAAGATCACGAGTCGGTGCGGGTGGCTTATGAATCCTCGCTGTCGCTGATGGGGTTGATTGGCGACATTCTGGATATGGCTAAAATTGAGTCCGGTAAGCTGGAACTGTCCCCGGAGTGGGTGCGGTTTGATACGCTCACCGCGCCGGTTGTTCGGGTTTTTGAGGGACTGTCGCGGCAAAAAGGACTCCGCCTGCATCATCAGGTTGATATCCTGCACCCGGACGAACTGCTGCTGGATCCGATGCGTCTGCGGCAAATTCTCTCCAATCTGATCGGCAATGCCATTAAATTCACCAGCCACGGCTCCGTTGAGGTACAGGTGCATTGTTTACCCGACCGGCACGAGCAGGCGATACTCGAAATGGTGGTGACCGATACCGGGATTGGTATTAGCGAGGCGGAACAGCGGCTGATCTTCAACCCCTACGAACAGTCAGAGGCGGGAAAAAAACAGAGCGGTACCGGCCTCGGGCTGGCTATTTGCGAGCAGCTGGTAGCGATGATGAACGGCACGATACAGCTGCGCAGCAGGCCTAATTGCGGCACCCGTATCTGCGTGCGTATTCCGGTTCTGACCCGAGAGACGAAAATCCTGCCAGGGCAAAACGCGCCGCTGCCGGGAAACAGTTCTCTGCCGTTGACCATTCTGACGGTAGACGATCACCCGGCGAACCGCCTGCTGCTGAAACGCCAGTTAGATACAGTCGCGGCGCAAGAAGCGCTCGGCAATCGGCGAGCGGCAAATATTTCCGCTGCAAATCACCAGCACGGATCTCACCATTTATCCACTCCGGGCTTCAGCAGGCGTCCCGTCTCGGTCAGATCGCGCAGGCCGACGACCGACGGCAGCATTTGCGAAATCACCCGATTCCAGCGGGCAACCGGTGCGGCGGTGACCCAGACCAGATCGTAGGGCTCGAGCCAGAATTCGGTGCCGAGGGTCATCGCCAGCGCGTCCCGGGCGTTGAGCTGATAAACGTCGGCGATTTTGCCACCCGCGCCCTGCTTCAGCGGGCGAATAACGAATATGCCGCTGGCGTCGGCCACCTCCTGGCGCAGCCCTTCGGCGTTGCCCAGCGCTTCCGTGAGGATCATCCCGCTGCGGTCCATCTTCAGCGTGCTTTGCTTCCCGACCTCCCCCATAACAAACACCTTCAGGGCGTCATTGCGGGGAATAAACAGGATATCGCCGGCGGACAGCATCCGGTTTTGCGACAGATCGCCCCGCTGCAGCAGGGCGTGGAGAGAAAGGCGGCTCTCCTGGCCGTTGCGGGTGAGTACCACGTTGTGCCAGTCGGCATCCGCCGTCAGGCCGCCGGCGGCATTAACCGCGTCCATCACCGTCAGCGGAATATTGGTGAGCGGCTGCTGGCCGGACTGCGCCACCTCGCCGGTGACATAGACTTTTTGTGAGCGAAACGCGGCGATGCTGACGTCCACCTGCGGGCTTTCAATCACCTTCTCCAGCTGGCCGGTAATCAGCGCCCGGACCTGGGCCAGCGTTTTCCCCGCCACTTTGAGGCGGCCAATGTAGGGGTAAAAAATGGTTCCGTCCGCGCCAACCCAGTTCCCGGAGTCACTGGCGCTGCGGTACTGGCCCGCCGGCGTCGTTAATTCCGGGTGCGACCATACGGTCACCGTCAGAACATCACCTTTTCCGATGCGGTATTCATACTCATTGAGCTGCCTGTCCAGTCCGGGATTAACCCGGGCGGCGACCTTTGCCGGGCGCAGCCGGTCGATTAGCGTCGGGGTCAGGGTATAAACGTTGACCCGCTGATGAAGCTGCTTAATTTCTGCGTCTGACGCCGGGTCGCCGGGCAGCGATAGCGTCTGGCCTGGCACCAGGGTGCAGCCGGTTAAAGCCATCCATAAAGTGGCCGTCGGGATAATACGTACTTGTTTTTTCATTTCAGGCAATATCGAATAATAATGTGAGCGGTTCAATCGAGTATTACCGGGCTGCCCTACGATTAATATCATCGCCCGCTTTAACTTTTGTAAGCCCTGGATGACATTGGTGTCAGCCTTAGCTGAAGGGCTGACAGGCATCCGTTTGCCAATATCTATTATTACCCGCCGCTGGAGAAGGCATAAACATTTAGCCTTTGCCATGTAGTCGTCCCCCTACATTATCACCATGGAGAGACTACAGGTAACACATCGCCCGCTGACTATTTCTGTTATTCACCGCCCCCTATTATATTTCAACGCAAGACAGCATCACCTTGCGAATAAAGAAGATGTCCGCCATCAGTAATAGCTTTTGTTTGTCCCAGGCTACGCAAGCGATTATTAACGCCGAACATCACTGACCTTTTCACTCGGTTTGAGTGACGGTAAAACATTTAATTAAAGATAAAGGAATTTTGATATGCGTAAATCTTTCTACACTCTGGCCCCTGCCGCACTGCTGATGATGGCCGCGATTTCTCCGGCTCACGCCGCGGGCAAGAACGCCACCCTGACAGTTACTGCGAACGTTACGGCTGCGACCTGTGACGTGGTGCTCGGTTCACCGGCGCTGGAGTTGGGTAGCTTTACCGCGACTGAACTAGCCACGGCGATGGCTCCGGTAAATACTCAAAAAGTCGATGTTTCTCTGAAAAACTGCAGCACGCCGACTACCAAAAATGTGGCTAACTTCATTGTTACCGGCGCCACCACAGCCAGTAATTCAGCGGTATTTAATAGCGTGGCAACCTCTGATGTCGGTGCATTGGTCAAAGACGGGGCAACCATCGTTAAAACTGGAGATAAAGTGCTGCTGAAAGATTTCTCCGCTCACCCAACTATGCCAACCGCAGCTGAATTAGGTGCACTGAATAAAAGTTTTGATATTAGCCTGACCAGCGCCATTGATAACCCAAAAACCAAGGGAAGCATTCTCGCGCCAATTACTTTCCAGTTTGACTACAACTGATTTTACTCTTATTTGGCGGGTGCCGTTGGCCCGCCGCTCAATAAAGGTTAATTTAATGACTCGTTATTTCCTGCATATATCACTTGTCACCGCACTATTTTCGGTGACGTCGGTCTCTCAGGCTGAGGGCTTTGGGATTAACACCACCCGGCTGGTATATCCCCAGGGAGCAGGAAGTATCAACGTCACGCTGAGGAACGGCAGCGCCGCACCAATGCTGGTGCAGTCGGCGGTTAGCCGCGTGTCATCCCATGCCGAACCGGCACCTTTTACCGTGATTCCCCCGCTGGTTCGCCTGGAACCCAACAGCAAGCATAACCTGCGTATTCTGGAAAATAGCGCCAGTCTGCCCACTGACCGTGAATCCGTGTTCTATTTCCGCGCCACCGCCATTCCGGGCAGCAAACAGGGCGCCGGTGAAAACGACAATCATCTGGTCCGCTTTGGCATCGGCAACAGCATCAAGCTGTTCTACCGCCCAAAAGGCTTGCCGGGCACCGCGCTGGATGCACAAAAAAACCTGCAGTTCTCCCGAGTGAACCAGGGCTTAAAAGTGACCAACACCTCGCCTTACCACGTGAGCTTTGCCCATCTCAGCCTGGAGGGGAAAAACCTGCCGCTGGATAAAGCGGATGCCAAAATGATCGCCCCCTTCGCCAGCTATACCTGGCCGCTGCCCGCCACGAAGGGCACGGTGAAGTGGATAACTATCGACGATCACGGAGGCGACAATGCGTTTAGCCAGAAGCTGCCTTGAGGCATCGGCGGGCCTGCTGTTGCTGCTGGCTTTCTCCGGGCTAAATCCTGGTCACGGGGCGTTAACCGTGATCAATTTTTCCGCCAACCTGGTGCCCGGCAGCTGCGAATTTGAACTTGATATCCCTAAGCTGCTGCTGGACCCGGTGCTGCCTGCGGAACTTAAAGCCACCACGCTAATTGGCGCCAAAAAAGTGGAACTGCAGATTTCAAACTGCAATGTCTCCACCTCGCTGAAGCCCTTTATCAGCGTCAATGGCAAGGGGCAAAACCTCGGGAAATGGGCCTTTCGCGATGACGCGACGTCCACCGCCAAAAATGTCGGCGTGATGCTGGTGAAAAGCGATACCCCGCCGGATTACGGCCATACGCCGCTGACCGACGGCGGGAAAGTAACCTTACAGACCGCGGGCGATATTGTCCCGAATCAGACCCTTAACTTTTATGCCGGGCTGATCTGCGGCACATCAACCAACTGCGGGACGGCAACGCTGGGCGCTGTGAACGCCACCATCGAGTTCACCCTCAACCACCCCTGAGGTCATGATGAAATTGCTGAGTCTTTTATGCCGCGCTTCGGGCCTGGCGGGCCTCCTGTTGCCGCTGATCGCCCAGGCCGAAGGCGGGATTGCGCTAACAAAAACGCGGCTGGTGTTCAACGCAGCCGAAAAAACGCAGACCCTGGTCGTTAAAAATAACAGCGACAGAGCCTGGCTTATCCACAGCCGAAGCCTGGCCACGCTGGATGGGGCTGACGCCGGCACGCCGTTTATTGTCACCCCGCCGCTGTTTCACCTGGCCGCAGGGAAAGAACAAACCCTGCGAATCATGCGCAAAGAGCAGCCGCCTGAGCAAGATCGGGAGTCGCTGTTTTACCTCTCGATCAAAGCCATTCCGGCCAGTCAGCAAAGCGACGCGGCGGCCCAGGTCTCGGCGGGCCTGCGTTTTAACCTCAAGCTGCTTTATCGCCCGGCAAAGCTGAAGCTCGACAATGAATTACCTGCCTGCGATTTGCGATTTTCCCGTAGCGGGAACGGGCTGAGCGTGCGTAATCCCTCACCCTACTTTATCACCCTTGGGACGCTAACCCTTGACGGTCAACCCCGCCAGGCCGACGCCTCCCCGCTGATGCTGCCGCCTTTCGGCAGGCAGGTTTTAGACGCGGCGGGACCCACACGCCATGTGACATGGCAGGCGGTGGACGATCGCGGCGGGCTGGCCCCGCTCTGCAAGGCCGACGCGGCCCCTAAGGAGTTACCATGAAGATAAGACATACCTTCTCCTGCTTGCTGGCGCTGTTCGCTCTGCTGCAGCCTGCATTGGCCAGCGCTGAGCCGGGCCACGCCGGCAAGGGCCTGACTTATTACGTCACCCGCGTGGTTTACCCGGCGGCAGAGAAAAAAGGCGTCACGCTCACGGCGCACAACAAAACCAGCCGGTCGTGGCTGGTGCAATCCTTTATTCGTCCGGTCGATCCGGCGACCGGCAGCATTGATATCCATAACGCCCGCCACATTAATGCGCCCTTTATCGTCACCCCGCCGCTGGAGCGCCTGGAGGCCAACGGCGAGCTGACCGTGCGCATTCGCCGAAATGCGGAGCCACTGCCTCAGGATCGCGAATCGGTCTTTTTCATCGCCATGAAAGCCATTCCTGCCGAAAAAACGGACGCTAAACCACAGAGTGAAAACAAGGTCGTGCTGGCGGTCGTGAACAGCATGAAGGTCTTTTATCGCCCCGAAGGGCTGGAAAAGTATGCCATCGAGGATGTTGCCGCGAAGCTGAGTTTTACCCGCCAGGGATACACCCTGATTGCCAAAAACCCCACGCCCTACTGGCTGACCTTTGCCCGCCTGAGCGTGGGCAAAAATACCCTGGATAAAGCGCAGCTCCGGCTGATGGTGCCGCCGAAAGGCGAGCAGACCTACCGCTTCCCGCAGGGCGCCGCTGGCCAGATTGAGTGGCAGCTGATTGATGAAGACGGCTGGCATACCGAGCCGCTGAAGCAGGACTAGCCGGGGCCGATGACGCAATGGAAACCAAAATAATGAAACCAAAAAATCCGATCCTCAAACTGCTCTCAAGGCTGGTCAGCCTTGCGCTGCTGGCCCCGCTGTCGCCCGCGTTCGCCGAGGACTATTTTGACCCGGCGTTCTTAACCTTAAACGGCGTGCCCGCGCAGTCCGTCGACTTAAGCGTTTTCTCAACCTCGGGCAAGGTACCGCCGGGCAATTACGTTGTGACGGTGAAAGTTAACCGCACCGACATGGGTCAGCACGCCATTGATTTTGCCGAGGATGCTCAGGGCAGCGTGGTGCCCCAGCTGACGCCCGCATTTTTACGCGAGGTCGGGGTGAATACCCAGGGGCTGGAAGCGTTTCGCACCCTTGAGGATGACAAGGCAACCCCGCCGCTTGGCGACCTGATAGAGCACGCCAGCGCCCGGTTTAACTTTGCCAAACTGGAGCTTGAGCTGAGCATTCCGCAGATCGCCATGCAGCCCAGCGCGCGCGGCGTAGTGGACCCGGAACTGTGGGACCACGGCGTGCCGGCGCTGCTGTTTAATTACAGCCTCAACGGCAGCCGCAGCAGCCAGCCGGGCGGCAGTGAAAACACCAATTTGTATGCCAGCACGAGTCTGGGCGCCAACCTGCACGCCTGGCGGCTGCGCAGCAACGCCTACTGGACGCGTAGCGTGCAAACCTCGCCGGGCCAGGCGGGGCAAACTTATCAACACACGAATTTTTCCAATACTTATCTGATGCGAGATATTGCGGCATGGCGATCGGAGCTGCTGGCGGGGGAAAGCAGCACCTCCGGGGACGTGCTCGACAGCGTTCCTTTCCGGGGGATCAGGCTGAGCTCGTCCGATGAGATGCTGCCCTATGTGCAGCGCGGCTTTGCGCCGGTTATTGAAGGCATCGCGCAAAGTAACGCTCGCGTCACGGTGACGCAAAACGGTTCGATTATCTATCAGACCTACGTCGCCCCCGGGCCTTTCCGTATTGACGATCTGAACCAGACCGGCCAGGCCGGAGAGCTGACGCTGTATGTTACCGAAGCCGACGGCACCGTGCACAGCCAGACAATCGCCATCTCTTCAGTGCCGGTGATGCGCCGTCCGGGCAGCGTAAAATATGAAGTAACCGCCGGCCGCTATAACGGCGGCATTACCGTGGGATCGCGCGAGGCTGAGTTTGTGCAGGGCACCGCCATCCTCGGCCTGCCCTATGATTTCACCCTCTACGGCGGGGCGCTCACGGCGCGGGATTATTTCTCGCTGGTCACCGGCGCGGGCGTCTCGCTGGGGAAACTGGGGGCCGTCTCGGTTGACGTCACGGCCTCGCGCGCCAAAATACCCGGCATAGAAGCGCAGCAAAAAGGCGAGTCTTACCGGCTGCGCTACGCCAAAAGCATGCTCAGCACCGGCACCACCATCGATCTGGCCGCCTACCGCTACTCGACCAGCGACTATTACAGCTTTTCAGACTACAACAGCCTCGGCTATCAGCTGAAAAAAGAGACCCAGCCGTGGGCGCTGGCCCGGGCGCGGTCCACCTTCCAGCTTTATATGAGCCAGCAGCTGGGCGGTCTGGGATCGGTGTTCGTATCGGCCGCCCGCAACGACTACTGGGGCAAAAGCAAGGTCATGAATACGCTCTCCACCGGCTACAACGGCAGCTACCGCGGCGTCAGCTACGGCCTGGCCTACACCATCGACAGAACCCAGGGCGACGGTAACTGGCCGGAAAATCGCCAGCTGGCCTTCAACATGATGGTGCCCTTCAGCCTGTTCAGCGCCTCTTCCGCCCTGAACCGGGTCTATGCCACCTACCAGACCACCCGCAGCAACACCGGCCAGGTGCAGCAGATGGCCGGCCTGAGCGGCAGCGCGCTGGACTCCAGCCTCTCCTGGGGCGTGCGCCAGGGCTGGAGTAACCAGCAGGCCCAGAGCGACAGTACCTCGCTGAACGGGGCCTGGTCCGGCAGCAAAGGTTCGGTATCGGCGGGCTACAGCCAGGCAAGCGGCAGTCGCTCGCTGAACCTTTCCGGCAGCGGCGGCATGGTCATCCATCCGGGCGGCGTGACGCTCAGCCGGTCGCTCGGCAGTTCGATAGCCATTGTCCATGCCCCGGGCGCGGAAGGCACACGCGCGGGCGTAGGCGGCACCACCATTGACGGCTTCGGCTATGCCGTAGTGCCTTATTTATCTGACTATCAGGCGAACAACATCAGCCTCGATCCGTCGACGCTGCCCGATGACGTCGACCTCACCCACTCCAGCAATACCGTCTACCCCACCAAAGGGGCGGTAGTGATGTCAAAGTTCAATACCCGCCTGGGCTACCAGGCGTTAATCACCCTGCAGCACGCGGGCGCAGCGGTGCCCTTTGGCACCACGGCCACGCTGGTTAACACCGCCGAAGGTGAACCTATTACCGGCATCGTCGGCGACGCCGGGCAGGTCTATATGAGCGGCCTGCCGGAGCAAGGCAGCCTGTTACTGAAGTGGGGCCAGCAGGCGACCCAGCAGTGCCGGGCCAGCTTTAACCTTAAAAACCAGCAGCCTTCCGCGGCAAACCCGGTCCGCAGCCTGACGGCTGTCTGCCAGTAACGAGATAATGACAGATGATGAAACGATTACGGATTAACCCCCTGGCTCTTATTGCGGCAGCGCTGTTGCTCTCTGACGCGCCCACCGCACAGGCCAAAGATACAATCACCATTGGCAAAGGCTCCGGAATTTTATGGGCTGGGTTTAATGGAGATGTGGCGATATATGGAAAATTAGAGGACGGAAAAAGCATGTCTCCTGAGGGCTACGCTGCTCTGTCTGATAAACCCTACGAATGTATTGAGGCGAGCAAGCTAAAAGAGATCGCTGGCGTACTGGCTTACGAAATTGCGCCCGGCGTTGGGATTGCGCCACGTATCAGATTTTATAGCGATGTCTGGCAGGCGGGTTTCTCAAACAGGGGAAGCATCAGCGGGAATTTTACCACTGAAGGTGGTTCTGCCGAAATTAGAGGCAATACAATTAGCCACACCCAGACGCTCCCTCTGAAGCGACCAAGAACAACTGACCGGCAATGGTGCTTTACCATGGCTCAAACTGACAGGTGGGACGAATTTCTCGAACGGAGCCAAGACAGATACCTAAGCTTCCGGGGGCACTGGGTCATTGTGGCGGACGGGACGCAGAAGATGCAGCGCGGCATTCGTTTCCCGGATATTCACGCGGCATCCTTCACCCCGGACCGAACGGGAAATTTAAGGGAACCCTGGTTCCCGGCGGGTACCACGCTGCGCATTTCCACCCTGGAGTGTAATATTGATACGCCCCGGGATATTAATTTTGGCGATGTACCGCGGAACCTGAATCGAAACGCCGAACTGGCGGTGCAAACGGTGAACTTTAATGTGGACTGCACTCAGGATGTGGACATCGAAGATACCAATATAGAGGTGCGCTTTAACGCGCTCAGCGGCTTGCACAAAAACTCAGAAATTAACAAGCTGGCTTTCGGCGATCCTAACGGTGCCTATCTGACCGGGACTTTATCCGGCGAGCCGGAAGGCTTCTGCGGTACAGCGAATGGCGTAAAATTTGATACCACGCCACTAGATATAGGCATAATGGGTGCGACCGACACCATCAAACGCTTCCCCTATAAGATGACGTGGCGGCTTTGCTCCGGCGGCGATAAATTGCAGACAGGCGAGATCAAAGCCTCCGCCGAGGTGCTGGTCACCTTCAATTAAGTGCTGGCGTAACGGGCCAACAAGGAACCGTTAAGCCGCTTCTATACCGATAAACCGCGCGATTGCCCGGTTCAGAGCGCTAAGTTTTTGAGTCACGTCCACAAACTCTGCGTTTATCGCTTCGCGCTCTGCTTCTTTCGCACACCGCTGTTCCAGGGCGTGGCACGCCTCGGCCACATCGTTCGCCCCCACGATCCGCGCGCTGCCCGCCAGGCGGTGCAGGCTCTGCGCCAGCCCCTCCAGGTCCCCCCGATCCAGCTGCTGCCGGACGCGACCGGCGTCACGCTGGTTTTCATCATAAGTTGCTTTGAGTAATCCACGGAGCAGCTCTGCGTCATGACTGGCCAACGCCCTTAGCGCCGGTAAATCTACCAGTATCTCCAGCTCGAGAGCCTCGACCTGGGCACTGGTTTCCTGCCGGGGAATGCGGTTTAACACCGCTTCAAGCTGCGGGAGCCGAAGCGGTTTGAACAGGCAGTCATCCATTCCGGCTGCAATGCAGCGTTTGCGTTCTTCCGGCTGAGCGTTGGCGGTCAGCCCGAGGATCACCAGCGGGCTGCGCTGCCCGGCCCGGAGCCGGCGGGTGAGCTCCAGGCCGTCCATGACCGGCATACTGCAGTCGGTAATCACGAGCTCAAATTCTCCGGTCGGGTACAGTTCCAGCGCCTGCGCCCCGTTTTCAGCCTCGGTGACCCGGTGCCCCAGGCGCAGAAGCTGCTGTTTTAACAGCAGGCGGTTGGCCGGATGATCGTCCACCGTCAGAATATTAAGCGGCGGCAGAGCGCTGGCCTGCGCCTCATTCTCACCGGCCTGCACCTCTTCGCCGTCCCGGTAGTTAACCGGCACGCAAACTTCGATCCGCGTGCCCTTCCCGGCCTGGCTGTGCAGGGTAATGGTCCCGCCCATCATGGTGATCAGCTGCTGGCAGATAGCCAGCCCGAGGCCGGTGCCGCTCTGTTTTTTCCCCTCTTCTGACTGGACGTAAGGGTCAAAAATGGTGGCCTGTTCCGGCTGGGGAATGCCGATGCCGGTGTCCGACACGGAGAAGACCAGCTGCCCCTCGCCGCCATCTGCCGGGCAGCTGACCTGCACGGCCACCGAACCCTGGGGCGTAAATTTAATCGCGTTGCTGACGAGATTGGACAGGATCTGCCGCAGGCGCATCGGATCTATCCAAATTTCATCGGGATGGAGTGGATCGACATGGCAGCTTAGCTGGAGCCCTTTCTGCCGCGCCAGGCCCTCAAAAACTCTGACAATCGGCGCGGCCAGAGAATCAAACCGGACCCATTCCGGGGTAAGCTCAAGTTTGCCGGACTCGATTTTCGCCATGTCGAGAATGTCGCCAATCAGGCCCAGCAGCGACTGGGCTGATTCGTAAGCCACGCGCACGGCCTCGGCCTCGTTCTCCCGCGCCCCTTTGCTGGTAACCGCCAGCTCCAGTAAACCAATAATGGCGGCAATTGGGGTGCGGATTTCATGGCTCATGGTGGCGAGGAAGGTGCTTTTACTGCGGTTGGCCTGCTCCGCCTGTTCGCGGGAGCGGGAGGTTTCCATCAGCAGCCGATCGTGTTCCGTCATATCCTGCCAGCTGCATATCAGCCCGGCGATACGCTGGTTTTTATCCCGGAAGGCCACGGTCTGGTGCAGGATAGCCCGCGCTTCAGCGCCGTTATTGACCAGAAAACGCTGGGGCGAGGCCGCCAGCCCTTCGGGAGAATCGAGCCCCGGTTCAAGCTGCTGCCAGACCGCAGCCAGCGGATGTTTATCCTCGCTCAGCGGCTGCTGCAGAAGCTTACCCGGCATGAGGTCAAAAAAGCGTGCAAACGCGGCATTGCTGTTGATAATGCGGCCATCTCGCCCGATGACGTACACCGGCACCGCCGTGCCGTTAAACAGCGTTGCCAGAAACGTGGCCTGCTCCTGCAGCCGGGCCTGAGCCTCTTTGCGCGAGCGGTTGGCGCGCTGCAGGTAATACACCCATACCAGCGAGGTGAGCACCAGCGCCGAGAAGATGGCGGCCAGCCAGTAGAATTCGTGCCGGTACTCAGACCAGGTATCCAGCTTAACGTTGGGCGTCGTCTGCCATTTATTGACAATAAGCGAGATGTCGCGCGGCGGAATATCCGCCAGCGCCTTGTTCAAAATCGAGTAAAGCTCAGGGCTGTCGCGCCCGACGGCAAAGCCAATCAACGCGGGTTTATCGGCGACCCTTGCCGCAATTTTGAGCTGACCCGGGAAGACATTTTCAATCATGTAGCGGGCGCCGATCAGGTTATGCACCGCCCCATCAGCCTTGCCGTCGGCCACCATTTTCATCGCCACGCTGCCGCTCTTCGCGTCGATGAAGTGTATTTGCGGGTACTGTTTTTCAAGCTGCCCACGCAGCACGTTGTCCGGCGTGATGGCCACCGTTTTAGCTCCGCTAATGTTAGCCGCCGGAGCGGCACGACTCTCTTTGACGACAAGGACGAATTCCGGCTGCACATAGGGGCGCGTCAATAGCAGCTGTTTATCGCGATCCTGGCTGAAGCTGACGGCGGCAAACAGGCTGGCCCTGTGCTTTGCCACTGTGGCCAGCATATCCGGCATGTTGTCTGCCGTCACGGCGGTGAAGTTCAGCCCGGTACGCAGATGAATCAGCCGCAGCACGTCCGCAGCAATGCCCTGAAACTCTTGCCGGGCATTTAGCTGAGTAAACGGCGCGTCCAGCGGATTGATCACCACGCGCAGATCTTTGTTCTGCGCCAGCCACTGCGTCTCGCGCTCGCTCAGCGGCAGCGTGGATTCAAACAGCCACAGGTTTGGCCCCTGACTCCAGTGGCGGAATATAACCTTGTGCTCCACCGGC
This sequence comes from Cedecea sp. VD22, assembly GCF_037150195.1. Classification (NCBI taxonomy): domain Bacteria; kingdom Pseudomonadati; phylum Pseudomonadota; class Gammaproteobacteria; order Enterobacterales; family Enterobacteriaceae; genus Cedecea; species Cedecea sp. VD22. The sequence goes on from NZ_JBBCPX010000002.1 coordinate 280,614, forward strand.
GTGAGCGCCCCCAGCACGGTATTGACCGCCCGCATCAGCACGCTGTTGTCCTGTTTGAAAATAAAGCGTGCGCCGTTGCTTCTGTCGGGCAAAATATCGACGATAGACAGCGTGTTAATGAAGTTGCGTTCTATCAGGAAGCTCGACAGGGTAAAGCCGCCGATGTAGTAATCATTTTCGCCGAAGGCCACCGAGGACATGCCGTTTGGCGCCGTCGGGAATACCGTCACCCTGGTGCCGGGATAGCGCTGTTTGGCCCAGGCTTCGCACTGGCAGTTTTCCGCCACCGCAATGCGAGCCCCTTTTGACAGCTTGACCGGCGCGGCAATGTCCGTCTGGCGCGAAACCAGCACCGGGCGATCGGGAATAAACGGCTGACTGTACGCCAGCCCTTGCGGGGCAGTTATCTGGCCGGTGCCGTCATCCACCAGCATATCCACCTTGCCCTGGCGCACGGCATCCAGCGCCGCATCACGGCTGGCGTAATTCAGGATTTGAAACCGCACGCCCAGGTAGCGCATCACCAGCAGCACGTAGTCGGCGGAGATGCCTTCGTAGGTCTGCTCGTCCGGAGACATGTTAAACGGTGGGGTGGCGGGCTGATAAATGGCGATATTGACGAGGCGCTTTTCCCCTAACCAGCGCCAGTCGCTGTCGCTCAGCGTGAATTTCAGCGGGGCGACGGTTTCCCGGCTGTGAAGCGTCATTGACTTCGGCTCTTCCGCCCGCAGGACGCCCAGAGATAAGCTCAATAAAAAACAGCAAAGCAGCAAGGCGCGCATCACGGCGTCAGTCCAGGTTATGTTTTTGGGTAAAATCGTACAGCTCGATCATCGTTTTCAAGCCGAGCTTAGCCATCAGGCGACTTTTATAGGTACTCACGGTTTTGTCGCTGATGTTCATCTGGCGGGCAATGTCGACCACCTTCACGCCTTTAGCCAAATGCCGCAGGACATCCAGCTCCTTCGCCGACAGCTCGCCCAGTTTGTCTTTATCTGCCGCCGCATCACCGGCGGCAACATCACTCCTGGCCAGATGCCGGGGGAAATAGCCATAGCCGCTGCGGATCGCGCGCACGGCGTCGCTGAGTTCGGAAAGATTATTCTTTTTGCTGACAAACCCGTCCGCGCCGGCGCTGGCACAGCGGCGAATGTAGTGATCGCCCTCTTTGCCGGTGAGTACGAGGATCCCGCCGCTAAACCCGTCGCGGCGCATTCTCTGCACCACGTCAATGCCGTTGACAGAGGGAATATCAATATCGACGATCACCAAATCCGGGGTATTTTTCCTGACCAGCTGAATGGCCTGCAGGCCATCATCAGTTTCGGCAATAACGGTCAGGTTTTCCTTCTCCAGTACCATTCTTACCGCCAGCCTGGCGACAGGATGGTCATCAACAATCAGTACGTTTTTCATTTATTATCCTGTTGGGCTGGGGAAGAAAAGCTAAAGTCACGTTGTCAGTTCGCTTTAATTATCAGTGTAATAGGAGTTTCACGCCTAAGCAATTGCCGACGCTGTCATACTTTCCCTACACCCTTTCTATCTTATTCCTACGCGCAATCCAGCGCCGACTGATACAGCCCTAATCTTTTCCTCATTACCCTGTAAGCACTTATATTCCCGCTCGCCTTAGAGCGGCTAATTTGGCTGGAAATAGCTTATGGAAAAAAATATAGCCGAAGGTAAGGCTGTCGCGAAAAGTAACCCGCGCGTTTTAATCTTCGACCCCTGCGGGTATGCCGCTTTCGGTCTGGCCAGACTGTGCGAAAGCGAATTAGAGAGCCAGGTGATTGGCACTCCCCAGACTCTGCCACACTTCCTGGAGCTGATGATTGAATCGAAGCCAGATATGGTGATTTGCGGCATTGACCCTCGGGCCAATGTTCTGCCGCAGCTGCTGAACATGCCTTATTATCCGTCGTGCAGGTATGTTTTGCTCACGGACGCCGAATCAGTGGCCCTGAGCCGGGCGCTACAAACGGCCGGGTTTTATGCCGTGATCGATAAAAGCATGCCGCTGCGCAAGCTGACCGGCGTCCTTCGGCAAGCCCTGGTTAATCCTTCCCGGGGAAACATCCGCAGAGATGCCAGATTTTACCTCCCGGAAGAACGCTATATTCTCGGCGCGCTGCTCAACGGCGACCGGTTAGCGCTTATCGCGCGTAAGATGGGGATCCCCTATCGGGCGGTTAGCCGCTATAAACATACCGCGCTACGCAGAGCCGGGCTGAAAAGCATTAACCAGATTTTGTCTGCATAAACGGGTCGGAGAAAGTTGGATGACGTCAGTATTCATCTGATCGGATAATACGCCGCACATACTTGTACGGCTTGACCGTCCTTCACTACAGACTGCCGGTCAGGAAATTACTACAGGTATTATTTTTAATAGGCCAGCCTTTAGCCTGAGGTAGACTGATTTCTTCCCCCGGCCTCTTGGTATAAAGTTTGTTCAAATACTCTGCATCCGCATTATTGGGGATCTCAAGTACACGGTCATAGCGAAGGTAATGACAGTCGCAAAATAGTTAAATTCAATCCATGGGTCTATTACTTGGTGGTTCTGTGGTGCCGCCACGGCAATCAGCATATTGTGATTTTTGAGATACCTCCCTTTTCTTACGTTAGGTACTGCTTTACCGTTAAGCGCTGAGCCTAGCTCAGATGCCGGAACCATTCAAAGTTACACGTCGCACTCCTTGTGCGTGCTCACCTCTCGCCACAGCGCAGATAACCAGGTCAGCGAATCATCGATCAGCATCCGCTTTTCGCTCCCAGGCCGCCAAATCGTCACCATAGTCTGGCTAATACCTTCATTGCCCACCACCGTGGGAATAGCCATAACATTTTTCCAACGCACCGCCTCAAAATGAGTCGGTAAAAATCCCCATCCGCACCCGGCTTCCATCAGGCTACGCAGCATTTCAAGCTCATTGGCCACAATGATATTCCCGGAGATTTGCAGCCGCCGCGCCATTGGTACGTCGCTTGTGGAGTGCATCACCACCTGTGGCGTCAAAGAAAGGTCAAGCAGTGAACACGGACGTTTGGCCTCTTCAAACAGCGGCTCTGCGGCGTAAAAATCCATGTCGATGGCCCCGAGCGCACGCCACTCCATGTCGCTGCCGACGCTGTGATTGTTGGCCTGAAAGAAGCCCAGATCGACCTCCCCGCTCGCCAGCGCTTTTTCGCCTTCCGCGCGCGAGGTGCATCTCAGACTCAGACGGATCCCCCGCGTCGCCATCCGCGTAATTAATGCCTTCAAAAAACGGCGGGGTGTAAAGGGGTCGTAGGCGACGCCCAGCTCCTGAACCTCCGTTGACGGCACCCGACGGGCAAACTGATCGAATGCTCTTGCCTGACGCAACAGCAGGTGCGCCTGGCGATGAAGCTGTTCGCCTTCTGCTGTCAGCTGCAGCGATCGCCCCTGGCGGGCAAACAGCGGGTAGCCAAAGCTATCTTCCAGCAGATCGATAAGATCGCGCAGCGTGGTGCGATCTTTCTCCAGCTTCATCGCAGCTTTCATCAGACTGCCGTGTTCCGCAACGGCAGTGAAGGCTTCAAGTTGAGAAAAAGAGTAAGACAATGACGGCACGCTGGGCTCCTTTTGCCGTGTTTATGGGGGATTATCCCCCATTACGCGTTTTTTATTATAGTGCCGTCATTTTTATACTGCATCCATCCCGTCATCCCGCCGGGACAACATGTCTATGGGTTTAACTTAAATAGAGAACGCTATGATTAATAAACATAAATCCTTGCCTGCAAAGTACTGCCTTCTGGCAGGTCTGGTGGCTGGTGCATTCCTCTCTTCTCCCGTAATGGCGGCTTGTGAAGGCACCGAACTCACCGCCTGCCCGGCCCCTTTTGATGCAAAACTTCCCGATACCAAAACGATGCTGAGCTGGGATCAAGCCGAGCGTGTTATCGGTTTTCGTAACGATTACCGTAATTATCAGGGCGATGTTTTCCACCACGGCAAATCCGTGCCGTTAGCGATGGCTGAAAAACCACTGACGCAGGCTCGCTATCAGGTCAACGGCAAACTGTGGACGCTACAGAATTATATTAAACGCCAGAACGTCAGCGGTATGCTGGTACTGAAGGACGGTAAAGTTGCCTGGAAATATCTTGGTGAAGGCAATACCGACACCACACTCTGGACCTCTCGTTCTGTAGGGAAATCGGTGGTGTCTACACTCGTGGGTGTGGCCTTAAAAGAGGGAAAAATCCACTCAATGGACGATCTGGTCACGCAGTATGAACCTGATTTGAAAGGCACCGCCTGGAACGGCGTGACGCTGAAACAGTTGATTCAACACACCTCTGGCGTGGCGTGGAATGAAGATTACGCTAATCCGCAGTCTGACTTCGCCAAACTCACGCAGTGTGAAGCGCACGCGGGTACCTATGACTGCGTCCGCTCGCTGGTTTCTGGTCTGAAACGCGCCCACCCAGCGGGTGAAGTGTGGTCTTACTCCTCCGGCGGTGCATGGCTGCTGGGCGATGTGCTGGAGCGCGCAACGGGTATGACGCTTGCTACCTACCTTGAGAACAATATCTGGCGGCCGTACGGTATGGCGAACGATGGTGTATGGCATGCCTATACCAAAAACCAGCATGATGTTGGCGCACACGGCTTTAACGCCACGCTGGAAGATTGGGGACGTTTCGGCGAATTCGTACTGAACAATGGCCGCCTGCCGAACGGTAAGCAGGTTCTGCCGGAGAACTGGGTTGCCCAGTCGGCCGACTGGAACAGAGCGAAGAACTCCGTCTCTGCGGCGCATCCACAGGGGCTGTATGGCTATCAGTGGTGGAATAACGAAGTGCCTGCCAACGCTAAAAACGTGGAACCAACGCCGCAGGATTCGCTGAAAGGCTCCATGTGGGCGCTGGGGATTTATGGGCAGATGATCATGGTCAACCGTGCGGAAAATCTGGTGATCGTCCAGTGGTCTACCTGGCCGCAGGCGGAACCGTCGTTCAGCGCCCAGCCGCTGGAAGCTTCGCTGATGTTCAGCGCTATTGCGAAGGCATTGCATTAATCATCGGAGATAACCACGCCAGAAATGCACCTTAAGCTCTGGCGTTTTCAGTGAGGGATAAGGGTATCCTCTGGAGGGAAAGGATACCGCCCAACATCTTTTCAGTTGGCGAAGTGAAGATTGTCTAAGCCGTATTCCATTTTTTGACAGCATCCCAGTGCGTCTGAATTCACGCAGGTAATGCAAATGGATGGTCAAGAAATCGCTACTTATCAGCCCTTTCAGACCATCATGGCTTTAGCCTCGTCTACAGTTAACTTATCTAATTCTCATCGAATAAATCATCCCATGAGCTTTTCGTTAAGGACTCACCTGTTCGCCCGACTTCGGTTATTGATTTCAGTGGCTGCCGGCGTCGCTTGTTATTTCGCCCTTCCCGCTCAGCTTGGCACGCTGCAGCGGCTGTTGATCGGCTGGAATGTTTTGGCCTGGCTTTACCTGATTTTTATCTGGTTTCGCATGCTGCGAACGGAAGTCTGCGACATCCCGAGAATAGCCAGGGTACAGGATCAAAGCGCCGCGCTTGTGTTAAGCCTGCTTATCTTTGCCTGCATGGCCAGCCTCGTGGCGATTATGAGCGAACTTCCGTCGCTGCGTTCTTTGTCCGGAACCCCGCTTGCGCTGCATATTTTACTGACGGCAATGACGCTGGTCGTCTCCTGGACGTTGCTGCCCAGCGTTTTCGCGATGCACTATGCCCATCAACATTATTTGCATCGCAGCAAAGAGATAACCCCGATGATCTTTCCTGATAAACCGAAAGATCCGGATTACTGGGATTTCCTTTATTACTCTTTCACCATCGCCGTGGCCGCACAAACAGCTGATGTGGCAACCGGCACAACCGGCATGCGTAAAATAACCCTGCTGCAGTCAGTTATCTCGTTTATCTTCAACCTGGCGATTCTGGGACTTTCCGTCAACGTGGGCGCCGGGTTGCTGAGTTAATACCTGGGACTGGCTGTCATCTCGTGAATAGCACACAAAACAGGCTATAATTTAACCAGTGACGCTCTGTGTAAAGGTGAAACACGATGCCTAATCCCTTTGATGCCTGCATGTCTATCGCGCTGATTCTGGGTGCATTACATGAAATGGGACTGATTCCCTGGTAATGCGCTTTATATGCCGGTGGTTTGCTGAAAAAACGATGGCAGGAAATTGACAGCAGGTTGAATCTCATTAAGGTGAGAGGGATATTTTACGCCGTGCTGGCCAGATCCCAGGAACCCCATGAACCCTTCGCTTCAAACTTTTGTCGGAAGTTTGCTCCAGGATGAGAAAACGCTAGTTGCCTCTTACGATCTTGAGTCTTTGCCTTTTGAGCTGAAGCGCAGTCTTCATCTTCAGGCTTTACGGCAGCCCGGCATTCATAACTATGCTTTACGTCCCTTTTCTCTCGACTATAGCCAGATCCAGCGGCTCTGTATTATCAACGGCATGGGCGTCACGCTCGGAGATTCGCTGATCGGGATTGCGGCGCTGCACGCTATTAAAGCCATAAATCCCAAACTTCATCTGACGGTGCTGCGCCCTCACACCTGCCAGTCTTATGTGGAAGAGATTTATCGGCTTGCGGGGAACGTGATCGATGAGCTGCATTTCATGCCTCAGGAACTGGCTTCACTGGAGGGATATGATGCGCTGATTGACGCGGGGAACCAGCTTTTCCGGGAGGATTTCGCCACTCAGGAAATGCACGATTTCTTCTTACGCCACCTGGGGATTGCCCCTGAGACTGTACCCGAAGAGATAAAAGCTAACCGCTGGCTACGCGACGGAATGCCAGAGCAAACGTCCCCCCTGCAAGGTCGTTACATCCTGTTCAATCACCGCGCCAGCACGCCGCTTCGCGATATCCCGGCTGCCGTGCTGGTTGATTTAGTCGAGCATATCTATCGGCAGCACGGTCTGCCCGTGGCAGGCTTTGGAAAAATAGATCACCCGCAGTGCATCGATCTTTCTTCTCATTCCCGGACAACGTCTGACTACATCGCCATTATTCGTCACGCCAGTAAAGTCTATACCTGTGATTCGTCGGCCCTGCATATTGCCGCCGCCTTTGAGGTGCCCACGACGGCTTATTTTAACGCCATCAAACCGTCACTGCGGGCCGCGTATTACCCGCAGTGTGAAAGCGTTGATCTGGGTACTGAGCGTTCGGCGTTCCTCCACCAGAGCGAAGATAGCGAGTTGCTAAAAGCGATAGAGGATAACTACCGGCGTTATCTGGCCGCCTTGTAATGTCTGATAAGCTGGCCGTGAATGACGGCCAGCCCCACGCTATTTATTGATGCCAATAACCAGCACGGTTGATTTTTTACATTGATTATCCTGGCAAATACCGGAGAACCAAATCTGCCCTTTGCCGATCGCCAGCCCCTGATAATTCGCAAAAAGATCCTGATATTTCTGCGCGTTAACCACCGCCACCAGATCCGGCGTAAAAATGGCGTCATAGTTTTTAATGAACTGCTGCGGCGTTTTGATCTGCACTTTTTTACCCGCCAGCGCGATCTTTATCGGATAGGAAATTAGCTTTGCCACTTCCGCTTTATTCTGCGCGGCAATCTGCGTTTTAAAATTATCAAAAAACGCATGATAGTTTTCATGCGAGCTGAATAACTTATCTAAATTCGCGTCCATTGCCTGCTCGGTAGCGGCCCACAGGGTGCCCGACCAGATCAGGGAGGAAGCCAGACACAGCCTGGCGAGTAGCGACGTAAACCTCATATAAACCACCTCTTGCCTTAAATATCATTGAATTATCGTATTTATAGAATTTTAACTTTTCAGTCTGAAACACGCTTTAAGTGTTAATAAAGCGGCAGGCGTTCCCTCGACGGCATCATATATGATATAATTTTGACCAATCCATTGATTTTAATTAAAAGTAAACAAATTGTATTAATATGAAACAACTTCTCCTGGCGCTGTGCCTTTTCACTCCCTTCAAAATGTCTCTGGCGTCCGTCAGCGGAAATTTCGACGTGAGAATGACTATACTTCCTAATCCGATGCCACCTAAAGTAACTAAAGTAAAACTTTCAGCAGATACGGTGATGATCGTTAATGAATGGTAGGATTTCATTCATCAAGTCGTGTCCGGGATGCACATCCGCTCCCATAATAAAGCCGCTCACGGTCTCCCGCAGCGGCTTTTTTTATGACTGATTCAGGCTATTCCCCCGGACCTGGCTTATCGACTCTCTGCCCGACGTCTATCCGGTTCCCGTCCGGGTCGGCAAACACAAACGTCCGCAGGCCGTACTCTTTATCCTGAAGCCCCTTCACGATCCTGGCGCCTGCCTGCTGACAGAGAGCAAACAGCGCCCCGATGTCATCAACCAGAAGATGGGCCACCGGAAAATGTGCGGCCTTATGCTGAGGCTGGAGCGTCAGATGCAGCTCACTTGCCTCCTGCTGGAGGATAACAAACCCAACGGGTTCGCCGTTCTCGAAACGCTTCGTGAAGCCTAAAACGCCCACGTAAAACGCCAGTGCGGCAGGCATATTTTTGACTGGCAACGTCGCTGCAATGCGGCCAAATCCAACTGCTGAAGGCATAATCATCCTTATATTTAAGAAACGAGCCCATCGCGCAGACGGTGCCGCAGCCATGCGTTTCTGTGTTGATGCCGGACGGTGCCAGAGTGGCCCTTATCATAAACGCCAGCCTCACCCTGCGCCAGCGTTCGCTAATGAGAATAATGTCGCAGACAAACGCGGCGTTCCCCCTATGAAGACAGATCGCCTGCCCTTTGTCGGCAGATGTTTAGTACCAGCTGCCGCAGCCAGCGGTGCGCGAGGTCTGCCTCTGAACGCGGGTGCCACATTTGGGACACAGTAATGGCTCTCGTCTTCACCGGCAGCTCAAACATTGCCAGCCTCGCGTTCTCTCCCTCGACCGCCAAAACCGGCTGATTCAGCAGGAAAGAAGCTGGCACCAGCGCAATAAGATCGGACGCCTGTGCGACCTTTAGCGACGCAGGAAATGACGGCACTATGGCGGCAATTTTGCGCGTCAGCCCTCTTTCATCGAGGGCATCGTCTACAGGCCCGCGGGTTGAACGGAGACGCCGGGAGGCCACCACGTGCCCGTACGAAAGATACTGCTCGACGGTAACCTCAGGCAGAGCGGCCAGAGGATGACCGGCGCGCACCACGCCAACAAACCGATCGCGGAATAGCGCCTGGAGCCGTATCTCTGGCCCCATTTCGCCCACGACGCCGATTTCGAGATCGACCAGGCCCTCACGCAGATGCCGGGGACCTTTTTCAGGTTTGGAGGTGAAGCACAGCTGCACCCGAGGCGCTACAGCCGCCGCTGCAGTGATAAGCGCAGGCGCAAAGGCTTCGATAAAACCATCGTTGGCCCGGAGGATAAACGTACATTCCAGGGTTGAAAGCGTTAGCTCTGCCGTGGACGGGCTCAGCAAAGCCCGAGCCTCCAGCGCCGCGTTTCTCGCCCGCTCGCGAATCGCTTCGGCATAGGGCGTCAGCACCATATTTCTGCCCGCTCTGACCAATAGCGGATCGCCGGTTGCAGCCCGCAGGCGGCTCAGCGTGCGGCTCATCGCCGACGCGCTGAGTCCGAGGCGTCGCGCGGCGCCGGCCACGCTGCCTTCCGCCAGAAACGTATCCAGCGCCAGCAGCAAATTCAGATCGGGGTCATTCATTCAGGCATCCTGTAAAGAGATATGGCGTCTGGTGCAACTATTATCTGCATATGGTGCGTCTTCCGCCTCTCTTTAAGTATCACTATATTTGCAGCACTGACAACCTGAGACTGATGACCGCGCAGCGGGAAGGAACAACGATGGAATTATTTTCAAACCAACCAGGAGATGAGGGCCTGCCGGGCCGCCCGCGTATGATGGCGATGTTTGCCGTGATGACGACGGTCACAATGGCGGTGTTCGATGGCTCAATGGTGAACATCGCGCTGCCAAATATCGCCCGCGCGCTCGACGTTTCCGCCAGCGACGCGGTTTGGGTCGCCAATGGCTATCTGTTGGCCGCCGCCATGACGCTGGCGATTTTTGCCGCGCTGGCGACCCGGCTGGGATTCAGGCAAATTTTCGTCTTTGGGCTGAGCCTGTTTACGCTGGCATCCGCGGGCTGTGCGCTTTCCACCTCGCTCGAGATGTTGGTTTTGATGCGGATATTGCAGGGCATCGGCGGCGCGGCGGTACTGAGCATTTCCCCGGCAATCCTGCGTTCGGTTTTCCCCACCCGCCTGCTGGGCAGGATCCTCGGTCTTAACGCCTTCTTAATCGCTACCAGTACGGCCATAGCGCCGCTCCTTGGGGGAACGCTTCTTTCGACCTTAGGCTGGGAATGGCTTTTTGCGGTTAATTTACCGTTAGGCATTGTGGCGCTTTGGCTCAGCCTCCGCGTCCTGCCGGGGGAAAAGGCCACCCATCCCAAGCCCTTTGACTACGCCGGTGCGTTTCTGTCTGCTCTGCTGCTGGGCGCGCTGATCGTGGCCGCCGACAGCTTTACTAAAAGCGGAGGGATTGCCCAGGCGGTGGCTTATAGCCTGACGGCATTGTTGGCGGGCGCGGCATTTATCTGGCGAGAACGCCGCGCCGCTCAGCCACTGCTGCCGCTGACGCTGTTCGCCTCCGCGCGATTTTCGCTGGCGGCCCTGACGTCTCTGATTTCGTTTATCGGGCAAGGGATCACATTTGTCGCCCTGCCGTTTTTATTCCAGAACGTTTATGGCTACAGCGCCTTTGCATCGGCCCTGCTCTTTACGCCCTGGCCTGTGGGAATAATGCTCGCAGCCCCCCGGGCCGGAAAACTGGCCGACAAATATTCGCCGGCGCTTATCGCCACCACAGGTTTAGGCGTGTTTGCGGCTGGCCTGATACTTTTAGCCCTGTTGCCCGCCCACGCTCAGGCGTGGGACATAGGTTTACGGAGCCTGGTATGCGGCATTGGCTTCGGTATTTTCCAGAGCCCCAACAACCGGGAAATGATGGCTAACGCCTCACGAGAAAATAGCGGCTACGCCTCAGGCATACTGGCCATTATGCGAACTTTCGGCCAGTGTCTCGGGGCGGCCATCGTCGGTATTGTGCTGGCGATTTACGGAAATGCCGCCTCGTTTGAGTCGCAGGCCATTACCCTCAATCTTTGGCTGGCCGCCGGAACGACATTGCTGGCTGTAGGCTTAAGCGGCCTACGTACCCGGCAGCTACAACAGCAAAATAGTTAGCCGTAGAAAGGATCCTCAGCCAGGCTATACGGGTACCCACTCGCCGAGAAAATACTATGAATCTGGATGCTGAAACCGATTTAAAACTAGAGCGCATTATTGACGTTCCCAGGCAGCTTGTCTGGGAGTGCTGGACCCAGCCGCAGCATATCAGGCAGTTCTTTGTGCCCCGGCCTCATAGCGTAACGGCCTGTGACATAGATCTTCGGGTTGGCGGACGTTTCAATACGGTGTTTAACATCGACGGGAATGAAATGCGTAATAACGGTGTCTGGCTGGATATTGTGGACGGTAAAAAGCTGGTGTTTACCGATGCCTACGGCGAAGACTGGAAGCCTGCTGAAAATCCGTTCATGACGGCGATCCTGCTTCTGGAAGATGCGGACAACGACAAAACGCGCTACACGGCTATCGCCCGCCACCGTACACCAGAAGCCCGACAGGCACATGAGGAAATGGGTTTCTTCATCGGCTGGAATATCGTTGTCGATCAGCTTGTCGAGTACGCCAAAGGCCTGAGGCGTTGATACCTCTGACTAAAGTGACCAGTCGCTCTTCTGCAAAACCACCCGATAACCATCGGGATCGATAAAAGTAGCCCCCTTCACGTCCCAATAAGGGTTGAATGCATCCAGCCGGGTAAAACCGGCTGCGACCATTCTGGCGCAGAAGGCCTCCCATTCGACACGATCGGGCACATAAAGCACCAGTAAGTCATCTTCGGTAGGTCGTGGGGTAATGAGATGATGCTGGCAGACCGTAAATTCCAGATGCCAGCCCAGCGACGGACCTCCCAGCATCACGCCGCTGAAACCGTCGTGATCGCTAAATTGCGCTATTTGCTGAAGACCAAGTCCCTCGCAGTACAGCTCCCGGCTTCTTTCAAGACTGCTCACCGGACGGGCAATACGCATATGGCTGAAGTTCATCATTTTTTCCTGTTCTGATGTTCGCTCAACCTTAAAGGTATTCCTTTGCCATCATTTTCCTCACCGTGCGATCTCAGGCGACAAACTGTAGGCAGGAATTGGGCGGGTTGTTCCCGTCAGGCTGTCGAAGACCGTGCGTTCTGTCGTGATAATCGGCATCCCGGACTGCCTCAGCACTGAGATATCGGCGGCAATGCGCTGCAGCCCAAACCAAAACAAACCATCGAGGGCGTTGACCTGAAGCCCGTCTTCCAGGGCGATTTTCAGCCGCTCTCTCGGGTTTCTAACCTGCAGCGCAATCTGCTGATAGCCCGTCGCGGGCGTACCGCCCGGTTCGATTCTACGTATGCGATTCGAAAAACGATAGCGGAAGGCATCCGGCACGGCGCTGAGATCGTCTTTGATGCTGTAGACTTCCCCGCGCTTATTGTCATTGATCGTCACGCTCTTCTGGTTAAGCTGCAGCTCAGCACGCAGTTTATCGATCAGCTGCGGCGCCCGCAGAAGCAGCAGCCGAAAAGGCAGCTCGAAGCTGGTCACGTAGTCCACGTTCAGCAACGCCAGGCGCAGGCGCTGCTCCGCATCCTGAGGCTCTCTCTGGAACTCCTCCTGGACTTCCTCCCACTGGCTGCTGAGGCGCGGCGACGCTTCTGTTTCGGTGAAACTGTACTTTTCAATCTGGTAATCGATGCGATCGTTCATTCAGGCACCTTTCACATGTCAGGATCCAGCTCGCAAACCATCTCGTAGCAGCGCAGCAGTGTGCCGCTGCGCGACATAGGATAAAGCCCCTCTTTCACCACGCGAAATCCCTGCGTCAGGTAAAAGTCGCGGGCGTTGGGCGTGGAAGAAAGCGTCAGTCGGCTCATTCCCCTCGATCTGGCTTCTTGCTTGATGGCCTGAAGAATCTGTTTGGCCAGCCCGCGGCCAGTCCATGCCGGTAGGGTAAAAATGGCTTCAACCGAGCCGTTTTTCAGATCCAAAAATCCCGTGGCTACCGGCTCGCCGTTTTCATTATCCGCCACAAAAAAAGGATTATTCACGATTTCATTTCGGTAACCCTCGGGCATCTCATCTGGCGTCCATGCTGCCAGCACATCTTCTGGATAAGTTTCCCGACAGCCAAAGCGAATGGCCTCGTTTCTTATTGTCCACAGCGCCTGAGCTTCATTAAGCGTGGCTCGTCTGACCGTCATTCTCTGACCTCCGAAATGCTCCGTTACGTAAAGGAAAATGAGTCTGATGACTTAACGCAAAAAGGAATGTTACCCTTTGAAGAAAATAGCATTTAATTAAGGACCGCTCGATGAAAAAAATATCTGCCCTGTCCGTTTCGCTGGCCCTGCTTTTTAACGCTTCGGCCTTTGCCGCTGGCGCTAAACTGCCTGCGCCAATAGCCGCCCTGGAAAAACAAGGCTTCGAACTGAAAGGGGAATTTAAAGCACCGGGCGACCTGCAGGGGTACGCGATGCAGTATCAGGGGCAAGGCACAATCGTATACCTGACGCCGGATAAACAGCACGCCATTATGGGCAACATGGTCGATGCCGAAGGGAAAAACCTGAGCGACGCGGAAGTGGAGAAATTTGTCTATGCGCCAATGGCCAAAGCCATGTGGCAAAACCTGGAAAAACACCGCTGGATCGCCGCCGGGAGTGAAAAAGCCCCGCGTATTGTCTACGTATTTGCCGATCCGTACTGCCCGTACTGCACCCAGTTCTGGGAGCAGGCTCAGCCCTGGATAAAGTCGGGTAAAGTTCAGCTCCGCGTGCTGCTCGTCGGGATGCTGCGCCCGGACAGCGGTCAAAAAGCGGCGGCAATTCTGATGTCGAAAGATCCGGCCAAAACGCTCGCCGACTATGAGAACAGCAAAGGTAAGCTGGCGCTGCAAAAACCGGAGAAAATAGATCCGGTTATCGGGGAAGCCCTAAAAGATAACCTGACGCTGATGGAAGATCTCGGCGGCAATGCCACGCCCTCAATATACTACCTGAATGCCGAAGGCCGCCTGCAGCAGCATCAGGGCATGCCGGATGCCGAAACGCTGAATACCATCCTCGGCGATAAATAACGCTTATAGCTTCAGCAGCGGTTTGCGCTGGCGGCCAGGTTCACGGAACAGCGCCAGCGCCTGCCGCCACTCCTTCAGCGCATACACCGCCGCATCGGGCTGCTGCGTTTGTAGCAACAGTTCCCACAGTGAGATAAACCAGCCCTGCCATTCTGCAACCGGCGTGACCGCCAGCGTATCGCGCAGATGAAATCGCTGCGCGGTAATGTTCTTCCCGCGCGGAGAGAACGCCTTCCCGCTCAGCAAACCGTAAGAAACCAACTCGGCATTCTGATTAAGGTGATCGAGCATCAATGTGGCTAACTCACCGCCCACGGCGTCAAACACAACGTCAACTTTTCCAGCAGCTTCGGCAATGCGATGCTCGTCATCCCCGCTCAGCGGGATAATGCCGGATTCAAGCAACGCCGGAAGACGCTGTGCCGAGCGGTAAACACCATAGACTTCCGTTGCACCCTGCCTTTTGGCCCACTGCGCCAGTAAACCAGCACACGTTGACCCTGCCGCCGTGACCAGCACATTTTTTCCCGCCACGGGCCACTTTTTCAGCATTAACCAGGCCGCCAGAGGATTGATATACCCGCGCGCCGCAAGCTCATCCGGCACGCTGTCCGGCACGGGCACGGCCCACTGAATCGGGCAGTCAACCCACCGCTGCCAGGTGCCTTCCCCGCGCAGAGGCAGCACACGCCTGCCAATCCACTCCGGAGAATCAGCCTGCGCAACAATGCCGACGCCTTCGTACCCGGCAATACGCGGCGGAAATACCCGGTGGCGATAAGCCCCGGTAACGGGAATAAGATCTGAGGGATTAACCGGCGCATAGTGCATGCGCACCCGGAGCGTGCCGGAGATAAACGGCGCCAGCGGCGTTTGTTCGAGGGTTAAGACCTGTTCAGGTTCGCCAAACTGCCGGAACCAGAGGGCTGCGTTTTCCATACTGAATGCCTGCAACTGCCATATTGCAGGCACTATATCACGGCTGAGTCAGCATAAACGCATCGAATAAGTGACATTGTCACCTATTGCCTCATAAATTACGGTAGTAAAACGTCGTGGAGCACGGGCTGCCGTCCGGCATTAACGCATAATGCGGGAGATCCCCCACGCGCTGCCAGCCCATGCCCTGGTAGAATATCTCCGCATCGCTGCCGGTGGCGGTGTCCAGTACCAGCACTGATTTTCCCTGCGTGGTGGCAACGGCTTCCAGATAAGCCATCAGGCGCTGGGCAATGCCTTTCCGCCGCGCCACGCGATGAACCAGAAGTTTGGCCACATCGGCCCGGTGCGGCTGATTTTCCGGCTGGCTGGTGATCAGCTGCACGGTGCCCACAATGCGCCCCTGCCCATCTTCCGCCACAATCAGCGTGCGTTCTCCCCGCGCCACGCTCTGGCCAACCTCCCCCCAAAACGCCGCGGCCTTTTCCGGCGCCAAAGGATGTAAAAAGCTGACCGAAGCCCCACCAGCCACACAATCAATCAGTACATCCGTTAATGATGCGGTTGCGGCAGCAAATTCACAGGCCTTCAGGGAACGAATACGATACTCGGGCACAGCGACTCCTGAACAGTGGTTAAGAGTTATGTCGGAATATTACCGGACATAAGAATAGTCCAGCTTACCCGGTAACTCAGGAACCCACTATTCAGAAAAGATATGGATGGGCGGTTTGGGGGGATGCGGTTTTCGTTTCAGAATAGAATCTCCCCCTTGCTGCAGCCAATAAAAGCGCATCAGGAGAGATATCCACTCAGGGTGTTAATTCCCTTCCACCATAAGGAATTATGATTGCACCGATCGTCTGTAGCTTTTCATAATTTTATCCCAGCCTAGCTGGCTTCAGCTATCACATCCTCAAGGCTGAGATGTCGCCGGGGGTCGTACTCCGCGCTTCCCCAGCGAAAGAAGAGCATCCAGCGATTATCTGCTCGCTGATTAAAATCGGTCACTTTACCCTGCAGGTGCTGCATGGCGATAAATGCCCCTTCTTCATTCGTCCCGTTAAAAAGCAGAACAAACTCATCGCCGCCCGGCCTGGCGATCAGATCCGTTTCACGGAAAGAAGAACGCATAAGTTCTGAGAAAGCGACCAGCGCACGATCGCCCTGCTCATGGCCCAAACTGTCGTTAATCTGCGCCATCCCGTCAAGGTGGATAAATACCAGAGAAAGCGGCTCAGCCCGGCGGTTAGCGCTCCCCGTGGCGTATTGCCCCAAAAACATAAGGCCTTGACGGTTCAGCAGGCCCGTCAGCTCGTCGGTCAGGGTGGTATCGAGCATCTCATCCTCCGGTGCAGACTCATCATGGGGTCTGCTTACAGTTTAGATGATCATTACTCAGGCGGCGTAAATGCGGTTTTTCCCGGCACGTTTAGCGTTGTAGAGTGCATCATCTGCCGCTTTTAACCATTCGGCGGCATCCGGCATCTGTTTTGTCGCACAGGCAATCCCGATACTCAGGGTACAGAACGCATTTTTTTCAGGCAGGACTCGAACATTAATGGACTCCAGCAGGATCCGCTGGGCAATACCTTCGGCTTCCTCCAGGGAGGTATTCGGCATCAGGACCACAAACTCGTCCCCGCCAAGGCGCGCCGGCGTGTCGCTGGAGCGGGTGACAATCCGCAGCACGTCGGACACCGCCATCAGAATGGCGTCCCCCACTTTATGCCCGAAACGGTCATTCACTTCTTTGAAATTATCTATGTCGATAAACATCAGCGCCGAACTGCCGCAGGCAATGCGCAACCGCGCCAGCTCATTACTGATTTTTCGTTCCAGCAGGCGGCGATTGGCAATCCCCAGCAGGGGATCCATCATGGCAATGTTTTCCAGCTCGCGGCTCTTTTCCCGTAGCTGCAGCGCTATCGAAGCCGTCAGCATACTGAGCGCGATAGTGTAAACGGCAATCAGCGGCAGCGTGGCGTACATTGTCCGGGCAGAAACCGCCGGACTAAACGGCATCCCGTGGCTTATCCAGGTCAGCACAAACGCAAGCAAGATTGCCAGCATCGCCCGCTTCATCAGCGGTTTTCCCCCGGCGGCCAGCCGGTCGGAAACCAGAATGGTGATAATCACTACCGACGGCAGCGCGCTGAGCGATATCATCGCAATCCAGAAGCCCCCGGCTGCCGCGTCGATCACCAGGTTTTGTTTTTCACTCTTGACCGGAGAAGCAGAAAAGCGCGCTTTTAACAGCGCCACGTGCGGCCAGACAAAAGCGTTAACGACCAACAGCGCCATAACTGGCACAGAGGACTGCTGCTCATTCAGTACCGAAAAGAAGGGCAAGAAGCACAGAAACGTCCCCAGCATACGCATGATATACATGCGATTAACGAAGCGAGAGCCGTGAGTTCTGGCATTTTTGTGAGGATCGGGTGTACGCATAACTATCTCAGGCAAACGAACCAGCCACGACAAACTGCACGGGCATACTACGCGATAATAAAGGATCCGAAGTGAACATGGCTATTAAGAATCACGCATGTGCGAGGCCGGAAACACTTCAGCGTGCACGTTACTCGCGCTGGTTTTATTGCGCCCCTGCCGCTTCGATAAATACAAATACTTATCCGCTTCGGGAATAAGCTGATTAAGGGTTGCTTCCAGCGTGTTATTACCCAGCGCCGCCTCAGCCAGGCCAATACTGACGGTGATAAACAGCGATTGTTCTTCGTAGTGAAAAGTACTGACTTCAATCGTTTTGCGGATCTGCTCGGCAATCTCAAAACCCTGCTGGTTATCCCGAACCCGGCACACCACCACAAACTCTTCCCCGCCGATGCGCGCCACCATTCCTCGCTCACCTACGGTGTCCAGCACTCTGCTGGCGAAAGAGGCCAGCACGGTATCCCCGCATTCGTGGCCCCAGCTGTCATTGATTCGTTTGAAAAAATCAATATCCAGCAGCATCACGCACAGCAGCGGCTCTTGCGGGATTGGTTGATGCCGCCCGCTGCGCTTGAGTGCTTCAAACAGCCCGGAGCGGGAATAAACGCCCGTCAGGTAATCATAGTCGGCACGCCGCGAAGTCTGCTTAATCAGCTGATTAATGGCATCCACGCTGATGGAAACAATCAGGGGGCAAATCGCGATAGTGGCAATGCCCAGGCGCGCCGAGAACATCTGATCGACCAGCAACAACGGCTGTTCGGAATGGAGATTAATTGCCGCGTGGGCCACCAGCACAATTTCCACCCCGCCGGTAATCAGCGTCAGCAGCGCAGTAACCGGGAGGGGGTAGCGAATAGCGCACCAGATAAGCGCAGGGAGCGGAAACGCCAGGCTGCCCGCCCCGCCGATAATCATCGCCGTGCAGACTGCAATCACCACGGAAAAAAACGGATACATGTCTGACGGCACGATACCGGTCAGTTTCCGCCAGGAAGGCCAGCTGGCGGTCAGCAAACAGGGCAGCATCAGCACGCCGGTTGAAAACTGCTCACTCACCCAGTCAGCATAGAGCGGCATAAACTTTTCATGGTAATCGCCGCTTATCCCCAGCGATCCTACCGCGCCAAATAATGAAGATAATATGGCGGCAATCAGCGAAAAGTTAAAAATATTAAACGCATTTAGCGCCCAGTTACTCTCATCCATATTGCGCGAATAGCGCAGCAATAAACGGGCGGCGGTGACAATAAACACCATATTTGAAAAGTTGATGATCGTCGACTGCCAGCCCCACTGGGTGGTAAAGGCGTCATAAACCAGCATTGCCGCATAGCAAATAAAATAATAAATGGCTTTGTTCAGCCACGGATTACGCACAAAGATGGCGGCCAGCACCGCATTCAGCGGCCAGAATAGCGAAAGATCGTTAACCAGCCGAAGCGAAGCGCCAAAGAAGTAAAATAGCGTGGTAAGCGCAAAAACACTGATCGCATTTAACAGCATTTTATCGGGGGAAAAGAATGAAAACTTAGGTCGATTAACCATGCTATCCTGGTTCATATCTATTCATCACCGCTGAAAATAAATAGCGCCATCAGGTGATTGCGAAAATAAGCATTAGCTTAGCATGTTTATCCCGCTAACAATCCAGGGCATTGAGAGAAAGAAGAAAATTCACTCAACTCGCCAGCGTTCCGCATGAACTATTAGCCATAAGTTAAATTTTTGCCACCTTCTCCCCCGCCTTTTGTCAACGGCAGGCTTTGTGGCTAAAAATTCAGACTTATTGCCGGGGAATAATTAGCAGCCTCAGGTTTAACCGATGTTTAACGTCGCTGCCTTATAGTCCATAAACGTAGGATTTCCCGGAGCTGAAATGCGTAAAACACCCTGGGCGGAACGACTCATCATTACCGCCATAATGCTGGCCGTGCTGGCCACCGTTAGCCTGGTTGGCGTGCTATGGTTGCGCATACCGGGATTATTATTACTGCAATAACTGCGTCGGTTAAAAAATAGAGCGCCCGATGCGCTGAGAGAGAATTTCCAGAGCGGCCGTCCCGGCCAGTGAGTTACCGGAAGCATCCAGCTCCGGGCACCACACGGCAATAGACATTTCATTCGGTACGTTGGCGATAATCCCGCCACCCACGCCCGATTTTCCCGGTAACCCCACGCGATAGGCAAATTCCCCCGCACCGTCATACATGCCGCTGGTGATCATCAGCGCATTAATCTGCCGAGCGTGTTGAGCAGAGATCACCGGTTCAGCAATGTGCAGAGCCCGCCCCTGATTGGCCAGAAATAAAAACGTTTTGGCTAACTCCAGACAACTCATTTCCAGCGCACAGTAATGGAAATAGGTTTGCAGCACGGTAATGACATCATTCTCAAAATTACCAAATGACTTCATCAGCCAGGCAATCGCGGCATTGCGTGCCGAATGCTCAAATTCAGACCGCGCGACGCGTGTGTTATAGACTAAATCGTCAGCACCGGAGAGCGCCCGCACGACTTCCAGCATCCTCTGTTTGGGCGCGCTGAGGCGGGTTTGCAGCATGTCACATACCACCAGCGCACCGGCATTAATAAACGGATTGCGGGGTTTGCCCTGCTCAAGCTCAAGCTGTAACAGAGAGTTAAACGGCTGGCCGGACGGCTCTTTGCCTACGCGCTGCCAGATTTCAGCTTCATCATAGCGACCCATCGCCAGCGTCAGGCTCAGCACTTTAGAGATCGACTGAATAGAAAAACGCTCTGACGCATCCCCGGCGCTGAAGAACTCTCCGTCCACGGTACAAATAGCAATCCCGAGCTTATTGCCGGAAACCTCTTCCAGCGCCGGAATATAATTCGCGACCTTTCCTTGACCCAGCAAAGGGCGAACCTGGTTGAGGATCTCTTCCAGTAACTGATTGTTTAATTGAACCGGCACCGTGCGCTCCTGAGGCATATGTTAAGCGGCGAAAGTATACCAGAGCCACGGGCCGATAATAAGACGAACTCAGGCGGTCATTTGAAAGCGAGCGACAGCTTTTTCAAGGCGTTGGGACTCATCCAGCAAACGTTTTGAGGTATTAGCCGAGGCCTTAATCAGCAGCCCGGTCTGGCTCACCGCCTGATTAAGCGTGGTGATCCGCGCCGTGACGTGATGCACGCTGGCGCCCTGATCAACGGAGGCGCTGGAAATTTCATTCAGCAGCCCGCTCAGGCGGGTCACCAGGGCAATCACATTTTTCAACTGCGCCTCCAGCTCTGAGACGGCTTCGCTGCCTTGCTCAATACCCTGCAGCGAGTTATTGATCAACGACTGAATATTTCTGGTCGACTGACTGCTCTGTTTCGCCAGCAGGCCAACTTCACGTGCCACCACCGCAAAACCTCGCCCCTGGTTGCCCGCATGAGCCGCCTCAATGGCGGCGTTTAGCGCCAGGATATTGGTCTGGAAAGCAACGTTATCAATCATCGCTACAATGCCGCGCATCTCAGAGGAACGGGTCACAATATCCTGCATTGACGTATTTACCGTGTGCATCATCTGGTCGCCACCGGCCACCATCTCACGCGCTTCGTCCGCGCGCTGGTTCGCCTGAATAGCGTACTGGCTGTTTTCCTGTACGCGGGATTCCAGCTCGGTGATATGCAGCGTGACTTTCTCCAGCTCCTGCTCCTGCTGTGAAGAGTGGGTAGACAGCTCGTTATTCCCTTCCGCAAGCTGGCCAATATTGCTTAACAGAATGGCCGAGGATTCCCGCACCTCTTGCACCAGTTGCTGAATGCCCTGCTGCATTTCCAGTACGCTGCCGTGCAGCTGCTTCACCTCGCGGTTAACCAGTCTTCGCTCAGCGGGGAGCCGCGACAGATCGCCGGCGGCCAGAATATGTAAATGTTCGATAAGGCTGCGCAGCGGGCGAATCACCCAGCGAGCCACGCCCAGCCAGACGGCAATCGCCACGACCAGTAATATACCCAGCGCGATAATAAACAGCGTTTGCGCCTGACTCAGGCTGTCCAGCAATGTGTGGCTGGCCGCAGCTGTTTGCTTCTCGCCTTCGGTCTGATAGCGCGCGTACTGCTCGTTGAAATCGGACTGGAAAGCCTGAATCGGCACTTCAAAGAACGCATCGATGGAGGCCTTCTTTTGCATCCCTTCCAGCTGTTCTTTCAATCCGCCGAAGAACAGCTGATAGCTGTTGGCCAGGCTCTCGCTGCCCGCCGGGTGAAGTTGCTGCCAGGCGGCAAAATTCTGCTGCGAAACTTTCAGGGCGGCGTCGGCCTCATCCACCAGGCTGTTCCAGCTGCCGACCGACCCGGTCTCTTTGTCCTGCATAAAGTAAACGCCCGCCCGGTTCAGCAGGTCACTGGTCATCAGCAGCGAGGTTCTCGCCTTCTCCATGACCACCTGCTGCTGATGAAGCTGGTTATTTTCGAGGACGCTCTGGCGGGTTTCGTGCAGGATGTTGGACAGGGACA
The DNA here is from genome assembly GCF_037150195.1 of Cedecea sp. VD22. Lineage (NCBI taxonomy): Bacteria > Pseudomonadati > Pseudomonadota > Gammaproteobacteria > Enterobacterales > Enterobacteriaceae > Cedecea > Cedecea sp. VD22. The sequence goes on from NZ_JBBCPX010000002.1 coordinate 302,757, forward strand.
CGGTGGAGAGAATTTGTAGCACGGAAAAGAGTGCGATAACGCCAACCACCCCGCTCAGCAGCCCGAACTCACGAGGGCGACGGGCAAGCAGCATCAAGGGATTTAAACGGCGAAAAATTTGACTTATGTTCATGATTTTCTTCAGTAACACAACGATGCCGCGAGTGTACTGAGCGAAAATGACAGAATTATTTCATTCTCATGACAAACAAGGCCACCTTCAAGGCGGCCTTACTTTTTACTGATTGCGCGGGCACAAACCAGCATAACGTCTGCCCTTACCGGAGAAAACAAGCATTATTCCTCCCCGGCAAACCGACGTCAGGCGGGCTAAGCTAGCGCCTGTCTTTCCACACGGTCTGAATATTACAGAACTCATGCAGCCCGAAATGGGAAAGCTCGCGGCCAAACCCGCTTTTTTTCACCCCGCCAAACGCCACGCGCGGATCGCTGGCGCTATAGCCGTTGATAAACACCCCGCCGCATTCGAGGCGTGCCGCCATCTCCAGCGCCAGCTGTTCATTCTCGGTATAAACCGTCGCGGACAGGCCATAATCGCTGTCGTTTGCCAGCTCAAGGGCATGTTCGCTGTCGCGGGCGACGGTAATCGCGGCCACCGGGCCAAACAGCTCCTGGCGGAACGCGGTCATCTCTGGCGTGACATTAGTGAGCACGGTCGGCGCATAGTAGTTGCCCTCGCCAGGCAGTTTATCCCCGCCGATCAGCAGTTTTGCGCCCTGCTTAAGTGACATTGTCACTTGCTCATGCAGTTCATCACGCAGATCGTAGCGTGCCATCGGCCCAATGCGATTAGCTTCTTCCTGCGGCGTACCAACCTCATAGTTTTTCAGCTCGGCAATAAAGCGGTCGGTAAAGGCAGCGGCAATTCCCTCTTCAACGATAAAGCGTTTCGCGGCGGCACAAACCTGCCCGGTATTCTGGAAGCGCCCTGCCACGGCGGCCTTCACGGCTTCGTCGAGATCGGCATCATTCAGCACGACAAACGGATCGGACCCGCCCAGCTCCAGCACGCATTTTTTCAGTGCGGCACCTGCCTGGGCACCAATCGCGGCACCTGCTCTACCGCTACCGGTCACGGTGACGGCAGCCACACGCGGGTCGTTAATCGCCTGGCTGACCCCTTCCGGCGTCACATTAAGCAGTTCGAACAGCGAAGGCACAAAGCCCGCGTCAACAAACATCTGGCGAATGAGTTCTGCGCAGCCCATCACGTTTGGCGCATGTTTCAGAATATAGCTGTTACCGGCCAGCAGAATCGGCACCGCCCCACGCAGCACCTGCCACAGCGGGAAGTTCCACGGCATTACCGCCAGGATCGGCCCCAGCGGACGGTATTCAATCACCGCCTTATTGTGTTCAACCTGAGTCGCTTCCGCCCCCAGCATGGCCGGGCCGTGATCGGCATACCAGTCGCAAAGGTTAGCGGACTTCGCCACTTCAGCGCGCGCCTGCAAAATAGGCTTGCCCATCTCGGCGGTAATCATTTGTGCCATTGCTTCGCCGTGTTTACGCACCGCCGCGCCCAAATCACGCAGCTTTTGCGCACGTTCGTTAAGCGGGGTAACGCGCCAGGTGTTAAAAGCCTGCTGGTTACGGGCCAGCGCGGCATCAATCTCGGCGGCGTTCTCAAAAGGATAAACCGCAATGCGCTCACCGGTAGCGGGATTGCGTGAAATGGCGTGGGTTTGCCCGGTTACTGATTGCATGGTGGTGCCTCGACAGGTGAATGAGATGTTAACAGTAGCCTTGAGGCACAAAGTTTAAAAATGAATAATACTAAGCAAACCCTTCACGATTTGAGAAAGCCATGGACCTCACTCAGCTGGAAATGTTTAACGCCGTCGCTGAAACCGGCAGCATCAGCGCCGCCGCGCAGCAGGTACACCGCGTCCCGTCGAACCTCACGACCCGCATCAAGCAGCTCGAGGCCGATTTAGGCGTGGCGCTGTTTATTCGCGAGAACCAGCGCCTGAAGCTCTCCCCGTCCGGCCACAGCTTCCTGGCCTACAGCAAGCGTATTCTGGCGCTGGTGGATGAAGCACGCATGGTGGTGTCCGGCGATGAACCTCAGGGCCCGCTGGCGCTGGGTTCGTTAGAAAGTACGGCGGCGGTGCGCATACCTGGCGTACTGGCAAACTTTAACCAGCGTTACCCGAAAATCCACCTTTCTCTCACCACCGGGCCTTCAGGCGACCAGATTGACGGCGTGCTCGAAGGCCGCCTCGCCGCCGCCTTTGTTGACGGCCCGGTGCTGCATCCGTCCCTTGAGGGCCTGGCGGTGTATCGCGAAGAGATGACCGTCGTCGCGCCCGCCGATCATGCCCCTATTCTCAGCGGGGCCGACGTGAACGGCGAGAGTATTTACGCTTTCCGGGCCAACTGCTCCTATCGCCGTCACTTTGAGAGCTGGTTTCACGACAGCCAGGCTATGCCGGGCAAGATCCACGAAATGGAGTCTTATCACGGGATGCTGGCCTGCGTGATTGCCGGCGCGGGGCTGGCGCTGATGCCACGGAGTATGCTGGAGAGTATGCCGGGCAGCCATCAGGTGAGCACCTGGCCGCTGCCGGAGGATAAGCGCTATCTTGATACCTGGCTGCTGTGGCGCAGAGACGCCAAAACCCGCCAGCTGGATGCTTTTATCTCGCTGCTGGAATTGCCTTCGCAGGTGCCTTAACTAAGCCTTGAGATCCCCATACTTATAAGCGGCGGTCACCCCGCCGTCGATCAGGATATCGCTCCCGCTGATATAGGTGCCGTTCGGGCCAAAGAGAAACTCAGCCAGGGCGCCAATTTCGTCCGGCGTGCCGCCTCTTCCCGCCGGGGATTTCGCCAGCATGTTTCGGTAGAACTCCCCGCGTTCGACACTGTTCAGTTCGTCATAGGCCAATGGGGTATACACGATCCCGGCACTGATGCAGTTGATTCTCGCGCCTCGCCGCCCCCATTTTACCGCCTCGGCCATCACCCGCAGCGCATTGCCCCGTTTTGACACCTGGTAGGCATACAGGCTGTCGTCAATGGCTTTGACTCGCGGTAATTCCAGCAGCTGTTCCGGCGGCAGCGTTGCCAGCTCGTCGGCCTCGGCCTGCGTCAGCGCGTCCACATCCAGCCGGTGGCTGGACTGCGAGCCAATCACCACCCCGGAACCTCCCGCGCCAATAACCTTTCCAAACGCCTCAAACACCACTGCCGTACCGTAAAGATCGACCCGGAGAATATCCTGAGCGACAGCCTGGGAAGGTGAAAGCCCGGCGGTGTGGATCACGCCCTTCACTTCTCCGTGGCCACAAGCCAGACTCACGAGATTTTGAATCGATTCCCGCGAGCGAACATCAACCACGGTGGTGCTGACCCGGAAACCCGCCTGCTGCAACGTTTGCTGCGCGGTCTGGCTATTTTCCGGCGTGATATCGGCCAGCAAAATATGTTTACCGGTGCCGACGCGGCGGGCAATCGCCTGAGCAATCGATCCGCTGCCGATAACAACAATAACGTCCTGGGAAGAAGGCATGTTTTTCTCCTGAATAATGGAATGCAATAAGGCTAGCACGGCCGGATTCATCAATAATCGCCTCCGACGTGCTAGCCTTTATGAACTGCATTCATTAATTCCGGGGAATTTTGCCCGGCAAGTTAACGCAGCAGCACTTTCCCCACCAGATAGGTCACAGCCTTGCCGCCAATCAACACCCGGTCGCCCTTGTACTGGCAGCGCAGATCCCCGCCGCGGTAAGAGACCTGCCGCGCCAGCAGATGGGTTTTATTCAGCTTATCCGCCCAGTAAGGGATCAGCATGCTGTGAGCGGAGCCGGTGACGGGATCTTCCGGCACCGATTCTCCCGGGCAAAAGAAGCGGCTGACAAAGTCATACTCGCTTTCGCCTGCGGCGGTAATACAGACCATTTTCTCCAGCGGGATCATGGCGCTGATATCGGGCTGAATCGCCTCAACCTGCGCCTGACTTTCCAGCACCACCATATAATCACGCCCGACGCGCATCTCTTTACACTCGCTAATACCCAGCGTGGCCAGTAGCTCGGGCAGCGGCGCAATCGGCTGCGTTTCCCAGGCCGGGAAATCCAGCGTCAGCCACTCACCGCTACGCGTCACGGTCAGCGGGCCAACAAAACGCGTGCTGAAACGGATCGTCGCCTCCGGGTAATCCAGATGCTCGAAAATAACGTGGGAGGCCGCCAGCGTAGCGTGCCCGCAAAGGTTGATCTCCCCCTGGGTGGTGAACCAACGCAGCTCAAAGCCCTCATCCGTGGTCACAAAAAAAGCCGTTTCCGACTGATTATGCTGCTGCGACATTTTCAGCAGCGTTTCATCCGGCAGCCATTCGCTGAGCGGGCAAACCGCCGCCGCGTTGCCGCCAAACGTTGCGTCTGCGAAGGCGTCTACCATATAAAAGTCAATTGCTTGCATTGGCGTTACTCCTGCTTTTCATTGTTATTTTCTTCACCTCTACCATGACATACTCGCCCGAACTGTGCTGTTTTTTTTCTACCGTACCCAGGCGCCAGCCCCAAATGAGACATAAATCACAAAATGGGTTGTGTCGTCGATCTGATGGTTTTATGATCGCCCCATTCCTACCCCTTATTTACCTGCATATTCCCTTATGACAATTGCTACCGTTTCACGCAAAACGGCGTGGCTGCGGGTCGTCATTCTCGCCGTCGCCGCCTTTATTTTTAACACCACCGAGTTTGTGCCCGTCGGCCTGCTGTCCGACATTGCGCAAAGCTTTGGCATGGAAACCGCGCAGGTCGGGATCATGCTGACTATCTACGCCTGGGTGGTGGCCCTGATGTCGCTGCCCTTTATGCTGATGACCAGCCAGGTTGAACGTCGCCGCCTGCTGATTAGCATTTTCCTGCTGTTTATTGCCAGCCACGTGCTGTCGTTCCTCGCCTGGAACTTTACCGTGCTGGTCATCAGCCGCATTGGGATTGCTTTCGCCCACGCCATTTTCTGGTCGATTACCGCTTCCCTGGCCATTCGTATGGCTCCGGCGGGCAAAAAAGCGCAGGCGTTAAGCCTGCTCGCCACCGGCACGGCGCTGGCAATGGTGCTGGGCTTGCCGATCGGGCGTATCGTCGGGCAGTATTTCGGCTGGCGTACCACCTTCTTCGTCATTGGCGTCGTGGCGGCCATCACGCTGTTTTGCCTGATGAAACTGCTGCCCAAACTGCCGAGCGAGCATTCTGGCTCGCTGTCGAGCGTGCCCAAACTGTTCCGCCGCCCGGCGCTGGTCAATATCTATGCCTTAATCGCGGTGGTGGTCACCGCGCATTACACCGCCTACAGCTATATCGAACCTTTCGTCCAGCAAATTGCCGGGCTTAGCGCTAACTTCGCCACCCTGCTTTTACTGCTGTTTGGCGGCGCGGGCATCATCGGCAGCGTGCTGTTTGGCAAATGGGGGAATAAATACGCTTCGGGGCTGGTGTCCGGCGCGATTGCGCTGATGGCCGCTTGTCTGGTCCTTCTGTTGCCCGCCGCGCAAAGCGAACTCACCCTTGCCGGGCTCAGCCTGTTCTGGGGCATTTCAATTATGATCGTGGCCCTGGGGATGCAGGTTAAAGTCCTGGCCCTGGCGCCGGATGCCACCGACGTGGCGATGTCGCTGTTCTCCGGGATCTTTAATATCGGCATTGGCGCGGGCGCGCTGGTGGGGAACCAGGTCAGCCTGCATATTTCCATGTCAGATATCGGCTTTATCGGCGCGATTCCGGCGCTTATCGCGCTGGTCTGGTCCATTCTGGTGTTCCGCCGCTGGCCGGTGGCGCTGGAAGAGCGGCCCCAGCCTACGCAGTAACAAAAATGCCCTCATCACGAGGGCATTTTTTTCCATCACGCTCAAATCAGGCGGGATAAGTTTTAATAATTTCCAGCACGCCGTTAATAATAAACTGCACGCCCATACATACCAGCAGGAAGCCCATCAGGCGGGAAATCGCTTCAATGCCGCTTTTACCCACCAGACGCATAATCGCACCGGAGCTTCGCAGGCTGGCCCAAAGAATCACGCCCACGGCCAGGAAAATCAGCGGTGGCGCAACGGTAATGACCCAGCTCGGGAAGTCAGAGCCCGCCCGCACCGTAGACGCGGAGCTGATAATCATCGCGATGGTGCCCGGCCCTGCCGTGCTCGGCATCGCCAGCGGCACAAAAGCGATATTGGCTTCCGGCTCTTCGCTTAACTCTTCCGACTTGCTTCTCGCCTCCGGGGATTCATGTGCTTTCTGCTGCGGGAACAGCATACGGAAGCCGATAAAGGCGACGATCAAGCCCCCGGCAATACGCAGCCCGGGAATCGAAATCCCGAAGGTGTTCATCACCACCTGCCCGGCGTAATACGCCACCATCATGATGGCGAACACATTCACCGAAGCTATGAGTGCCGTGCGATTGCGCTGCCGGCTGTTCATGTCCCCGGAAAGCCCAAGGAACAGTGCCACGGTGGTGAGCGGGTTCGCCAGCGGCAGCAGTACCACAAGGCCAAGGCCGATAGCCCTGAGTAAATCCATCATATTTTTATCCTTTTTTTGTCCTTTATTGAACAGCTATAGCGCAGGTTAGACTATAGCAGCCCGCAGTTTACTGACCGCTGTTGAAGCGTTTTAGCTTTTCGTGGCATCGGCTGAATCATCACGTTGACTTATACTTGCCTCGGCAATAGTATCTGCCGTGACTAATCTACTTGCCTGGGCAAACATAGTGAAAAGCACCTGTGATCTGTTTAACGAAATGATCCCCCTCGGGCGATTGATCCACATGGTGAATCAGCATAAAGATCGCCTGTTAAACGATTCTCTCTCCCCGCTGGATATCACCGCGACCCAGTTTAAGGTGCTGTGCTCCATTCACTATGAAGTGTGTATTACCCCAGTCGAGCTGAAAAAAGTGCTTTCCGTTGACCTCGGTGCGTTAACCCGAATGCTGGACCGCCTGCTGTGCAAAGGCTGGGTCGAGCGTTTGCCGAACCCCAACGATAAGCGCGGCGTTCTGATCAGGCTGACGCCGGAAGGCGTGGCGCTGTGTGAAGAATGCCGAAACCTGGTGGGGCTTAGCCTCCATAAAGAACTCACTAAAAACCTTACGGACGACGAAGTCGATACGCTTTATCGCCTGTTGAAAAAGGTATTGCCGTAAACCTGCAAAGAGGTGAAACGATGTCCAGACGCAACAATGATGCGGTCACAATTCAAAGCATTTTGGGGTGGATTGAAGAGAACCTGGAAACCCCGCTCTCGCTGGAGAAGGTTTCTCAGCGCTCAGGCTACTCCAAGTGGCATCTGCAGCGGATGTTTAAAAAAGAAACCGGCCACTCAATGGGCCAGTACATCCGCAACCGTAAGCTGACCGAAATCGCCCTGAAGCTAAAAGAGAGCAACGAACCGATCCTTTATCTGGCCGAGCGCTACGGTTTTGAATCGCAGCAGACGTTAACCCGCACCTTCAAGAACTACTTCTCGGTGCCGCCGCACAAGTACCGCGTAACCCGTCTCGCTGGCGAAGGCAAATATCTGCACCCGTACAACCAGTATTGCAGTTTGTGTAACTAACGCATCACCGTCCGTTTTACAGACGTAACCGAGGAAATATGAAAGTCATCTCCGCAGCCGCGCTCCTTCTGGCGCTGGCATCAACCAACGCTCTTGCGGAGCAGTCCGGCAGCTTCAACGCCACCCAGGCCAACTACGGCAACATGATCACCTGCTCCGGCAGTCAACTGTCTAAAGGCCCGCAGCAAACGGCAGCTGAACGTTCAGAAGAGCTGGGCTCCCCGTACTACCACGGTCATTCGCGTTCGTAAGATAAAGGCTGACCCGCCCGATGCTGGGCGGGTGCCGCGAATATCAGGATGAGACCCGCTTCACCGACCGGCCAAAACGCAGACCAAAGACGTTGATATACAGCCCGCCCATAATCAGCATCGCGCCCAGCAACTGCATTACCGTCAGCTTTTCACCGAGCAGCAACGCCGCGCTGGCCATACCCACCACAGGCACCAGCAGCGACAGCGGCGCTACGCGCCAGGTTTCGTAGCGCCCCAGCAGCGTGCCCCAGATCCCGTAGCCCACAATGGTAGAGATAAACGCCAGGTAGATCAGCGACAGAATGGTCGTTGTATCGATGTTCACCAGGCTTTGCAGCATCGTTGCCGGGCCATCCAGCAGCCAGCTTGCCGCAAAAAACGGCAGCACCGGGATCAGCGCACTCCAGACAATCAGCGACATGATTGCCGGGCGCTGTTCATGCTGCATGATCATCTTGTTAAAGATATTGCCGAACGCCCAGCTCATGCCCGCCGCCAGCGTCAGCATAAAGCCGAGCAGCCCGACGTGCTGGCCTTCGAAACTGCCCTTAATCAGCACCAGCACGCCGAAGACCGCCAGGGTGATCCCGGCCAGCTGCTTAGCCTGCAGCCGCTCGCCAAAGAAAAACGTTCCCAGAATAATGGTGAAAAACGCCTGAGACTGCAGCACCAGTGAAGCCAGCCCGGCGGGCATGCCAAACTTGATCGCGGTAAACAGGAAGGCAAACTGCCCGAAGCTGATGGTCAGCGCATAGCCCGCCAGCAGCCGAAACGGCAGCTTTGGCCGGGCCACAAACAGCAGCGCCGGAAACGCCACCAGCAAAAAACGCAGCCCCGCCAGCATCAGCGGCGGCATATTGTGCAGCCCCAGCTTAATCACCACAAAATTCACGCCCCAAATCACCACCACCAGCAATGCCAGCAATCCATCTTTACGCGTCATTGTCCCGCCCTGTATTTATTATCGATTTGTAAAAAAATAAACCTTATCCCCCTGAGTAAATAGATACAGATCCCACTTTTGTCAGGAGTACAGATGTGATGTATCGTGCTTATGTCAGACTTGGTTGCTATACCAGGCTGATTTTTCGTGATAAATCTTTCTTGTTCTCTTACCCCACGATGACTAAACAGGCCGCCATGACCGCCCTCAGAAATCTGTTTGCAGGCAAACAACTTGCAACAACTGTGTTACTTATTTCTTCGCTGCTGCTGACTATCGGGCGGGGTCTGACGCTGCCATTTATGACCATTTATCTTTCGCGCGAATACCAGATGGCGCTGACGGATATCGGCCTGGCGATTACCGTCGCGCTGGTGGCCGGGGTGATCTTCAGCCTGTGGTTTGGCATCCTTGCGGATAAATTTGATAAGAAAAAAGCGATGCTGCTGGCTATCGTCATCTTCCTCGGCGGTTTTGCGGTTATCCCGCTGGTACACAACGCCGGGCTGGTGGTGCTGTTTTACTCGATTATCAACTGCTCTTACACCGTGTTCTCCGTGGTGGTGAAAGCCTGGTTTTCCGAAACGCTGGACATCAGCCTGAAGCCCAAAATCTTCTCCCTCAACTACACCTTCGTCAACGTTGGCTGGACGGTTGGCCCGCCGATAGGCACCTTCGTAGTGATGTACAGCACCAATCTGCCGTTCTGGCTCTCCGCCATGACCGCCTTGCTGCCGATTCTGATGATTGCCCGTTACGTACAAAGCCAGCCGGTGAGCAGCCGCGCTACTGAAGTGGAAGACAAGGTGCTGCCATCGCCGCGCATGATGCTGCGCGACAAACAGCTGATGTGGTTCACGACCTCGGCATTTTTAGGCTCGATGGTTTACGGCGCGTTCGCCGGCTGCCTGTCGCAATATGCGATTGTTATCGGCGATACCGGGCTGGCGGAAAAGGTGGTCAGCGTCGTGCTGTCGGTCAACGCCATTGTGGTTGTCGCTTTCCAGTACTTCCTGGGTAAAAACATTCGCCCCGATAACATCAAAAAGATGATGTTCTACGGCACGCTGTTTTTCGTATGCGGCCTCGGCGGCTTTATGATTTCTGACACTAATCTGTGGCTGTGGGGCTTGTCTTCGCTGGTGTTTACCATTGGGGAGCTGATCTACGCGCCCGGGGAATACATGCTTGTCGACAACATCGCGCCGTCGGGGCTGAAATCAAGCTACTTTGCCGCCCAGCAACTCGGCTGGCTTGGTGGAGCCTGCAACCCGCTGGTCACCGGGCTGTTATTGAGCTGGCTGCCGCCTTACATGCTGTTCGTGGTGCTGATGGCGACAATTGTACTGGCTTACTACGTCATCGTGATCGGCATGAATACGCCGCCCCGCCAGCCCATAACGGCCTGACGAGGCGCTCGTGATTACACGTCTTTTTCGTATTTGATAAAGCCAGATTTCTTCGCCACTTTGTCATACAGCGTCTGCGCGGTGGCGTTGGTTTCATGGGTATGCCAGTACAGGCGCGAACTGTTGTTGGCTGCAGCATGCTGACGTACCGCTTCAATCAGCGCCCGACCAACGCCTTTGCCCCTCGCCTGCGGCGTCGCAAACAGATCTTCCAGGTAGCAGTAGTTAGTTGCTGACCAGGTACTGCGGTGATAAAGGAAATGGGTGAAACCAAGCATAGTGCCCTGGTCGTCAAAAGCCCCGAATCCCCACAGCGGCTCCTGCGCATCCAGCATACGTTCCCAGGTCAAATCGGTGACACCGTCACTGATTTGAGCATCATAAAAGGTCAGATAGCCCTGCCAGAGCGCCTGCCACTGCGCCCGGTCGCCCGCCGTTAACAGGCGGACATTCACCTGCCGAGCGGGTTCGCTTTTCTGCCGGCTAAGTGCGTCGCGAATAGCCGCCAACCCAACACGCTGTTCGCCGTGAGGCATATTGTCCGGGGCAAGCCAGCGTTCAAACGCGCTTTTCACCAGCGGCCACTCGCCATCGGTGATAGAGAACCACGCCGTATCGCGGGTACGCCCTTTGTAGATGCCCATCTGGCGGAACACGCCTTCAAAACGGAAGCCCAGACGCAGCGCCGCGCGGCGAGATGGCCCGTTCAGGCTGTCGCACTTCCACTCATAGCGGCGGTAGCCCAGCGTTTCAAACGCATACTTCATCAGCAAAAAGTGGGCTTCCGTGGCCAGAGCGGTACGCTGCAGCAACGGCGAAAACACCACAAAGCCGACTTCAATACTGCCGTTCGCCGGGTCAAGGCGCATCAGCGACAGCGTGCCCAGCGCCTGGCCGCTGGCGGTATCCACCACGGCAAAATGAAAAGGATCGGCGCTTGTTTCTGCCCCGGCAATGTACTGCATAAAGTCGGCTTCGGTATCGAACGGCCCAACGCTGAGATAAGTCCAGCCTCGCGCATCTTCAGCCTGCCCCCAGGCCTGCCAAAGCTGCGCCCCGTGCCGAGCCGCACTTAATGGCTCGAGGCGGCAAAACTGTCCGTTTAACGTGACGCGCTCCGGCAGCGGGCGGCGCTGCCAGTCAGGAAGAGATAAGCCAATCGGCTGTTGGAAACTGTTGACGGTAAAAGACATGCTAACCTCTCGAATTCGATGGTGAATGTCGAAAACTATAGGCGCACAGAGGTTCACCAAAAAGTACCACAATCGGTATTTTTTGGCAGACCACTTATATCGCCACCAGCCCCCGGACGCCTTCCTGTTCCATGGCGCTGCCGTGCCCGCGCTGGACTATCTCCCCGCGCGACATCACCAGATACTGGTCCGCAAGCTCTGCGGCAAAATCGTAAAACTGTTCCACCAGCAGAATTGCCATATCCCCGCGCCCGGCGAGGTGGCGAATCACCTGGCCGATCTCTTTGATGATCGACGGCTGGATCCCTTCCGTTGGCTCATCCAGAATCAGCAGCTGTGGCTTACAGGCCAGGGCGCGGCCAATCGCCAGCTGTTGCTGCTGCCCGCCGGAGAGATCGCCGCCCCGCCTGAACTTCATCTCTTTTAGCACCGGAAAGAGCTGGTAAATCTCGTCCGGGACGGCCTTTGCCTCGCGCCCGGAAAAGCGCGACAGCCCCATCAGCAGGTTTTCTTCCACCGTCAGCCGCGGAAAGATTTCCCGTCCCTGCGGCACGTAGGCAATACCGGCCTGAACACGCTGGTGTGGTTTGCGCTGGGTGAGGGTTTTCCCCTGCCAGCTAACGCTGCCGCCTTTCACCGGCACCAGCCCCATCAGGCTTTTCAGCAGCGTGGTTTTCCCCACGCCGTTACGCCCGAGCAGGCAGGTCACTTCCCCCACGCGTACCTCAAAACTGACCCCGCGCAGAATATGGCTGCCGCCGTAATACTGGTTAAGCTCATTCACCTGCAGCATATTTGCTCCTTAACGGCCAAGGTAGACCTCAATAACCTGCTCATTCGCCTGCACTTCTCGCAGGGAACCTTCCGCCAGCACCTGCCCCTGATGCAGCACGGTAACGTGGTCGGCAATGGTTTCCACAAAACCCATATCGTGCTCAACCACCATCAGCGAATGTTTCCCCGCCAGGCTGCGAAACAGCTCCGCCGTGTATTCGGTTTCGGCATCGGTCATGCCCGCCGCAGGCTCGTCCAGCAGCAGCAAATGCGGCTCCTGGACCAGTAACATGCCGATCTCGAGGAACTGCTTTTGCCCGTGGGACAACAGCCCGGCCCGGCGATGGCGCTCCCCGGTCAGCCGCAGCGTCACCAGCATGTCATCAATGCGGTCGCGCTGTTCGCCGCTGAGTTTTGCCCGCAGGCTTGCCCATACCGACTTCGCGTTTTTCTGGGCGATCTCCAGGTTCTCGAAGACCGTCAGCGCCTCGAATACCGTGGGCTTTTGAAATTTACGGCCAATGCCCCGCCGGGCGATTTCAATGGGTTCCAGCCGCATCAGGTCGATGGACTGATCGTAAAAGGCCTTGCCGCTTTGGGGTTTGGTCTTGCCGGTGATCACGTCCATCAGCGTGGTTTTTCCCGCACCGTTCGGCCCAATCACGCAGCGTAGCTCCCCCACGCCGATATTCAGCGACAGGTTGGTTAACGCCTGAAACCCATCGAAGTTAACGTTGATATTTTCCAGCGCCAGCACCGGGTCGGTCTGTTCGCGAAAGCGATCCGTGGCGTACTGGCGGGTAAACAGAGATTCGGCAGGCTGCATCATTTCTCTCCTTTGCGCAGCAGGCCAATCACCCCGCGCGGTAAAAACAGCGTCACCAGAATAAAAATCAGGCCAAGGAACAGCTGCCAGTACTCCGGCACCGCCATGGTGAAGTAGCTTTTCGCCCCGTTCACCAGCCCCGCGCCCAGCACCGGACCAATCAGCGTGCCGCGCCCGCCCAGCGCCACCCAGATAGCGGCCTCAATAGAGTTGGTCGGCGACATTTCGCCCGGGTTAATGATGCCCACCTGCGGCACGTACAGCGCCCCGGCCAGGCCGCACAGCACCGCAGAAAGCGTCCACACCAGCAGCTTGAAGCCCCGGGGATCGTACCCGCAGTACGTCAGGCGGTTTTCCGCATCGCGCACCGCCGTCAGAATGCGACCAAACTTGCTGCGCGCCAGCCAGAAGCCGAGGCCAATGCTCGCCACTAAAAGCAGCACGGTAGCGATAAACAGCCCGATACGCGTCCCGACCGCTGTAACGGGCATCCCCAGTAGAGTGGTGAAGCCGGTAAACCCGTTATTGCCGCCAAAGCCGGTTTCATTGCGGAAAAACAGCAGCATCCCCGCATAGGTCAACGCCTGCGTCATGATCGAGAAGTACACGCCCTTAATCTTTGAGCGAAAGGCGAAATAGCCGAACACAAACGCCAGCAGCCCCGGGGCCGCCATCGCCAGCAGCAGCGCCCAGGCGAAGTACTGTGTGCCGGACCAGTACCACGGCAGCTCGTTCCAGGAGAGAAACGACATAAAGCCGGGCAGCCCGTCACCGGCGGCCTGGCGCATCAGGTACATGCCCATGGCGTAGCCGCCGAGAGCGAAAAACAGACCGTGCCCGAGGGAAAGCAACCCGGCATAGCCCCAGACCAGATCCAGTGCCACCGCGACGATGGCATAACAAAGGATTTTGCCCATCAGCGTCAGGGTGTAGGTCGACAAGCTGAACGGATTACTGGCAGGCAACAGCGTCAGAAACGGCAGCGTCAGCAGCAAAACCACCAGCAGCATCCCCAACACCAAAGTCAGGCGCGGGGCTTTACGTCCGAGCGTTAAAGTCAGCGGCATACTCATCAGTCAATGACCCTCCCTTTGAGCGCAAACAGCCCCTGTGGCCGCTTCTGAATGAACAGTACAATCAGCACCAGAATCAAAATTTTGCCCAGCACCGCGCCGATTTGCGGTTCGAGGATCTTGTTGAAGATGCCCAACCCGAACGCCGCCGCCACGCTCCCGGCAAGCTGCCCGACGCCGCCCAGCACCACCACCAGGAAGGAGTCGATGATATAGCCCTGGCCGAGCTCGGGGCCGACGTTACCCAGCTGAGAAAGCGCCACGCCCCCCAACCCGGCAATGCCGGAGCCAAGCCCGAACGCGAGCATATCCACGCGCCCGGTCGAAACGCCGCAGCAGGCCGCCATCGCGCGGTTTTGCGTCACGGCTCGCACGTTCATGCCCAGCCGCGTTTTATTCAGCAGCAGCCAGGTAAACAGCAGCACCAGTAGCACAAAGCCCAGCACCACCAGGCGGTTCCACGGCAGGATCAGGTTCGGCAGCACCTGCAGCCCACCGGACAGCCAGGCCGGGTTAGCCACTTCCACGTTCTGCGCCCCAAACAGCATGCGCACGATCTGAATCAGCATCAGGCTGATACCCCATGTCGCCAGCAGCGTTTCCAGCGGGCGGCCATACAAATGGCGGATAATGGTGCGTTCAAGCGCCATGCCAATCCCGGCGGTGATCGCAAAAGCCACCGGCAGCGCAACCAGGGGATAAAGCGCCAGCCATGCCGGGGCAAACTGCTGGAAAGCAGCCTGAACGCCCCACGCCGAGTACGCGCCCAGCATCAGCATTTCGCCGTGCGCCATATTGATCACGCCCAGCAGGCCATAGGTGATCGCCAGCCCCAGAGCGGCAAGCAGCAAAATCGACCCCAGAGAAAGCCCCATAAACGCCTGGCCGAGAATATCCCCCAGCATCTGCCGGCGTTCGATTTGACGCAGCCCGTCAGCGGCGGCCTGGCGCACGCTGGCATCCGTCTCTGCGCCAGCATCGGTTAAAGGTTTGAGTAACGCTTCCGTGTCCGGGTCGGTGGACTTGCCGAGCAGCTTAACCGCCTCCAGGCGCACGGCGGCCTGCGGGCTGGCTAGCTCAAGGCGGGCGGCGGCCAGCGTCAGCGCATCACGCACGCTTTGCTCTTTTTCTGCGCTCATCCGCTTCTGTAAAACGGGCAGCAGCTCCGGCGGCGCCTCTTTCTGCAAAGCTTTCGCGGCGTTTAAACGAGTTGTGACGTTGTCACTTATTAATTGATGGCTAGCCAGCGCTCCGGCGACCAAAACGCGTAGCCGGTTGGTCAAACGGAGTTTTTTGGTTTCGCCCTGCGGCTGGGCTTCGTCGCCCAACGGCGTCAGCACGGCTCCGGTCTGGTTGAAAGCCGAATGCCCGTCGGTGACCAGCGTTTCCTGCTGCAGCGCATTGAGCAGCGGTAAACGGGCGGGATCGGGCGCCAGCGTCCAGCTTTGCAGCAGGTCGGCCTGCGCCGTGCGGTTTGCCGCCGCAAACGTTTCTGCATCCCCGGCGGCGGCTAGTCCCGGCAATATTGCGGCCACAACCAGCAGCAGCCGGGCCAGTGTTGCTAATGTCATGGCGTTCTCCTGAATGGTTTTACCCTGATGCCCCTCGGCCAGCCCCTCACCCTAACCCTCTCCCCAAAGGGGAGAGGGAATAAAAGATTTCCCCAGCTCCTTTTCAGAGAGGGCTTTCCCTCTTTCTCCCTCTCCCTTCCAGGGAGAGGGCCGGGGTGAGGGTTAATGCGCCGAAGGTCGAACATCAGTTGCTGGCAGTCTTCACAGGCAGATCCGATTTCTTATCATTCCCGGGAATAAACGGGCTCCACGGCTGGGCGCGCACCGGCTTATCCGTCTGCCACACCACGTTGAACTGGCCGTTGCTTTCGATTTCGCCGATCATCACCGGCTTGTGCAGATGGTGGTTGGTGGCGTCCATCGTCAGGGTAAAACCGGACGGCGCTTTAAAGGTCTGTCCGGCCATCGCCGCGCGGACTTTATCCACGTCAGTCGTCCCCGCTTTCTCTACGGCCTGCGCCCACATATGAATGCCGACGTAAGTCGCTTCCATCGGATCGTTAGTGACCACGGTATTGGCGTTCGGCAGGTTGTGGGCTTTGGCGTAGGCCTTCCACTCGCTGACAAACTGTTTGTTGGTCGGGTTATCGACGGACTCGAAGTAGTTCCAGGCCGCGAGGTTACCCACCAGCGGTTTAGTGTCGATGCCGCGCAGCTCTTCCTCACCCACGGAGAAGGCCACCACCGGCACGTCGGTCGCCTTCAGGCCCTGGTTCGCCAGCTCTTTGTAGAACGGTACGTTGGAGTCGCCGTTGATGGTGGAGATCACCGCCGTTTTACCGCCAGCGGAGAATTTTTTGATATTGGCCACGATGGTCTGG
Organism: Cedecea sp. VD22; assembly: GCF_037150195.1. Taxonomy (NCBI): domain Bacteria; kingdom Pseudomonadati; phylum Pseudomonadota; class Gammaproteobacteria; order Enterobacterales; family Enterobacteriaceae; genus Cedecea; species Cedecea sp. VD22. Next base: position 319,216 of record NZ_JBBCPX010000002.1, read on the forward strand.
TAGTCGCTATGGCCAAACGGCGTGTAGACCTCTTCGATATCTTTGTCCTGGACGCCCTTAGAGTGCAGGAAGGCGCGCAGGATCTTGTTGGTAGTGCGCGGATAAACGTAGTCCGTGCCCAGCAGGAAGAAGCGTTTAGCCGCCCCGCCGTCTTCGCTCATCAGGTATTCCACCGCCGGGATCGCCTGCTGGTTAGGTGCCGCCCCGGTATAAAACACGTTCGGCGACATCTCTTCCCCTTCGTACTGCACAGGGTAGAACAGCAGGCCGTTCAACTCCTCAAAGACCGGCAGCACGGATTTACGCGACACGGACGTCCAGCAGCCAAAAACCACGGCCACTTTGTCCTGGCTCAGCAACTGGCGGGCTTTTTCAGCGAACAGCGGCCAGTTAGACGCCGGATCAACCACCACCGGCTCAAGCTTTTTCCCCAGCACGCCGCCCTTCGCATTAATGTCGTCGATGGTCATTAACGCCACGTCTTTCAGCGGCGTTTCTGAGATAGCCATGGTGCCCGACAGCGAGTGCATGATCCCGACTTTGATGGTGTCCGCCGCCTGGGCGGCGAAGGCCAACCCGAAGCTGACAAACGAAGCGGAAAGCGCGAAAGCTTTAACAAAGGTACGACGTTGCATAAGTCTGACTCCCCTAAAGAAACAATAAGTGATTAGCTCAGCTTGAATTGCCGGGCCTGGTGCAGCATATGAAGCGTTATCTGACGAACCTCTTTCTGACTGGCGGCGATATGGTCGTGTAGTCGGGTTTGGGCCTCCTCAAGGTTACGGTCCCGGACGGCGAGCAGGATCTGCCCATGCTCGGCATACGTCGCGCTGACGCGCGGCTGACGAGTAAAGTCCAACCTGCGCACAATGCGAATTTTTTCGGTGATCTCCCGGTGAACCCTCGCCATTTCAGGGTTGCCCGCCGCAGAGACCAGCGTCATATGAAAAGCCTCGTCGTGCGGCGCGACGTTCATTCCCTCAGCCAGCGGTGGTTCATCCAGCCAGAACTGTTTCAGCGCCTGCAGCGACAGCGGGAAAACGGAGTCTGCCCGCAGGCAAAGGCGCTTCACCGCCTCCAGCTCCAGAACGATACGCAGATCGTAAAGCGCTTCGAGATGATCGAAATCCACGGCGCGGATCTGCCAGCCGCTGCGGGGCTGTACATCGACATAGCCTTCCTGCTGCAGGGCATAAAGCGCCTGGCGAACCGGCGTGCGGCTGGCGCTCATGCGCTCCGCAATTTCGTTTTCGCTAAAGCGGTCCCCCGGCAGCAGCAGGAAGTCGAAAATTTCCTTTTTGAGCTGCTGGTAGATGCGCTCGGCTACGGCTTCTGGTCGCTTTGGCATAGTGCTACACCGCCTCCAGCCACAGCAGCGCATCCCCTGGCCCCACTGGTCGGCCCTGCTGGCACTGGATCCGCACCACCTTGCCGTCGCACGGGGCGCTAACCAGCAGCTCCATCTTCATCGCCTCAACGACGAGCAGCGGCTCGCCCTGCTTCACGCTTTGCCCCGGCTCAACCAGAATCTTCCAGATATTGCCGTTCAGGTCGGCGCTGACGAGCTGCCCGGCCTGCTCTTCCTCCGGCAGATCCGCCGCCATCAGCGCGCTCTCCACCGCCGCGCTTTCCTGCTCTTTCCAGTGCGCCACTTCGCTCAGGAAAGCCGCCTGCTGACGGCTGCGGAAATTGGCAATATCGTCGGCGTTGTCCGCAAGAAAACGGCTATATTCGGCAAAATCGAACTCAACTTCTTCGATCTCAATCTGCGCACGCCCTTCCCGGAACGCCGTGCGGAACGCAGTTAACGCTTCCTCGCTTACCGGGTAGAAACGCACCTGATCGAAGAACTTGAGCAGCCACGGCTCGTCGCCAAACTGGTCGCTTTTGAGAAATTTGTTCCAGATGGGCAGCGTGCGGCCCACCAGCTGATAGCCCCCCGGCGAATCCATGCCGTAGATGCACATATACATCCCGCCGATCCCTACCGTGCCTTCTGCCGTCCACGTCCGCGCCGGGTTGTACTTCGAACTCAACAGCCGGTGACGCGGGTCGAGCGGCACGGCGCAAGGTGCGCCGAGATACACGTCTCCCAGGCCGAGCACCAGATAGCTGGCGTCAAACAGGATCTGCTTCACCTCGTCGCGGCTTTGCAGCCCGTTGGTGCGCTGAATAAAGTCCACGTTGTTCGGCAGCCACGGCGCGTCTTCCCGCACCGTTTGCTGATAACGCTCCACCGCCGCCAGCGTGGCGCTGTCTTCGAAGGCCAGCGGTAAATGCACGATGCGTGAAGGAATTTTCAGCTGGGTCACATCGCCCAGCTGTTGCTCAATGCCCAGCAGCAGCGTGAGCAGCTGGCTCTGGGAAATACGCTGGCTGTCATAGCGGATCTGCAGCGAACGCACGCCGGGGGAAAGCTCCTCAATGCCAGCCTGCGCCGCCTGGGTAATCGCCTTCATCAGCAGATAAATGCGCAGCCGCAGCGCCAGGTCGAGCACATTATCGCCGTATTCAATCAGCACATAGTTGTCGCCTGCCTGACGGTAAACCACAGCCGGAAGCTCAGCCTGAGCGGGGATTTCCGCCAGAATCGCCGCACTGGTCGTCGCGCCTGGCGCAATAGAAGGATGCAGATCCGGCAGGCTTGTGCCGGCACACAGATTGGTCACCGCCACCTGCTGGGCAATCTCCAGCGACTGCGCGTGCTCAAAGCTGATGGCGTGAAAGCGAATCCGGTCGCCCGGCTTCACCTGCCCGACTTTCCACAGTTCGGCTTTGGCAATCGTCACCGGGCAGACAAATCCCCCGAGGCTTGGGCCATCGCGCGTCAGGATCACCGGGAAGTCACCGGTAAAGTTCACCGCACCGATAGCATATTCGCAGTCGTGCACGTTGGAAGGATGCAGCCCCGCTTCGCCGCCGTCGGCCCTGGTCCACTCCGGCTTCGGCCCGACAAGGCGCACACCGAGGCGGTTAGAGTTGTAGTGAACCTGCCACTCGGCGTTGAAAAAGGTGTCCATCGACTCCGGCGTGAAGAAGTCTGGTGCGCCGTGCGGCCCGTACAGCACGCCTATCTCCCACAGCTCGCCATAGTGCGGGATCAGCGCCGGTTCCGGGGCCTGCGGCAGGCTAATCGGCGCCGGCGTCGTGCAGGCCGGCAGGCAAGGCTGAGAAATAGCCAGCACATCGGCCACCCGCAGCGTGCGCCCGGCGTGGCCGCCAAACTGACCAAGGGCAAAAGTGGAACGACTGCCGAGATACACCGGCACATCAAAGCCGTTACGCACCGCCAGATAGGTACGACACCCGCTGGTCGCCTTGCCCAGCGTCAGGATCTGCCCGGCTTTAACTACTGTGGGCTGCCAGAAAGTCACCGGCTGATCATCCAGCGTGGCCGGACAAGGAGCCCCGGTCAGCGCGATGATGGCCTCGCTGTGGAAGCGCAGCGTCGGCCCCTGCAGGGTAAATTCCAGCCCGGCGGCCGACGGATGGTTGCCGACAATACGGTTCGCCAGACGGAAGGCAAAATCATCCATCGGCCCGGACGGCGGCACGCCGATATCCCAATATCCGAGGCGGCCAGGGCTGTCCTGAATGCTGCTCCAGGTGCCCGGTTCAAGCACTTCCACGGCCTGCGCCTGATAGCTCACGCTATCCAGCAGCCGCGTCCACATTACGCCAGCTTTGAACTCCGGCAGGCGGACGATCTGGCGCAGATAATCCAGATTGGTGGCGATCCCGTGCAGGCGGGTAGCGGCCAGCGCCTCGTTCAGTTTACTTAACGCCTGCAGGCGGTCATCGCCGTGAACGATGATCTTGGCGATCATCGGATCGTAGAACGCACTGACTTCGCTGCCGGTGCTGACCCAGCCGTCAACCCGCACGCCCTCGGGGAAATAAACATCGGTTAATACGCCCGGCGAAGGCTGGAAGTTTTTCAGCGCGTCCTCGGCATAAATGCGGACTTCAATCGCCGCCCCCTGAGGCGCTTCGGCCATTTTTTGCCAGTCCGGCGACGCGCCTGCCGCCACCCGCACCATGCATTCGATCAGATCCAGCCCCGTGACGCATTCGGTTACCGGGTGTTCAACCTGCAGGCGCGTGTTCACCTCCAGGAAGTAAAATGCATCCCGCGCGGCGTCGTAGATAAACTCCACGGTTCCCGCACTGCGGTAATCAACGGATTCACCCAGCGCCACGGCGGCACGGTGCAGCGCTTCACGCGTGCTCTGCGGCAGATTTGGAGCGGGCGTTTCCTCGACCACTTTTTGGTTGCGGCGCTGCAGCGAGCAATCACGCTCCCCCAAGGCAACCACCTTGCCTCTGCCATCGCCAAAGATCTGCACTTCCAGGTGCCGCGCTTTATCAATAAAACGTTCGATAAACACGCCGTCGTCGCTGAAAAACTGCGCGCCCATACGCTTCACGCTTTCCCAGGCCTCAAGCAGCGCCGGTTCGCTGTCGCAGCGGGTCAGGCCGATCCCGCCCCCGCCCGCCGTGGTTTTGAGCATCACCGGATAGCCGATTTCCGCTGCCGCCAGCTGCGCCTCAGCAAGGGATGTCAGCAGCGCGGTGCCCGGTGTCATCGGCACATCTACGCCGGAGGCCAGCTCGCGGGCGCGGTGTTTCAGGCCAAAATCGCTGATTTGCTGCGCCGTTGGCCCGATAAAAACAACGCCTGCCGCTTCACAAGCCTCGGCAAATTCCGCGCGTTCGGAAAGGAATCCGTAACCGGGGAAAATCGCCTCCGCGCCGCTCTCTTTTGCCGCCGCCAGTATTTTTTCGATATTCAGATAAGTGTCGCTGGCTTTATCTCCGCCGAGCGCTATCGCCTCATCGGCATCAATCACGTGCTGCGCGCTGGCATCCGCATCGGAATAAACGGCCACGCTGGTGATGTGCATTTTCTTCAGCGTGCGAATGGCGCGGCAGGCAATTTCACCGCGGTTGGCAATCAAAACCTTGCTAAACATAATCCTTCTCCTCAAGCGCCAGGTTGACGAGCAAGCCAGGCTTTCCAGCCGCCCCATGGGGTAATGTCCGTAGCGCCTTCTGTCGCGCACGGTTCACAAATGAAGCCCTTCACCCTGCGCCCGTCCTGCAGGGTCAACGTGCCGATCCCCAACGGGGCGGGAATTTCGGCAACAAATTCGCCAAAGCGCGCGAGCGGGATATCCCACAGCTCAACGGCGATTGGCTGCCCTTCGGCGGCGCGCACCAGGCCCGGCTTCGGCGGCTTAGTATTCGCCAGGGCGTAAAGGCGATAGGTTTCTGCAGTGTGGGTTGCTTCTACGAAGACAGCGTTACGGTCGGTTAGCTGGTGGTTAAGCGGCATCCCACGCAGATGAGCCCCCACAACAGCGACGCGCACGAAGCTGCTGGCAGGTGCCATAGTCTGTTGATCGGGCACTTTCTGGGACGTTGCTCCGGCGGGCAGATCAAGTCGCGCCTGCCACTGCGCACCAAAATGGCTGAGCGCGGCATCATGCCAGGCGGGTGCGATCAGCGTTATTCCTGCTGGCAGACCATCGGCCCGGAAATCCGCCGGAAGCGCCAGCGCGCTCAGGTCAGCCAGGTTGGTGAAGTTGGTGTAGGTGCCAAACTGCGAGTTATAGGCCACCGGCTCGTCGCGCATTTCAGCCAGCGTGTGAATCGTCGGCGACGTCGGCACCACAAGGGCATCAAATGCGGCAAGCTGCCGTTGAATACGGCGGGCAAGCTCGGCGCGGGTATATTCCGCCTGCCAGGCATCGCAGGCCGTGAAGCTCAGCCCGCTGGCGACGATCCCGCGTACGGTAGGATCCATGGCGTCAGGATGCTTTTCGAGGGTCTCTCTCACCGCAACGGTTCGCTCGGCCACCCACGCGCCGTTATACAGCTGCTCGGCCAGCCGGGTGAAATCGCTGAAATCTATCGCCACCAGCTCCGCACCCATTGCCATTAACCTGTCCAGCGCCAGCTGAAAGGCCTCTTCGCTGAGTTTGTCGCCGAAGAAGGTCAGGCGGTCTGGAATGGCAAAGCGCAAGCGCGGGCTAAAGCGAGCCGGGGCGGTGTGAGGGTTGCTTCGGGAGTAGGGATCGAGCGGATCGTACCCACCTGCAACGTTGGCGACGAGGGCCGCATCCGCCGCCGAGTGGGCGAAGACAGAAACGCAGTCGTTGAGGCGGCAGGCCGGAACTACGCCCGTCGTCGATAGCCAGCCTTTGGTCGGTTTTAAGCCAACGATGTTATTGAACCCGGCGGGTACGCGCCCGGAGCCTGCGGTGTCCGTTCCCAGTGAGAAGCCAACCAAACCGCGCGCCACCACCGATGCGGAGCCTGAACTCGAGCCCCCGCTGACGTAGTCCGGGTTGAAGCTGTTCACCACCGCGCCATACGGCGAGCGGGTGCCGACCAGGCCGGTCGCAAACTGATCGAGGTTAGTTTTGCCCACCACAATGGCTCCGGCGGCGCGAAGGCGTGCAATCACCGTGGCATCTTCAGAGGGATGATAAGTAAACACCGGGCAGGCGGCGCTGGTTGGCATCCCGGCCACGTCTATATTGTCTTTGACCGCAAACGGCACGCCAAATAAGGGGAAATCCGCCGGTGTTTTGTCTCCGGCCTTAATGACCTGCAATAAAGCCTTTATTTGCTCATTAATTTGCTGTTCGCTGGCGATATAAATCCACGCATTATCCTGGCGTGAAACATTGGCCATTAATTGCTGATAAGCGTCTGACAACCTTTCCGGCTGAGGCTGGTAATCGGCTACCCACTGCGACAATAAAGCGACTGACATAAGCTGGCATCCCACCTGGTATACAAGATGGAATAGATAAAGCAATTACGATGCCAGATTATATTACTTGTTTATTATCAATGACTTCATATTAATAAATAAGATTTTATTATATTTAAAGCACCGCGACGGGGCGTTATTTTAGTGCGGGTGAATATTTAGAGGGATATATCTGGCGACGAAAGTAATATCCTCGCCGCCAGATAAGGTTATTTCCCGCTGCGGCGCGCGGAAACGGTGGCTAATGCCGCCCAGTCAAGATGTTCATCGCCGTGGGCCAGCGCATCGAGGTAGTTGTCCCGCAACACGCCCGCAAAACCCATTGGCACATTTTTATTTTCCGCCGCCTGCTGCGCCAGGCGCACGTCTTTCAGCCCCAGCTTCATGGTAAACCCGGCCGGGCTGTAGCGTGATTCGGCGATCATCGCGCCATAGTTTTTATACGCTGGCGCGGCAAACAGCGTGCTGGTCAGCATACCGAGGAAATCCCCGGCGGCCACATCATAGGCCCCCACCAACGCAGAAGATTCCCCCATCGCTTCGATGGCGCTGGCGAGCATAAAGTTAGCCGCCAGCTTCACCGCCGCAGCCTGCTCTGGCCTGTCGCCAAAGCGCCAGGTTTTTTGCCCCAGCACATCGAAGATCGGCTGCACGCTGTCCAGCAGCGCCGCTGGCCCGGCGGTAAGAATATTGAGATTGCCTGCGGCGGCAACGTCCACACGCCCCAGTACCGGCGCGGCAATATACCGATGCCCGGTTGCGCTGGCTTTTTCCGCCATCTCATTGGTAAACGCGACGGAAACCGTGGCCATGTTGATCCAGATTGTGCCCTGCGGCAGTGCTTCCAGCGCGCCCTGCTCAATTACCACGCGGCGGCTGGTGTCGTCGTCGGCCAGCATAGTGATCAACACTTCGCTGTCGGTGAAAGCGGCTGGCGTGGCGTGTATGGTCGCCCCTTTCGCTTTTAAGGCTTCAGTCGGTGCCTGAGAGCGGTTCCAGACGGCAACCTGATGCCCGGCTTTCAGTAGGTTTTCGGCCATTGGCTGGCCCATACCGCCCAGCCCGATAAATCCAATACGCATAATAACTCCCGGCTAGAGAATGGTGCCGCTGCGGGTCAACTGCTCGCGGCGTTCTTCGGCTTCTTCTGTGTGGTGATTGCCTTTGTGGGCAATGGCGATACGCAGCCGCTGCTGCTGGGCGTAGCGGTCTTCCCGCGTGAGCGCTGCGTCGTCGCTGAGTTCAATCAGTAGTTCGTTCATCGGAATGATGATGTCTTCGGCAATGGCGTCGTCTACGCGGCTGATAACGTCTGCGAGATGGGTCATGGCATGTTCCTTATCATGTGTTGCCCCTCACCCTAACCCTCTCCCTAGCGGGGAGAGGGGATAAAAACACCGACGTCCGCATTCCCCCTCTCCCTTCCTGGGAGAGGGCCGGGGTGAGGGTTAATAAAATTTAATCCAGCTTCGCTTTGGAGAAATCACTCCCGGCGAGGCTAACGGTATAACCGCTCACGTTGCTGCGGGTCGCATAGAAGGTTTTACCGTTCGCCAGCGCGATCCACGGCGCCTGCTGATAGTAAATTTCCTGCGCCTGGACGTAGAGCTTCGCGCGGGCGGCCGGGTCGCTGGTCAGCTTCGCTTTCTGTACCAGTGAATCGTAGCTTTTGTCACACCAGCGGGCGACGTTCGAGCCGCTGGCAACGCTGCCGCAGCCCAGCAGGGTATCGGCAAAGTTATCCGGGTCGCCGTTGTCGGACATCCAGCCAAACAGCGCCGAGGAGTGTTCCCCTTTCCGCATCCCGGACAGGTATTCGCCCCATTCGAAGGTGACTATTTTGGCTTTCACGCCCACTTTCGCCCAGTCACTCTGGATCATCTCCGCAATGCGCCGCGAGTTCGGGTTGTACGGCCGCTGCACCGGCATAGACCACAGATCGGTATCAAAGCCCTTCTCCATCCCGGCCTGCTTCAGCAAGGCTTTGGCTTTTTCTGGGTCGTACCCGTAGTCTTTCAGATCCTTGTCGTAGCCCAGCATGGTTGGCGGGATCGGCGATTTAGCTACCGAGCCGGATCCCATAAAGATGGCGTTGACGATGGCTTTTTTGTCCACCGCATAGTTCAGCGCCTGGCGCACCAGCGCGTTATCGAACGGCTTCTTGCTGGTGTTGAACGCCAGGTAACCGACGTTCAGGCCATCAATGCTGTGCAGCGCCAGGTTTTTGTCCGCTTTAATGGCGTCGAACTGTACCGGGCTTGGTGCAGGGATAATCTGGCATTCATTTTTCTGCAGCTTCGCCAGCCGGGTTTGTACGTTCGGGGTGATGGAGAAGATCAGGTGTTTGGTCGGGACTTCGCCTTTCCAGTAATTCGGGTTGGCGACGTAGCGAATCACGGAATCCACTTTGTAGTCCTGCAGCGCGTAAGGCCCGGTGCCGATCGGGTTGTTGTCCACCCGCTCCGGCATACCGGCTTTCAGCATCGCATCCGCGTACTCCGCAGACAAAATAGAGGCAAAGTCCATGCCCCAGTCGGCGAGAAACGCCGCATTCGGCTCGCTCAGGGTAAACTGGACGTGATAGTCATCCAGCTTTTTAACGTCCACGATGAGCTTGTCGAGGCCGACGTCGTTGAAGTATTCGTAGTTCGCCTGCGACACCTTGTGATACGGGTTATTGGCGTCTTTCTGGCGCATGACCGAGAACACCACGTCGTCGGCGTTGAAGTCACGCGTTGGCTTAAAGAATTTGTTGCTGTTGAACTTCACGCCCTTGCGCAGGGTGAAGGTATAGGTTTTACCGTCGGGACTGATTTTCCATTCCGTCGCCAGCGACGGCACCGGCGTGTTGTCGGTCAGGCTGAAATCAATCAGGCGGTTGTAGAGGGTTTGCGAGCTGGCAACAAAGCTTGGGCCAGAGCTGGCAATTTGTGGGTTAAAGGATTCAGGAGAGGCTTCGGAGCAGTAAACCAGCGTGCTGTTGGCTGCCGCCATCGCGCTTCCTGCCGGGAGGAGCGCACTCAGCAGCAGGCCGAGCAGTGTTTTCCCTTTAGACATAGTGTTTGCCTTTTATTTGCTTGCCAAATGGTTGAGCTATTTATTATTTCTCACAGTAATAACAGCACAGCCCTTAGCGACAAGCAAATGACAAACCCTTCCTTTCTATACAATTGTGGCGGTTAAGGCGGGCGTTCAGACCGAAGGCAAAACAAAACGCTGCAAAATTGCTCTTGCCCCGGGCGTAGCGCTGACATCGTTCGACAATGTCTGTTTATTTTCTTGCCGTAACGATGCCTGCTCGCTGCGGCTGGCGAGAATTTTGTTCATCACCGTGGCGGTGAATTCCGGGTGAAACTGCACCGACAGCGCATTGGGCGTGTAGCGGATGATTTGGTGAGGATCGTGGGCCGATGACGCAAGACAAACGGCCCCGGGCGGCAGCGCCAGGACGCTCTGCGCATGGCTTAAAAAGACCGGGAACGACTCAGGCAGATGACTCAGCGCCGGATCGTCTCGCCCTGCCTCTGTCAGTGCCACCGGCAGTTGCCCGACCTCACTGCCCTGCGGGTGATAATCCACGTTCCCGCCGAGCGCGTAAGCCATCAATTGATGCCCGTAGCAGACGCCAAATAGCGGCGTACCGGCGGCAACAACGGTTTTAACCCATTCCGCCGTGCGCTCGCTCCACGCTTCATGCTCCGTCACCATCGACCATGAACCCGAAATCACCGCCGCCTGAAAGCTTTTTGGCGCGGGCAAAGGCTCGCCCAGAAACGGCCTGACGATGTTAAGTTCGACATCCGGGTGCTTTAGCGCCTGCGCAAACCAGGCCGGCTGATCCCCTACGGCTTGCTGAATTTCCTCGGGGGGCCGCCCCATTTGCACCAACAAAACCGGCAATCTTTGACTCATATTTCGGACCTCTGCAGCCATATAATGGCTTCAGAATTAGCACAGGCAACCCGGCTTGTCTCAGATAAAAAAGCGATAACGTAGAAGCTTTAGCCCACAACCTTCACGCCCTGCCCGGCAAAATCACGCCACAGGCAGGTCAGCACCGCAATGACCATCAGCGCCAGGGAAAGCAGCGAAATCGTAGTAAAGCCGTGCTCGGTATAAAGCGGCCCGTAGCTACTGCTGCCGGCAAACACAGCCAGGTAAGTCACGGCGCTGTTCAATCCCATCAATGTGCCGCGCCTGGCCGGGTCGATGGCCGTCAGGCGCTGAATCAGTAAGTTCACCCCCAGGTGGTTCACCAGGCCAAGCACAAACAGCAGGCAGATAACCCCCACCAGCGAACCACCGAGCATCGCCAGGCCCAGGTAAACAAAGGCTGCCACCAAAAGCACCAGCGGCATCAGGTGTTTAGGGCCAAACCGATCCACCATCCCGCTGAGCAAAGCGGCACAGCCGAATCCCGCCCCATAGGCAATCGCCACCCCGCCGTTGGCCGTCACCGGCAGGCCGAGATCCTGATGAAGATGGTCGCCCAAATAAGCATAAATCCCGTAAAACGCCGTCATAAACGCCCCGCACACCACCAGCAACGACTTGATGCCTGGCAGCCCCAGGGCAGACAGCGGTGAAGGCGCAATCCCCGCCGCCGGGCGATCCTGCATGTTCAACCTGACGAGCGCGATCAGCGCCAGGGCCGCCAGACAGCTCACGGACACATACACCGCGCGCCAGCTGAACAACTCGGTCAGCACCACGGAAAACGACACGCCGGCGATCATGCTCAGCGTCCAGCCGGTCAGCACCTTGCCGATGGTCCGGCTTTCACGCCCCGGCTCCGCAATGGCGGCCGCGCTGGCGTAAATCGCGGGCAGCGCGATACCGGAAGCCATCCCGGCAATCAGCTGAGCAGCAATAAATACCGCCACGGAAGGCGAAGCCGCGCAAAGCAGCAGCGCCGCGCCCAGCAGCAGCATGGTGAATTTGAGCATCCGCGCCGAGCCGACTAAGTCGATCAAACGAGCCAGAAAAAGTGCGCTCGCCGCCGTGCCCAGGCCAAAAGCCGCCGCGGCCATCATCACCGTCGGCACTCCCGCGCCTATAGACGATGCCACTGCCGGCGCAATAGGCCCCAGCACCATTGAGTTAGCACCGATAACGCCGACGCAGCCGGTCAGCACATACACGGCTTTGGCGGGAGACAGAGACGGCTCTGGATGAAGTTCCAGACACTGGCTGTTTTTCATTTTTCTTCCTGACAAGGATTAAACTTGACTTACATTCGATAAAAACCAATTTTATCCGAATGAAATTCAGCGTCATTAGTCAGGGGCAATATGAAAAAAGAAACAGACAGTATTAAGCAGAACGGTGCGGCAGAGCGAACTCTCGATGCCGCCGACCGAAGAATATTAGGCGCGCTGGTGGAGGATGCGACCATCAGCTACGCCGAACTCGGCGAAAAGGTCGCGCTTTCCGCCCCAGCGGTACACGAAAGAGTCAAACGCCTGAAGCGCTCCGGGGTGATCCAGCAGACGGCGGCCTTGCTCGACCCAAAGGCCATCAGCAAATCCCTGCTGGCCTTCGTGCACATTGATACCAAAGGCTGGGGAAAAACGCCGGATCTGCTGCGAATTTCCGCCTACCCGGAAGTGGAAGAGATCCATTCCGTCGCCGGGGACACGTCCATGCTGTTGAAGGTCCGCACCGAGGATTCAAGGGCGCTTGAGGCCCTGCTGGCGCATCTGTATGAGATCAACGGCGTGGTGGCGACCAGGACGTATATCGTGTTGTCCACCTATCTTGAGCGCCCTGTCCAGCCGGGCATTACCCGCGACTGGCCGGAACAGGACTAACGTCATTTCACGATATAGCGCGTTGAGGCAAAGTTATTCAGTATCTTATGGATAATAAAGGTCACGGCCAGGGTGCCGACAATCGCCACCGACACCGATGAAATACGGTACAGCGCGCTAAAAACGATATCCTGATTAGGGTGCATGTATTGCCCGAACATCAGCGCCAGCGTGGTCAGAATAGAAAAGCCCACGCCCGGCCCGACCTTCTCAAACACGTGAATTCGCGCGGCCAGCAGCAGGCCGAGGCTAATCAGCGGCATCAGCAGGATCAGGTGACGGCTGAAATCATAGATCACCAGCTGCACCAGAATCGCGTAAAGACACCCGGCAATCACCCCAACAATGCGCCACCAGGACGAAAGGATCGCCCCGCGAAAATGCATGGGGAACAGGGCAAAAATGCCCGCCATCAGCGCGGCCAGGGAGTCATTCAGCGTGTAGACCTGGAACACGGTGAATAAGAGAGTCGCCGTTAACGAGGCGAGCAGTGTTTCATGCATCACCCGTGGCCCGTCCTTTTGAATCGCAGGCGGCGGCTTGCGCGGCTCTACGTCCGGCAGCAAATAACAGCTAAGCGCCGACAGCCCCACCGCCAAAAGGCTGCCAATGATGTTAGAAAACATCAGGTCGCTCATGTCGGTGGTCGGGTAGCTCAGGAAATTAGCCATCACGCTTAAACAGACCACGCCCATCGAGCCAAACAGAAAGAGCGGCCCCCGGCTCATCAGGTAGAAGCGCGTCATGTACATCAGGAACACAATCAGCGTCATTGGCAGCGGGTAATTCGCCAGCACCGCAAACAGCAGCGTCATTTCCACACAGTTCAGCAGCGCGTTAGCGATCATCTGCCGGGCAATATGGCCGTTAAAAATGGGCACCAGCCCGGTGAGCATGATGGGGTAAACCACGTAGAACACCCCGTACTGCGTGTTAACCCAGCTGTAGACAAACATCCCCACGCAACCCGCCATGACGATGCGCAGCATATGGCGGAAATCATTGCCGCTGAACGGCGTCGGTGCATTGCGTTTCAGCGGGCCAAGAATAAATTTAATAAACATAATGCAGGTAGCTCACCAGCCTGATTTGCATCCCGCCGATAAACGACGCGAAAGCGGAAGGCGAATTGTAAAGCTGCACCGTGGCCCGTGCGCCAGCCGGCAGATCTGGCGTTTTCCCGTCTTCAAGCAGCAAATGAATACGCATGCGCTGCGCGTCCCTCACCCAGCGGTTTGACGTTTCCGGCGCGGAAAGCTGCCCGTTGATAGCCTGTTGCCCCGGCAAAACGCCCGCATCTTTGCTGGTGACCCTGGCTTTGAAAACCTGCCCCGGCAGCCCGTCGAATACTATATCCGCCGTTGTTTCTGGGCGGGTTTTACTCAGGCTTTTCTCACGGAAGTCGGCCACGATATCGAGCTTGTCGTTAACCAGCGCCAGCGCGGGGGATCCCGCCCCGGCATACCAGCCCTCTTTCAGCTGTAAATTGCTGATAATGCCGTCGCTGCTGGCAACCACGCGGGTGTAATCCAGATTGAGCCGGGCGTCGTTCAGCAGGTTACGGTATTTTTGCAGCGTGACGTTTTGATCCCCGCGTTCCCCGCGCGAAATCACCAGCTGTGCCAGCGCGGCCTGGAGGTTGTTGACGTTTTGCACCGCGCTTTGCCAGCGCGTAAAAGCCCCGTCCAGATCCTGTTTAGAAATCAGGTTACCGCTGCTAAGTCCGTTAAACCGGTGATAGCTGCGCCCGGCGTTGTCGGCATCCAGCTGGGCGGCTCTAATTTTTGCCCGCGCGGCACTGATTTGGGCGTCAATTTGCTGGTTGTCGAGAATCGCCTGCTGATAAGCAATTTCCGCGCGTTCGAGCTGATTCTGGTAAGGCTTATTGTCGATGTCGAACAGCACATCCCCTTTCTTCACCACGCTGTTGTTGCTGACGTAGATATGCGTCACGTAGCCCGATACGCGTGATGAAACCGGGGTCACCACGCGCATCACGGTGGAGTCCGGGGTTTGCGGCACCCAGATGTCGGCGGCCAGAAAATAGCAAAACATCGCGGCAAACAGCGCCAGCGTGACTTTTACCCAGCGGGTAAATCGTTGTTCAGGGGTCATAACTACTCGCTAAATGAGAAACACGCCGGGAAACCAGGCGTGAAAGAACTATCGAATTTTGATCATGTTGGCGGCCAGCAGGTTTACCGTCTGGCTGAACTGTTCTATTTGCTGAGCCGGAATGCCCTGCGCGACCTGCGCCTGGCAGCGCTCCACCGTTTCACTTACCGCCTTAATCGCTTTCTGGCCCGCGGGCGTCAGCGAGATAAATTTCACCCGTCTGTCTTTTTCGTCCGGCGTGCGGGTGACATAGCCCTCTTTTTCCAGCTGTGCCAGCGTGCGCGTCAGGGGCGGCAGATCGATGCCCTGCGCCCGGGCCAGATCCGTGACGGTGATTTTTTCCCCCGCCACGCTGAGCTGCATCAGCGTCGTCCAGCTGCTTTGGGTCAGGCCGGTAAACGCCACGGCGTCATCCACGATGCCACGCCACAGGCGCACCAGCATCGCCAGGCGCATCCCCAGCGGGCGATCGGGAAAATCGACAATGTCGTATTTATCGTCATGCATCGGGTAATCCCCATGTAAATAGTCACCATGATAATTATCATGATAAGTATTTATTTGGTGAATACAACTGACAATAACCAGGGGTAATTATTGAGGAGGTGGCAAAGACAAAAGCGCCCGCAGGCGCTTTAGAAAAGAAAGGATTTTTTAGCTCAGGCGGGCAGCAATATCCGCCACGCGTGCGCCGTATTTGACGGCGGTGTCCAGGTCGCCCTGGGCAATTTGTTCGGCGCCTGCGTCAGACGGAGACTGCACCAGCAGCCCGACCGAGCCGCCCAGGTTGTTCGCGTCTTCGCGGGTTGCCGCCAGGGTATTCGAAGGCAACTGGCCCAGGCTCACCCAAATGCCGCCGTGCTGAGAGGCCAGCGTTTGCATCCACTGCAGGCTCACCTGCTTGTCGCCGTTCAGGCTGGCGCTATTGGTGAAACCGCCGAACACTTTGTCCTGCCAGCCACGGGTGAACCACACTTTGGAGGAAGCATCGGCAAACTTTTTGAACTGCCACGGCACGTTGCCCATGTAGGTCGGCGCCCCAAAGATGATCCCTTTGGCATCGTTCAGTTTTTGCCAGTCTGCTTCCTGAATATCGCCATTGCTGTCCACGGCGACGAGGTCGGCGTTTGCCCCTTGTGCAACATGCTCTGCCACACGTTTGGTGTGACCGTATCCGGAAAAGTAAATAACAACGATTTTAGCCATAATTTTTCTCGACATGGTTAGAGGGAAAGCCCCGGCCAGAAGGCCGCAAAATTGGGGTTCATCGTGTCTGTCTTTTTCTTTCTGGTCAAGAAGTTACCTGCCAGTAAGTGACTTACTTCCGGGTAAGTATCGCCGGCTTCACACCGCCCCATTTTGTCTAATAGCCAGATAATTTACCCATTTTGCCGTCTCTTCTGCCGTTTGACTTAGGGCCGCTTCGTTAAACTGTAAAGCGTGAAGATGGCTCTCGGGTGAGCCGTTAACAGCAGGATTGATGACGTGGCAAAAACATTATTGCGCAGCGGATGCCTGGATGACTTTCTCGCGCTGGGCGAAAACGGTCAGGCAGTGTTTGATTCCGCGTTTCAAATACGCGAAACATTACGCCTTCGTAAACAGCAGGCCGTCGCCGACGCGCTGGCCATTCCCCAGCCCAACGACGAAGGCGACCGCGTCGACTGGTATGCGCCTCAGGAAGGCAGCGTCACCAGCTGGGCCGCCGCCAGCGACGAAGAACGCCGCACCGCCCTTCGCTATCTGGATAATTGCTTATCCAACGTCGCCTCGCTCAGCGCGCGCTGCCAGCAGGCGGAGAAAACCTCGATTCGCCTCTTTGGCGCACTGCTGGAAAAAGCTCTGCAGTTCCCCGGCAGCCAGCACGTCTACCTGGTGAACGGCAAGCCGGTGATCACCTTCTGGGGGTTCGTGAATCTTAACCAGGGCGCCCGGGACGATGTGCTGGAATGCCTGCGGGTGGTGGAATCGCGCGAGCCTGAAATTGCGTTTATCCCTGAAGAAACGATGCCGGAGCCAGAGCCACTGCCGGTAGAAATTAGCGAGCCAGAAAAGCCGCTGCTTGAAGCCCCGATGGCGGTTCAGGTGGATGATGATTCTCCGGTTTATAGCCTCACCGCAGTGAAAAAAGCCGCAGTCGAAGAAGAAAAACCGGCCCCGAGCCCGGAACCTGTCGCCGTAGCCGCGAAACCGCGCCGCCGCTGGCTGCTGCCGGTCGCCGCCGTGATCGCCGTCGCCATTGCGGCCCCGGTGGGTTATCTGCTGCTTAGCGGGAGCCAGACCGCGCCGGTGGCAACCGCCCAGGCCGAAGTCCCGCCTAAACCTATTGCGCCAGCGCCAATACAGGCCGTCGATGTGGCCAAAACTACCCTGCCGCTGACGCCAGCCGAAGTTGTGGTGCCGCCTAAGCCTGAGCCAGCGCCGGTTGCCGCGCCGGAAGAAAATCCTGAACCAATTACCGTTGCCGCAGACGTGCCGAAAAATGCGTTAATTCTACCGACAGAGGCCGTGAAAATTGGCTCCACTAAATTCCTCAACGGCACCTGGCGAGCACAGATCGATTTCAGTGACCCGATCACCGGTAAAGCGCCAAGCCTGCGCTACCAGATAGCCAACAACAAAGGCACGGTGCGCCTGGTGTTCGGCGATAACATTGTCTGTAAAGCCGAGGTGTTTTCCGGCCTGCATCAAAATGGCGCGCTGATGATTAAAACCCGCGGTAGCGCGCGCTGCGGTGACGGCAGCCGCTACCCGATGCCGGAAGTGACCTGTAAAACCGGCAGCAACGGCGCCGCCGTTTGCACCGGCCGCTATCAAGGCGACAAAGTCATACCGATCACCTTCCGAAAAGTGAGTAACTGATCATGCTGGCGACCCTTTTTCACTACAAGCCGAGCGTCACGCTCATCAAAGACACCGGCATTCAGTTCCTGGACTTTGGCCTTGCGCCGCAGACTAACGCCGCCCACGCCGGGCGCTTTGTGCGTCAGACGGCCAACGGCCCGCTGCTACGCCTTGATTACGATGTTGTGCCCGGGAAATTTACCCTACCGGGCGAAAACGGCACCGCGCCAGAAGTGGTGAAACCCGAAAGCACCATTACGCTTGGCCACTCCCTGCGGGTGATGGACAAAACCTGGCTGCCGCTGCCGTTCCTGCGCTTTAACCCGCCGCGTACCTTTGTGGGTGGACCGGATAACTGGGCCCGCGTGCAGGTGCGTGTTCTGGAGACGCCCGATTCCGCCGGGAATACGGTGCGTATCAGCCTCGCGCTGGACAGCAAAATTTACGCGGACGATCACCCCGCCGCGCATCTGGCACCGACGGAAAACGACGTCCGCAACGGTGCCCGTTTTGCGCTGGCCTGGCACAACCACGAGATCAAAGATTTTCTCGACCAGACCTGGGTGGACGGCTGGCTGCGCGAAACCTTCACCCAGTTTGCCACCCGCGTGGAAAATCGCACCGAGCGTGAGCTCGCCGCCGCTATGAAAGCCTTTGAATATCAGGCTCACTATCTGAATATTCTGGAGCTTATCGGCAACCAGCTCGCCGTGCCGGAAGTGAAGATCGTCACCGCCACGCTGCAATCCCCGCCGATTGACGTAGATTTGGTGCTGGATGTGGGGAACACCCACACCTGCGGCGTCCTGATCGAAGATCACGGCGAAGAAAACGACGGTCTGCGCCAGACAGCCGAGCTGCAGATCCGCTCCCTGAGCGAACCACAGCTGATCAACGACGCAATGTTTACCAGCCGCCTGGAGTTCAGCGAGGCAAAATTTGGCAAGCAGCATTTCTCCGTTGAAAGCGGGCGCGACGACGCCTTTGTCTGGCCTTCTATTGCCCGCGTGGGCGACGAAGCTCGCCGTATGGCCTGCGCTCGCCTGGGTACCGAAGGCGCCAGCGGGATCTCCAGCCCGCGCCGCTATCTGTGGGACGTCACGCCAGCCAGCCAGGACTGGCGCTTCAGCCAGATGGGCGTGAAAACCCAGCGTGAGCCGCTGGCGACCGCTTTCCCGCTGATGAACCTGATGAACGACGACGGCCAGCCGCTGTACGCCCTGCCGATGGACGAACGCCTGCCGGTGTTTTCACCGCAGTACAGCCGCAGCTCGCTGATGACCCTGATGCTGTGCGAGCTGCTCTCCCAGGCGCTGATGCAAATCAACAGTATTGGCTCCCGCCAGAGCATGGGGCACCCGACCTCGCCTCGCCAGCTGCGCAACCTGATTCTGACTTTACCTTCCGCTATGCCAAAACCGGAACGCGAGCTGTTCCGCCAGCGTATGCAGGAGGCGGTCGGCCTGGTGTGGAAAGCGATGGACTGGCACCCGACCGACGAAGGTTTCACCCTCGAGCGAGACAAAAAGAAAAGTATCGTACCGGTGCCGGAAGTGCAGATGGAGTGGGACGAAGCCACCTGCGGCCAGCTGGTCTGGCTGTATAACGAGGCGCTGGTGAACTACGCCGGGCAAACCGGGCGCTTCTTTGAAAGCCTCGCCCGCCCTGACCGCGCCCTGACGCCGGACGAACCCGTCGGCAAAACCCTGCGCGTGGCGTCGATTGACATCGGCGGCGGCACAACCGATATGGCGATCACCCAGTATCAGCTGGACGACGGCGTGGGCAGCAACGTGAAAATCGCGCCGCGCCTGCTGTTCCGTGAAGGCTTTAAAGTCGCCGGGGACGATATTTTGCTGGACGTGATTCAGCGCTGCGTCCTGCCTGCGTTGCAGGCCCACACCCACAAAGCGGGCGTAGCTGACGCACCAGGCCTGATGACCACGCTGTTTGGGGAATCCGGCCGCATGGACACCCGCGCCACGCTACGCCAGCAAACTGCGCTCCAGCTGTTTATTCCACTCGGCCATGCAGTGCTTTCTTTCTGGGAAGAGAGCGACCCGGAAGAGCCGGATTCGGTGCTGGAAGCAACCTTCGGCGAGCTACTGACCCAGCAGCCAACCCGCAACGTGATCAACTACGTTCAGCAGGCCGTGCAGCACGAGCTGCCAGCCGACGCGCCGCAGTTTGACATCATGAGCGTGCCGCTGCAGGCGGAAATTGCCGCGCTGCAGGATGCGCTGCTGGCGGGCCAGTTTACCCTCACCGCGCCGCTGCAGGCGCTGTGCGAAGTGATCAACCATTATTGCTGCGACGTGCTGTTAGTCACCGGTCGCCCTGGCTGTCTGCCTGGCGTGCAGGCGCTTCTGCGTCACCTGCAGCCGGTACCGGTTAACCGCATTGTCTGGCTCGATAACTACCAGACCCACGAGTGGTATCCGTTCAGCCAGCAAGGGCGCATCGGTAACCCGAAATCTACCGCCGCGGTGGGCGCAATGCTGTGCAGCCTGGCGATGGATCTGCGTCTGCCGAGCTTTAACTTTAAAGCCGCCGATATTCAGGCCTATTCCACCGTGCGCTACCTGGGCATGCTGGACGGCAACGACCGGCTGCTGGAAGACAACGTCTGGTACCGGGATATCGATCTCGACAGCCCGCAGGCGAACCTGGACACCCGAGTCCACTTCCCGCTGCGCGGCAACGCCTGCCTGGGCTTCCGTCAGTTGGATAACGCCCGCTGGCCAGCCACGCCGCTCTACACGCTGGCAATCAACTCGCCGCAGCTGGCGAAATCAATTGCCGGAGACGGCGTGCTGAACGTGCGCCTGAAGCAGACCCGCGAGGCCGAGTCATTCAGCCTTGCCGAAGCCTGGCTGTCGGACGGCAGCAAAGTCCCCCTCGAACAACTGAGTTTTAAACTGAATACCCTCGCCGGCAGCTACAGCGGGGCGACGCATTACTGGATAGACAGCGGGAGCGTATACCAAAAATGAAGCAGCTAACTACCACGCTCAGCCATCTGGTGAACTGGGTTCAGATGACCCGCACTTTCTCCCCGCTGCTCGACAATGAAGCGGACAGTCTTTTGGCGCGCCTCCAACAGCTGAGCGAACGCCACCGTCGCATCAGCGCGCTGGAGGACGCTCCGCTGACGCTAGGCATTTATGGCCACGCCCTGGACGGCAAAAATCATCTGCTGAATACCCTGCAGGGCAGCCCGAATAGCCGCATTGATATTCAGCTCGGTGATAAACGACTGGACTACCTGACGCACATCAACCCAGGCCATACGCCAGCGGCGATGGCGGTGCGCTTCAGCGCCCAACGGCCCCCTGAAGTAGAGAATTACCCGCTGCTGCTGACGCTGTTTAGCGAGGCCGAACTGGCGCAGCAGTTTATCAACAGGTATCACGCCTCTGACGCGCCCCGTCTGGCAACGTCAAGCGCGGTTGCCCTGCGGCTGACCGAACTGGAGTCCCGCCGTCTGTCTGCCGCTGCACCAGGATTAACCCGTGAGCAAACGGCCGATCTGCTGTACGGCTACCACCGCCTCCAGCGCCGTCAGCATCACCTGGATGAGCGCCTGGTTTACCGCATGGCCGAGCTTGCACCTTACCTTTCGACAGAAGATCGCGCCTTGCTGTTCGCCCTGCTGTGGGGCGAAGATAGCGCCCTGACGGAAACCTGGCTGCGGCTGGCGCAGGCCTTGCAGCATTTGAGCTGCGTGGAACAGGTTCTGGCTCCGGCAAGCCTCGTGGTGGACAGTTTCCTGCTGCCTGCCGAAGGTTTTCTCATTCCTTCCGGCCCGGAAGACGCACCGGAACAGGCGGATGTGATGGTTTGCCCACTGCTGGGAAATCAGCCTGGTTCTCACCTCAGCCTGCCGCAGAACGACCTGGCGCTGCTGTGCGCCGAGGTTATTTTCACCCTCAGCCAGCCGACTGCGCTGAGCAACGTGGATTTACTGGATATCCCGGCGAATCAGCTTAGCTGGTACACCACCCGGCTTCAGCCGGACACGCTGCTGGTGTGTAACGCCGTCAGCGAACGCAGTGAAGTTCAGGCGACGGGGAAAGCGCTGGCATGGTGGGTAGACAGCACCCAAAGCCCGGGGCACAGCTCGCTGCCGGGCCTGGTCTGGGCCATCACGCCGTTTGACGCCCGGTTTACGCTCGGTGCCAGCCTGGACGACGGCGTTCAGCGTCTGATTGGCAACCCGGGCAAGCGCTGGGGCACGCTGCAGGCGCTGGACAGCAGAAACATGCATCGCCTGCTGGAATGGCTGACCGATGCGCTAAATCCCACCCGCCGTGAACAGCGCCTCGCTGCCCTGCGCGGTGAGCTGGAAACGCAAACCGTCGAACTGTTCCAGCGCTTTATTGACGCACAGCAGGCCACCCCACAGCAGGCTCGCCAGCAGGCAGAAGATCTGGTGCGTGCTCTGCAGGCCCGGGCGACCCAGCACGGTGATTTGCTGGCAAGCCTGGTGCCATCCCGGGATGCTCTGCAGCAGGTCTGGCTGCAGCACCAACAGCAGCATCAGCCTAAACCGGAAGGCTTTGCGCTGGAGATAGACTTGTTTGCCGACGCGGCCGAGCATGTTGCCCCTCAGACCGAAGGCATCAGCTACGCCCGCGCCGTGCATCAGCTTTGGGTTAACCACCTGCGCCTGCTGGGCCAGCGTCGGGAAGCCGCACACCAGTTTGGCCTGGACAGCGTTCAGCTTCAGGCGCTGTGCAACACGCTGATCGTCGCCAGCTACCGGCTGGATGTGCCGATGAGGCTGGAACGCAGCATGCAAAACGGCGACTCCGGGCTTGAGCTGGATATTTCCCGTGCCAGCACGGTGCTGGGTGATTTTATTGCCTGGCTGGGCTACGCCAGCATGCCAGTTACCGATCGCCCGGCAAGCCGCGTCAATAAAGGTCAGGCCGTGTTTGCCCCCCCTGCCCAGGCGGATATCAGCCGTCGACTGACAAAACTGGGCGAGCAGCCAACGCGCGGCAACGCCAGCTACGTGTACGACTGGCTGGTCGCGCTATATACCCGGGCCACGGAGAATATCGGCTATCAAAACCCGCTGGATATTAATGAGAAGCAGCGGCAGACGCTGGTGAAGCTGCTGGGATGAATTTGGGGGCGTCAGCCCCTCACCCCGGCCCTCTCCCCAAAGGGGATAGGGGGAAAATAAAAGGTCAGAACAGAACGCAATCTATTCCCTCTCCCCAAGGGGCGTGGGAGAAACGACAGGTCAAAACAGTAGGTCATCTATTCCCTCTCCCTTCCAGGGAGAGGGTTAGGGTGAGGGTAAGCAGCGACGCCGCCGTCGAATGCATTCGTAACAAATTCTGGCAGGTGGCAACCCATTCACTTTCCCGCTACAATCCGCCCACCCATTCACTCAATATATATAAGGAGGATCCCCATGATGTCTTGTGAGCGCTTTAACCGTTCGCATACTTTTGGCGATCGTCTCTGCTCAAGCGTTATCGGTTCCGTGCTGCGATAACTTCGGCTTGAGCGAAGAAACTTACTGAATCCCTTCTCTCGGGCTTACCGGGTTATCGTCAGCGTTATACGACGAGGCGTTTGCACGCCATAACTCTTGAGTAAGCACATATGAGCACTTTATTAACCGCCCAATCTCTGCACCTCGACACCGCTTTCGGTTCGCTGCTGGAGTCCATCACTTTTACCCTGAAAAAAGGCGACCGTATTGGCCTGATCGGTCATAACGGCTGTGGCAAAAGCACCCTGCTGAAACTGCTGGACGGCACTCTTTCGCCCACCAGCGGCTCGGTGACTCAGGCGGCTAGCTGCCTGATGGCAAGGGTTGAACAGCATCTGCCGGAAAGCCTCAATACGATGACCATGCTCGATGCTGTGCTGGCACAAATTGAGGAAAACCAGCGAGATAGCGAATGCTGGCGGGCAGAAGCTTTGCTGGCAAGTATGGGCTTTAGCGAAACGGACTGGCGACTGACTTCCGGCACGCTGAGCGGCGGGCAGCATACTCGCCTGCTGCTGGCGCGAGCGCTAATTAGTGAGCCAGATTTACTGCTGCTGGATGAACCCAGTAACCACCTGGACTTGCCCACGCTGCTGTGGCTGGAACAGTTCCTGCGCGGCTGGAGCGGCAGCTTCGTGCTGGTTTCGCACGACCGCAGCCTGCTGGATAACGTCACCAACGGCAGTTGGATTTTGCGCGATCGTTCACTGCATTTCTTTGCGCTACCGTGTTCTCAGGCGCGCAGTGCGCTGGAGGAACGGGACAGAACCGATGCCCACCGCCATCAGGCGGAGCAAAAGGAAATCGACCGCATTACCGCCAGCGCCAAACGGCTGGCAATTTGGGGCCGGGTCTACGACAACGAAGATCTTTCCCGAAAAGCCAAGCAGATGGAAAAGCGCATTGATCGGCTGAAGGACGAGCAAACTGAGCTCACGGCGGGCAGCCAGTGGCAGCTTAAGCTGAAAGGTGAAGCGCTGATTGCCGACAGGCTGCTGGAGCTGGAAGCGCTTAACGTTCGGCCTGCGCCGGAGTGTGAACCTCTATTCACTCTGCCGTTGCAGCGAGTGAAAAGCGGCGACCGCGTGGCGGTGATAGGCCGGAACGGCTGCGGCAAGTCGTCTCTGCTGCGCCTGCTTTGGCAGCAGTACCAGCAGTCAGAGCGTGAGGACGCTATTCGCCTGCATCCTCGGGTGCATCTGGGGTATTACGACCAAACGCTGCACCAGCTTAACGACGGTGATTCGCTGCTGGAGGCGCTGGAGCCGTTTGCCCCGCTCAGCGAGCAGGACAGGAAAATGGCGTTAATCAGCGCCGGATTTCCGTGGCTGCGACACCAGCAAGCCGTCAGTACGCTGAGCGGCGGAGAGCGTTCGCGCCTGCTGTTCGTTGGCCTGACGCTGGCCCGCTACTCCCTGCTGATGCTGGATGAACCGACCAACCACCTGGACATGGAAGGCAAAGAGGCGCTGGCGGAAACGCTGCAAACCTTTGAAGGTGGCGTGCTGTTAGTGACCCACGACCGCGAGCTGATAGCCAAAGGCTGCAACCGCTTCTGGCTGGTGAACAACGGCGTGCTGAGCGAATGGCACGACCTGGACGCGCTGTACGCCCTGCTGACAGCAGAGGAAAGCGGGCTGCCGCTGACCGAAGTGAAATCCCAGCCAGAGCAAGTCATCCAGCAAGCACCGCACTATAGAGAAAGCGATGCGCTGCTGGAACGACTTATCGAGCTGGAGGAAAAGCTGGCGGAGGACGTGACGCGCAAGGAAAAGCACCAGAAACCGGCGCTGCAAAAACAGTGGCGGGAAGAAATTGAGGCGTTAAATAAAAAGTTAGCGATTTAAAGCCAAAGCCATCCTTCGGGATGGCTTTCAGGCCGCTGACAAACCTCTATCAATAGAAGAAATACCAGACAATCCGTCAAAAGAAACAGGAAAATCAATTCATTGATTTTCGGCTGATAACCACGAAGAGGGAAAAACCACGCTTTTTTCCTCTTCGTCTGTCACCAAAAGCCATCCTTCGGGATGGCTTTTTTATTATGCCCTGCACTGCTCGGCGAGCACCCTGGCTAGCCCGGCGGGGTTTTCCCAGGACATAGCGTGCCCGGCGCTCGGTACGATGGCTGTCAACCCGGTCTGTTGTATTTACGTATACACGCACAATCAGTCAACATCATAAAAAAGCATATTCATAACCCACAGTCATGCTAAATTTTCGTCATACTCCGTAACCTTCGAAATTTTACGAAACACCCCTGTAAACCCCCACGCCGGAACTAAAAAAATGCTCGGATAATAAATCACTTACTGTTTTACCGTATTCCCCGCGATCATTATAAAGGCGATTGGTGAAACAAATTAAATTATTTTCCCGCATTAATTTTTTGATGGATTCAATATCAACCACAACTTGTTCTGAGACTTTTTTCAATGCATGATCACGGCCTCCATGTAAAAATGCATTATAGTAACAACGTTTAAGATGTGCCGGCACATAACTTATTCCTTTGACTTTTATCATTCTGGTGCAAGGCATGTCGCGGTATAAATTAATACCTGGCCTTCCTATTAACAATATCTCATTATGTCCCATGCCCCTCGAACTAAAACATTTAACAATAAAATCCTGAAAATTAATTATATTGGCATATCCATTATGAGAGTCGATTTTTAATGAAAATCTGTTGATACCTTTAAATATATGTCGAGTTAATGCAGAGCTATCCAGCACCTTCCCTGTCGGGCTATTAAATTTCCTGCCTGCATGATTAGGGAATGCTACATCACTGCTATGGGTTCCAAGAATATTTTGCACTGGAACGTCCAACTCTAAATGAATAGGGTGTGCACCATTAGCGTCAGATGAAAAGTTAGCATCTCCTCTATTGGCATAATTGACTAAGCTGCATGAAATAACATCCCATTTAGATAAGATGGCATTTGCAGAACCTTTGAATAACGGAGTTGAATAATTATTACTGCTTACACTATGAATTAGACAAAAATTCTTTCTATTTAACCCTCTACTCCAGGATTTTAATAAATCTATTTTATGCATATCACTATCAAATGAGACTAAAGAGTCCATCTCACTAATAGGGTTGTTTTTAACCAAATTGATAGATTTGATGAATGTTTCTCTTTCTGGGAAGTCAGCTATTACACGCTGACTTACGGCATAAGGAAAAAGGGAAGTGGGCTCTGGTAGCATAATTTTCTATCTCTTAATTTTTAATAGGCTGAAGTTCAATGACACTTAATGCTATCGATTCCATTATCTACTGACATAATTAATCAGCCTCATATCGTTTTCAAGAAAAACATGGCGCTGCTTTAGCTCATTATCCAGACTATCGCCTTGTAGCCCCATGCATACTTTCCAGAAAAACACCATGCAATGTTAAAAATGCATTAACTATCAAATAGTTAAATCTATAAAACAGTAATATATCACAAGATTTTTTCGTCTTGCTGGGTTTTATAAATCGTGGCGCAGGCAATACTGCGTTGGCGAGCAATTTTCATTACACCAGTACTTTTCAGTGATGTGTCAATACCGTACTGATGGCCGTAAAACCTTACCAGATCAGTTATTCCTGGACTGGCACATCATCGATTATGCTCGACACAAGCAAGCACTCTTCGGAGGGAAAACTATAATCAGCGTGAATATATGATTGGTTGACTTTATGTCAGATGCTGGAAAATCAATTTTCTGGAGTATAAACGGCATTATTTATTATAGCGTACTGAATGATATTTTCAGAGGGCAATCCGCTCCTCAGGAAATAGTCCTTCCATGGGCAGAAATGTTCCGGATAAAAGGCTCTCGGGGGCCAGGTAAACGGCAAGACTTCAGTAGCTTGCTCCTCTGCCGCAGGCGACAAAGGAGCAAGGGCAAAAATTACTTCAGGGGTTCGGGCAGCTTAATCACCCAGAAATCGTTTTGTGATTCTGGTTTTTCCAGCGGCTTCAGCTCAATTTTGGTCGCCACTTCCGCGCCGTCTTTCAGCAGGTGACCTTTGCCGTCCACCTGGTAGTCATCGGCGTTCGCCAGCACGGCCTGCAGGCCAAAATCGTTGTCGTTGATCACGGCAATCGTCTGATTATCAATCAGCGCCATGCCTTCGGCTTTTTCCTGCTGCCAGCCCAGCTTGCGCAGGTCGACAACCTCTTTTTTGCTCGCCAGCTTGATGCCGCGCGCCTTCAGTTGCTCAGCATCATCAAACTCCGGGGCTTTTTCTTTATCGAACCCGGCCAGATCGGACGCGCCGTTCAGGTCAACCACGTAGACCAGGTTGCGCATCTGTTTGTTTTTGTCACCGCCTTGCTCAATCAGCAGCAGGCGGTGGTTGTCCAGCGCCACGATATCGCCAATTTTGGCATCTTTGGCTTTTTTATAGACGTCCACGTCGATCGGGTAGCCGTACATTTCGGTTTTACCGGTCGCCGGGTCGAGGCTGACCAGACGCGTGAACTGCGCGCTGTTTTTGGTTTTGCCGTCAATATCCAACGTGCTCTGCACCGCCGCAATAATCCGGCCATCCGGCATGCGGGTGATGCCTTCGAACCCACGGTTAGGCTGGCGCCATTTGACAATATTCGGCAATCCGCTCGCCACGCCCTGTTCACCGTGCTCAGCCTGCGGGCCATATTTTTTCAGGATTTTGCCGTCAGCATCCACATGGATAACGAACGGGCCGTACTCGTCGCACAGCCAGTAACCGCCCTTGCCGTCCGGCGTGATGCCTTCGGTGTCCAGCCCGCGCTGGTCACTCTTCAACTTCTGGAGCGTATCGCTCAGGGCAATTTCATTGGTTGCGCCAATCAGCCCTTCCGGCAGCGGCAGCCCGCTAATCGGCCCCTGCGCATCATGCAGCGGCTTCGCGTCGATAGCTTCGGCTTTACCGTTGCTCACGCGGATGGTCATCAGCAGCGGCGTGAAGTCAGGATTTGCAAAAATCTTGGACTCTTTTTTCCCGGCTTTCGGCGAGTCAGCATTGGGCCCGCGATCCGTCACGGTAGTAAAGATCAGGTCGTCGCCCTGCTTGCCCATAAAGGTCAGGCCCGAGCCAACGCCTACCGGCAGTCCGTGCGGGAAGTTAGCGGCGTATTCACCTTTGTAGGCCACGCTGTCCCCTTGCGGGAACGTGACAACGTAACGGTCAACCTGCGCATCCGCAGCGTGACCAGCCAGAGGGAATACGGTACTGCAAAGTAAGGCAAGTATTTTTAATTTCATGGTTTTTATATATATCGGTGGTTGAGGTACCGGAGTTATAAAATAGCCAGATGACAGTAAGATTACACTTTGTGCTCTAAATTTCCCGCCCGGTAAATATCCCCTTTCAGCTGCCGATAACCCTACAGCCAGCAGTGTTGAATGCTCTTCAGCGCGGCTGGGAAAAGAATATTTCACCGACTTAAGGATTTAGTATGTCAGTCAGGCGTTTTTCGATTTTGGTTTTCAGCACGCTGTTGCTTATTTTTCTCGCCAGCACGGCGTCCAATATTTGGTCCCTTACCCGCAGCAACCATGCCCTCAATGACGTCAACAGCGAAATACGCGTAGTGTTATCCGTCATTGACCCCATTAACCACAGCCGCACGATGCGCGTTCGCGCCATGCAGGCCATTCAGGAGATGGAATCCGGCAACGCCGAGCAGGCTAGTCAGAGCCTGGCTGGGGCAAAAGAAGCGCTGGGTAAAGCAGACACCAGCTTTAAGGCTTACCTTGAAGCGACGAAGCAGTCCGGGGAACAAGCGCTCGCCGATGACTATAAAGCCGCCTGGCTCGCCTATCGTGACGGAGGGCTGCTGCCTCTGTTAGAGGCCGCCCAGGCCAATGACAAAGCCCGCAGCGCGGAACTGGTCACGGGCACCATCCCGGCGCTCGATCGGGGGTTCGAAATCACGCTGGATAAGCTGCTGGCATTCCGGGAGCAACACGCACACCAGCTCAATGCCGAGGCACAGGCAGGTTTTCAGTCGAGTTTTGTCGCCATCGGCCTGTTTGCCGCGCTGTTTATCGCGATTCTTGCCGCCGCGTTTGTTTTGCTGAAAGTTCGCGTCCTCAAAGAGCTGGACACCGCGAAGGCCCACTGCGCTGAAATTGCCAACGGCCTGCTGCACCGTTCCATTGATATCAAATCCAATGATGAAATCGGCCAGATGATGCACAGCCTCGAGCAAATGCGCCTGTCGCTGACCGAAATCATCAGCCAGGTACGCGAGTCCAGCACCACCGTCGGCTATGCATCAGAAGAGATTGCGGCGGGCAATACCGACCTGTCCGCTCGCACCGAAGAGCAGGCGGCGTCGCTGGGTGAAACGGCGGCCAGCATGGAACAATTGACCGTCACGGTTAAACGGACGTCAGAAAGCTCGCATCAGGCCAATACGCTGGCTAACGGTATGCGCGCGGCGGCCAGCGAAGGTCAGCAAATCGTCGACCAGGTCATCGGCTCTATGCGCAATATTGAAACCAGTTCCGGCAAAATCGACAGCATTATTTCCATCATCGAAGACATCGCCTTCCAGACCAATATTCTTGCCCTTAACGCGGCGGTTGAAGCCGCACGAGCCGGGGAACAAGGTCGCGGTTTCGCGGTGGTCGCAGCGGAGGTACGCAATCTCGCCCAACGTTCTTCCGTGGCGGCAAAAGAAATTAAAGAGCTGATAGAGCTGTCCGGCCAGCAGGTCACCAACGGCAGCGAGCTGGTCAACCGGGCCGGGGAAAGCATGAAACGCATCGCTACCTCGATTACCCAGGTCACCACGCTGATGGCTGAGATTGCCGTCTCTACCGATGAGCAGAGCCGCGGCATTGAGCAGATTAATCAGGCCGTGCTGCAAATGGACGTGGTCACCCAGCAAAATGCCGCGCTGGTTGAGCAGGCCTCTGCCGCCGCGCATTCCCTAAAAGATCAGTCGCAACGGCTCAATGAGTCGGTTTCAGTGTTTAAACTCGCCTGATAACCCTGAGGCTACCTCAACGCGCTTTGGGGTAGCCTTTGTTAAGTTTCTGTAGCGATAAAGATTGATCTGCGTCACAGTCTGCCGTTAAATACAGTCTCTTGTTACTAGTCTGTTACTCATCATGATCGTTCGCCCGCATCAACACTGGTTGGCTCGCCTCTTCGTCTGGCACGGCTCAGTGCTGGAAAAGATTTATTCCCGCCTGCTGCTGAATCTGCTGCTTTCTATTAGCGTTATTTTTTTCCTGCCGTGGTACGAAACCCTCGGAATCAAGCTCACCATCGCGCCATTCAGCATTCTCGGCGTGGCTATCGCCATTTTTCTCGGGTTCCGCAACAGCGCCTGCTACGCACGCTTCAACGAAGCGCGTCTGCTGTGGGGCCAGTTGGCCATCACGTCGCGCTCTTTGTTACGCGAGGTGAAAACGCTGGCGGGGGATCAGCCCGAAACGGTGCAGCGGTTTGTGAATTTACAGGTCGCCTTTTGCAACAGCCTGCGCATGACGTTGCGCAAAAAGCCGCAGCAGGAAACGCTTAGTCGTTACCTGAGCCCGCAGGATCTGGCCTGGGTCAGCGCAAGCCATGCGCCGTGTAATCGTATTTTGATGCTGATGGGCAGTTGGCTGAACCAGCAGCGCGAGCAAGGCGTGATTTCCGACGTGCTATGGCGCAGCCTGGACAATCATCTGAACGAACTGTCGGCGGTATCCGGCGGCTGCGAACGCATTATTTCTACGCCGATGCCCTTCGCCTATAGCCTGATTCAGCACCGCACGGTGTATATCTTCTGCATCATGCTGCCGTTTGCTCTGGTGACCGACCTCCACTACATGACGCCGTTTGTTTCCGTGTTTGTGTCGTATACCTTTATTTCCCTCGACTCGCTGGCCGAAGAGCTGGAAGATCCGTTTGGTACCGAGGACAACGACCTGCCGCTGGATGCTATTTGCGTGGCGATTGAGCGTGATTTACGGGATATGAACGATGAGGCGGAGAAGCCAGAGGCGCTGCAGCCGAACAGGCATTATCGGCTGAGCTGATTTTACCCTCAGCCTAACCCTCTCCCTCAAAGGGAGAGGGGATCACTCATGCTCCCCGTCGGCTATTTTCTCCCTTTTCCTTTGGGGAGAGGTGAAAACTCTGTCAAAACGCCACCCCAAACAATCCTGCCAGCTTACGCTTCCCGCTCTCGGACACGTGCAGCTCACGACTGACCAGATCCCGCCGCATCCACCCTTTTTGTTCGCAGGTGTGCAGCAACGCTTTGCCTAGCTGTCCTCCCAGATGTTCGCGTCTTTCACTCCAGTCCAGACAGCCGCAGGCGTAGCGCCGGCGCGAGGCCCCGCTTTCCACGTTTACGCCCAGAAGCAGCAGTTGTTCTTCCCCCCTGGCGGTGACCACATACTCTTCCCCCTCCAGCCAGCGAAGGCGAAATAATGCGTCATGGAGTGCCACGGCGATCTCTCCCGCCATATGGTCATAGCAGGTTCTGGCGTAGCGAAGATTGCCGGGAGTTTTGGTGCGCATAGTCGCGTCATCGCGGCCAACCAGCCCCATTAATCCTTCCAGCGCCCCGGCAATTTGGCTGCTGTGAAGCCGGTAGTAACGATGTCGCCCCTGCTGCACGCAGGCAATCAGCGATTGCTCCATTAACTTTGCCAGATGGCTGCTGGCCGTGGACGGTGCCACATTAGCCATGATGCTCAGTTCGGTTGCCGTCCAGGCCCGGCCATCCATTAACGCGCACAGCATGCTGGCTCGGGTTTTGTCCGCAATGGCGGCGGCAACGGCGGCAAGCCGGGTTTCGAGAAAATCTGTTTCCATATTTCGATGCTCAGCGAAGCGTCCTGTCTGACGATGGATTAGGGTTAGCAGGAGATAACAATAAGGAGCAACCTGATGATCGCCGTAATCTTTGAAGTCCTGCCTGCAGAAGGACACTATAGCCGCTATCTTGAACTGGCGGCAGAGCTAAAACCCCTGCTTGCCGATATTGATGGGTTTATTTCCATTGAACGTTTTCAAAGCCTTAGCGAACCTGGAAAAATCCTGTCGCTTTCGTTCTGGCGCGATGAGGCCGCCGTGCTGCAATGGCGCAATCAGGAATTACACCGCAGCGTTCAGCGCCAGGGCCGCCACTCGGTCTTTAGCGATTACCGGCTTAGGGTGGCGGACGTGATCCGCGATTACGGCATGTTTGAACGTGAACAGGCTCCGCAGGATAGCCGCAACGCACATAAGGAAAACACGAATGAATGATCTCAGCCTGAGCCTTGCCATTGCCGCTACTTTTGTTCTCGCTGGCACCGTCAAGGGCGTCACGGGGATGGGGTTACCTACCGTCGCCATGGGGATTCTGGGGTCATTGATTTCCCCGGTGGCAGCGGCGGGCATGCTGCTTTTACCCTCTTTCCTGACCAATATTTTCCAGCTTTATGAAGGGGGCAACCTGGCGGCATTGCTCCAACGCCTGTGGCCGATGATGCTAACCATTGTGCTGGGTACCCTTGGCAGCAGCAGTTTATTGGCCTCGGGGAGTAGTCATGCAACCACCGTGGCGCTGGGCATTGCCCTGATCGTCTATGCCTTATGGACGTTGTTTGCCAGGCCGCTGCACGTTCCCGCCCGCCACGAGCGCTGGCTCTCGCCGCTGATCGGCCTCCTCACCGGTTTATTGACCGGTGGCACGGGCGTGTTTGTGATCCCCGCCGTGCCCTATATTCAGTCGCTTGGGCTTGAGCGCGATGAACTGGTGCAGGCGCTCGGGCTGTCCTTTACCTTTTCAACCCTTGCACTGGCCGCCGGGCTTTGGTGGCACGGCGCGCTGCAGGAAATAGCCATTAGCACGTCCGTCATGGCGGTTGTCGCCGCGCTTATCGGCCTGTTTGCAGGCCAGCGTATCCGCAGGCGCATCAGCCCATTAGCCTTCAAGCGCGGCTTCCTGATCTGCCTCGTTCTGCTTGGCGGTGATATGGTGCTCCGCGCGCTGATTTAGGCGAAAGGCAAACCTTCATCTTCCCAGCCGGTGATGCCGCCGGGCATCACCTTCACTAGCCTGCCGAGCTGCGCCAGTTTCAGGGCCGCCCGGTCGGCACCGTTGCAGTGCGGCCCGGCGCAGTACACCACAAACAGCGTGTCCTCGGGCCATTCGGCCATGCGGGATTCGGTGATCAGCCGATGGGGTAAATGAATAGCCCCCGGCAGGTGCCGTCGGGCAAATGTTTCACCAGAACCCACCACGTGCAGCAGCACAAAATCTGGATCGCCGCTCTGGATCGCCGCGTTGACGTCGGCACAGTCGGTTTCAAGCGACAGTTTGTGCAGGTAATGCGCGGCGACGGTTTCTGAGGCTGCCGCAGGGCGGTCAGTCACGTAGCTCATGTTTATCTCCTTTTGGTTTGAGCTTTGATTCTGACGCCGCGACGGAGGCTTGACAGCTGACACGAATGACGATTAGCGTAAATATCATGACAAAATTAGCCCCCCTGCCTAAAAACCCTCTTGTCGTCACGCTGGCTTACGACGGCCTTTGCACGTTCGAATTCGGCGTTGCCGTGGAAATTTTCGGCCTGCCTCGCCCCGAGTTGGGTGAGAATTGGTATCGCTTTACTGTCGCCGGCATTGAGCCCGGCGAGCTGCGGGCGATGGGCGGTATTCGCCTGGTGGTGGATGGCGGGCTGGATTTGCTGGCTGAAGCCAGTTTGATCGTGGTTCCTGGCTGGCGCGGGATCGATAAATCCGTGCCAGAGTCACTTATTGCGGCATTGCGGGCGGCACATGCGCGCGGTGCACGCCTGATGTCCATTTGCTCCGGCGTGTTTGTGCTGGCGGCAACTGGTCTGCTTGATGGCCAGCGGGCAACCACCCACTGGCGCTACACGGAAGCGCTGCAGGCGCGTTACCCGGCGATCGAAGTGATCCCGGACGTGCTTTATCTGGATAACGGGGATGTTTTGACCTCGGCGGGCAGCGCGGCGGGCATCGACCTCGCCCTGCATCTGGTGCGCCGGGATTTTGGTGCCGCAGCGGCCAACAGCGTTGCCCGGCGCTTAGTCGTGCAGCCTCATCGCGAGGGCGGCCAGGCGCAGTTTATCGAACAAGCAGTCCCCGTAGAGTACGAAGGAGAGCGGTTTGCGCCGCTGTTTGATCACCTGCAGCGCCATTTAAGCGAGCGGCACTCCGTGGCAAGCCTGGCCGCCTATGTCGGCATGAGCCCGAGAACTTTTTTACGCCGCTTCGAAGCCGCGACGGGCCTCACGCCCGCCGCCTGGCTGCTGCAAACCCGCCTTAAACGCTGCCGGGAGCTGCTGGAAAACAGCACGCTGCCGATAGAGCATATTGCCGAACAGACGGGATTTGGCTCAGCGGCGACGCTGCGTCATCATTTCCGGAAACATCTTCGAACGTCTCCCGCCACATACAGAAACGCATTTACTTCACAAAACGAATAATTTACCTGCGGTTAGGGATTGTTTAAGTTGTGTACGGTATGATAGCTCCACTCATCTGAGTAAACCCTTTTTTATCACGCGAGGTATTTCTATAGAAATGCAGTAATCTGGAGGATTAACTATGTTAGGGAACATGAACGTATTTATGGCAGTACTGGGATTCATCTTATTTTCCGGTTTTCTTGCTGCCTGGTTTAGCCACAAATGGGATGACTAATGAACGGTGACCTTCCCCCACCTACGACGCCTCTCGCGAAATAAACTTTCCGGGAGGCGTTTTCATTTCTGCTCCATTGCGGTGGAGGATTTGCTAACAAAAAAATACAGCGCGTAATGAGTAAATCGGCACAATTTGTTGTCTTCCTATACGGAATCAACAAAAGCAGACTGGATTCACTCTGGAGAATTTATGCGCAAGTCAACAAAAGTAGCGGTATTAACAGCGGTATGGCTCGCGGGCGCGCTGCCCTCTCTGGCCTTTGCCTATTCAGGTGATAAGCAGCTAAAGGCGACGGCACCGGGCACGTCGGCACAGTCCTATGAACTGAAAGAATTCTCCTCAGATTTCAAAATGTACAAGATCGGCGACATTGCGCCCGACATCTACCGGACCGAACCCTATAACATCAAAAGCTGGCAGCTTC
Organism: Cedecea sp. VD22; assembly: GCF_037150195.1. Classification (NCBI taxonomy): domain Bacteria; kingdom Pseudomonadati; phylum Pseudomonadota; class Gammaproteobacteria; order Enterobacterales; family Enterobacteriaceae; genus Cedecea; species Cedecea sp. VD22. The sequence continues at coordinate 354,352 of NZ_JBBCPX010000002.1, forward strand.
GCCATCTCCCTGCGCCACAGGCCGGTAGCCACTGGACCTACATGGGCGGCAATTATGTCTTAATTACCGACGCCGAAGGAAAGATCCTTCAGGCAATGGCTGGCGATATATTTTATCAGCACTAAGGATAATCCAACCCTGAGGCTGGATATCCTTAACACCGAAAGGGTTTAATTTAATAAATTTCTCAGGGGATCGATTTCAGTATATTGATTGTCGATCTCCAGTAACCCCGCAATATCCAGTACCTGCCTGTACTCATCAGGGCTAATACGCACCTGATAATTTGCGATATGTCCACACAGCGTTTCAAAAGCCAGTACATTTTCTGAGAAGTCGATATATTCCAGCGCGAAGTCAATGAGTGACGAATCGAGCCGATTTTTAAGAGCCTCACCAAAGGTTTTGATTTTTTCGTTGATATCCATATTGACCACGTAAAGTTAATTGTTATTTGCGTGCCATCATTGGGAATGGGAAACGGCATCCTGCCGAAATACATCCCTATGGATATCGGATTGCGGGGAAATTTCTTGAGGGGCGTGCGTAATACTTATTTCAGATAACGATCCGACACTAACTTTTCGCCAACCATTTCGCGTAATGATCGGGCCATTTCACTGTCGGTGTGCCAGGTTTGCCCATGCCGAAACCGTGGCCGCCGCTGCTGTAGCGGTGCATTTCTACCGGCACATGCTGCTGCTCACAGGCCGCGGCCATAATTAACGTATTCTGCGGGTCGGAAATTGGGTCGTCTTCGGCCTGGACCAGGAAAAACGGCGGCGAATGCGGGGTAACATAATTCTGCACGGACCAGGCGGCGTTCTCGGCTGATGAAGCATCTTTGCCGACCAGAATTTTATGCGTAGAGGTGTGCTCATAAGGTTTTTCCAGCGTAATGACCGGATAAATTAACGCCGCCCGATCGGCAAAGGCGGGTTTATCGTCTAAACGATCCTGCTTTGGATACGAGCGGTAATCGGGTCGCGTGGCGGCCAGGCCAAGCAGATGCCCACCGGCGGAAAAGCCCAGCACGCTGACGTTATGTTCACGATCGCGCACGATTCTTAACGCGCGCTGCGCGTCCTGCAAGGCAACCAGATTGCCATCAGTCCATCCTTCCGACGGCAAACGGTAGCTCAGCACATACGCGGTATATCCCCGCGCCACCAGCCATTCCGCCGCGGGCCAGGCTTCTGACCCCATTTCAATGCGCTTATAGCCCCCGCCCGCCGCCACCAGCACGGCCTGGCCATTAGGTGATTCGGGTTCAATCACGGTCAGAATCGGGAGCACAATATTGCTCTGCGCCCCGCGCGCCGACGTCTGAATACTCCCTGTCGGCCCACCACCGCCCGGTGGCGTGCCTTTCCACAGCGGAATAGCCGAACGCTTCACGCCTGATGCAGCAAACGAGATGCCCGCTTTAGCCGCGAGCAATCCGGCGGTAACACAGGTAATAAAATGGCGACGATCCATAGTAAACTCCTGACAATACAGGTTAATCACTATGCCAAAAGAGTGTGTCTAAAGTCATATTCTAAACCAGCAATACGTAACCAGCCGTTTCGCTTGAGTTAATTATGGAGAAAAACCGCCTGGTGGAAATCATTCTGTCCACTTTACTCATCGCAAAATAAAAACCAATTCATCATACAATTTGATTTTGATTAATGAATCCTGCCGCGTATCGGCCTTAAATAGGCTCCGGTTAAACTGTTTCATTCGTTAAGAGGAGTGCTCAACATGATGATGACCTGGGACCGCAACAGGAATGCCATTACCACCGGCAGCCGCGTTTTGATTAACGGCACAGGCAGAACCGGGCTGATTAAAGCCATTCACGGTGAAGGTAAAAATGCCGAGCAAATTCGCCGCAGCAAATGCGTGGAAGTGGAAGGTTGTGAAGGGCAATTTGAACCGACGGAATTATTCCGCCTGGGCTTACACTGATAGCTAAAAGTTACCCGGCCTGCCGCCGGGTAACGGATGCTATTTACGCAGTGCCCTGACCTGCGAAAAACCGTGCTCAAACACGCTGTCAGCGGCACAGATGATCACGATAACGTCGCCACCGGATGCTTCCTCCAGCAAACGCGCCAGCTCGGCGTCCAGCTCCCGGTTCATTTTCGGCATCGCCATGTGCATTTCCCCCGGATAATCCTCATCCTCGTCAGGCGGCATGTCTTCGATGCGGCTGCCCTTCACCACATAAATCAGCAGATCATTGTCGTTATGGGTGAGCTCTAGTCTCAAATATTTGCCAACCGGATGTTTAGCCATGCGTTACCTTCAATAGCGTATAAAATAATTTGTCGGCAATGTTAGCAAAGCAACGAGGATAAAACGATGCAGGACTGGAACCCCACGCTCTATTTGCAGTTTGAAGCTGAACGTACCCGCCCGGCCGCTGAGTTGGTTGCCCGAATTAACCACCCTGGCGCAAACACCTTTACCGATTTGGGCTGCGGCCCCGGCAACTCCACGGCGCTGCTGCGTAATCTGGCGCCAGAAGCTTCGATTACCGGGCTGGATAACTCTCCCGCGATGCTCGCCAAAGCCGGTGCCGCACTGCCAGACTGCCGCTTTGAAGAGGCGGATATCGCCACCTGGCAGCCCGCCGTGAAACAGGATGTGATTTTCGCCAACGCTTCGCTGCAGTGGATAGCCAACCATAAGCAGGTCTTCCCACACCTGGCGGCACAGCTGGCAGACGGCGGCGTGCTGGCGGTGCAAATGCCCGATAACTGGCAGGAGCCCACGCATACATTAATGCGCCAGGTTGCCGACGAACTGGGGATCTCGCGCTCGAGCCGCGAAGCCTTGCTAACGGCTCAGGAATATTACGATCTGCTGGCCGAAAGCGGCTGCACGGTGGATATCTGGCGCACGACGTATTTCCACGTTATGCCGTCCGCCCGCGCCATCATTGAATGGTTAAGCTCGACCGGCCTGCGCCCTTACCTGCACGGGCTGGACGCCATTCAGCAGGAGGCGTTTCTTGAGCGCTATCACCAGTTGCTGCAGCGCGCCTACCGCAAGCAGCATGACGGCAACGTGCTGATGCCGTTCCCCCGCCTGTTTATTGTGGCGCGGAAAACGGCCTAGAATGAAGTGCCCTGTTGACGCAGGGCATCAATGTCCTGCAGCGGCGACGCGCCAAATGCCCGGCGATACTCCCGGTTAAACTGGGAGGGGGAATCATAGCCCACCTTCCAGGCGACGCTGGCCACATCGCCTTCGCAGCTCAATAAACGCCGGCGGGCCTCCAGCAGGCGAAGCTGTTTTTGGTACTGCAGTGGGCTCATGATCGTCAGAGCTTTGAAGCGGTGATGCAGGCTGGAAGCGCTCATGCCGACGCGCTTCGCCAGCTCATCAATGACCAGCGGCTCGGCATAATTCTGTTTGATCCAGTTAATGGCTTCCCCCACGCCTTTGCCCTGCGCCCAGCCCAGCGCCTGTTTCCAGAATGAAGCCCCGGCGGGAGCGATGACCAGCCGGTAGAGAATTTCTTGCTTGATGAGCGGCGCGAGGGCATGCAGATGCTGCGGGCTGTCCAGCAGCGTGACCAGGCGCAGAAAAGCGCCCTGGAGCTCTTCTTCCGCGGCGGCGACCCAGGCCCCGGTTTTCTCCCCGTTGCCGTCCGGCAGCACCACGTTCATGTTCATGATCAGGTCGGCAATTTCTTTCCCGTCAAGGTCGATGCGCACGCCGTAGTAAGGCTCGGCTTCGCTGGCGCGGGTCACCTGCCCGAACACCGGCATATCCACGGCTGCCAGCGAATAGCTGCCGGGACCGTACTCCGTGACGTTGTCACCGATAAGCATTTTTTTGCTGCCCTGCAGCACCATGCACATGGACGGAGAAAGCATCCCGCGATTGAGCAGCGTCGGCTGTTCGATGCGAATAAAGCTGAGCCACGGCAGCGCGCAGCTCAGCTCCTTCACCCCGCCGCCGCTCGCCGGGTAACGACGGGCGACACGCTGGTGCAGTTCGTCAATAATGCGGCCCGAAGGCCGCTCGGTTGGTTGCATATTACTGCCCCATGATGGCTTTGGGTTCAAGATACGCTTCCAGCCCGTAAGTGCCAAATTCGCGGCCAAGACCGGACTGTTTAAAACCGCCGAACGGCGCGAGCGGTTCGTCATAAACGCCGTTGACGAACACACGCCCCGCGATAAGCTGCCGGGCAACGGCCGCCGTGCGCACTGTATCTTTCCCGCTAACGTAGGCCTGCAGGCCATAAACCGTATCATTGGCGATCTGCACTGCTTCGGCGTCATCGCGGTAGGTAATCACCGACAGCACCGGGCCAAAAATTTCCTGTTGGGCAATGGTCATGTCGTTGCGCACGTTCACAAACACCGTCGGTTTCACAAAGTAACCGCTGGCCAGCCCCTCGGGACGCCCTTCTCCGCCGCAAAGCAGCTCCGCCCCTTCGGCAATCCCGCTACGAATATACTCCTGCACGCGCTGGTACTGCCGGGCGGTCACGGCGGCCCCGATGTTGGTTTTCGGATCCCGCGGGTTGCCTGGTACCAGAATAGCCAGATGTTTGAGAATTTGCGCTTTGACCTCGGCCAGCCTGCTTTCTGGCACCAGCAGGCGAGTCCCTGCGATACAGGCCTGGCCGCTGTTCCAGCTCATGACCTGCAGCGCCAGCGGAATAGCGGTATCGAGATCGGCATCGTCCAGCAGCACGTTGGCAGACTTGCCGCCCAGTTCAAGGGTGACGCGCTTCATGGTTGCCGCCCCGTCACGGGCAATCGTTTTGCCCACCGCCGTTGAGCCAGTGAACGAGATTTTAGCCACGTCCGGGTGGCGCGTGATTTCCGCACCAACCACATTGCCCAGGCCGGTGACGATATTAATCACGCCGTCGGGCAGCCCGGCGGCATGCAGGCATTCCGTGATGATCTCCGTTTGACGGGCGCTGAGCTCGCTGGGCTTGATAACCGCTGTGCTGCCGGAGGCAATCACCATCGACAGTTTGCCAGCGATAAAGCCGTAGTTAGCGTTCCAGGGGGTAATGAGCCCCACCACGCCCAGCGGCTCCATGACCACTTTCGCCATCCCCGCCTGAGATTCAAAAGAGTAGTCTTTCAGCAGATCGATTGCCTGGAGGAAGCTGTTGTACGAGCGAGCCACGGTGCTTTGGGCAAAAGCTATCGGGCAGCCGTATTCATCCACCATAGTTTCCACCAGCTCGTCTTCACGCGCTTTCACGGCGTCGTGCAGCAGCTGCAGCCAAATCATTCTTTGTTCGCGGCTGGAAAGGCGCATTTGCGGAAATGCGGCTTTTGCCGCAGCAATGGCGAGGCGGGTGTCTTCTTCGTCTGCCAGGCGAACCTGAGCGACAGGTTGTTCGCTGACGGGATGAATTAAGGTCAGCACCTCAGTGCCGTGGGGCGTGACGTGCTGACCGTTAATATAGAGGGTGTCGATGGTTTTCATTTATTGCGCTCCAGGGGGTTGTGTCTGACGACTTAAAGTGTCGTCGAACACGGCCGTTTTCCTGTAGCGCAATCCTGTTTGATGCTTGCACAATCCTGCAAATCAGGACTGCTTTTTCATCTCTCTGCTGGCCACGTTCTGAAAGCGTTTGGCGCGCAGCCAGTCGTAGCACCAGTTATAAGCCACGGTGTACGGCAGGAAGAACAGGAAGAAACCAATCTCTACCATCAGCGCCTGCAGCAGCGTGACATTCAGCATCCAGGCGGCAAGCGGCAGGCCAATCAGAATAAAGCCCCCTTCGAAGCCCAGCGCGTGCGCAACGCGCAAGCCCATACCACGCTTGAGTGACGGCGGGTAAAATTTATCAAACCCGGCGTTGTAAATAATGTTCCAGACCATCGCGACGGTGGACAGCATGATAGCCAGCGCACCCATCTGGAAAAGCGGTTTGTTCATTAGCCAGGCGGCGGTTGGCGCACAGATACCGATGGCGATAGCCTCGAAGCCGACGGCATGCACAATGCGCTCAGACAGGCTTCTGTTGTTTTGCGATTTCATTTTGATGACTCCTTTTTCACAAGGTCGCCATTATCATCGCAATTATTGATATAATATAGCTAACAGCCATCGATAAAAGCGATAGTTTATGCGTTACTCCCCGGAATCACTGGAAGCCTTTTTACAGGCCGTTGAAACGGGTTCTTTTTCCGCCGCCGCACGCAAGCTGAAAAAGAGCCAGTCCACCATCAGCAGCGCTATTGCCAACCTGGAAGCTGACCTTGGCGTGACGCTGTTCGATCGCCACGCCAGGCAGCCCACGCTTACCCCGCACGGGCAGCGCGTTTTGCCCTATGTACAGGCTATTTTTGCCGCCAGCGAGCGGCTGGATGAAGTTTCCGTCAGGCTGGCGGACAACGTCGAGCCGCGCCTGACGTTTGTGCTTTCCGACATGTGGCAAACCGCCCACCACGAATCCATCCTGCAGCAGTTTTCCGAGCGTTACCCGGACATCGAATTTGAATGCATTATTGCTGAGGATGAAGACGTGATTGATAGTCTGCAGATTGGCCGCGCCCACGTCGGCGTCCTGCGGGTTCAGGAGAGTTACCCGCCGGATATCACCGTCGCCCGCCTTCAGGTCGGCGCAGAAATGACCATTTTTATTCATCGCGATCACCCGCTGGCGAAGCAGACAGAGGTGCGGATGGATGAGCTACATACCGTGCGGCAACTGGTGCTTAAAACCTTTGTGCGCCCCGGTAAGGTCGCCGCACGCGGCCCTATCTGGTCGTCCCCATCTTTACTGCTGCTGCTTGAGATGGCGGAACAGGGTTTTGGCTGGGGAATATTGCCGAGCTGGCTGGTTAACCAGTTTGGGCACGGCGTGCTTAAGCCGCTGAAGGTGGAAGGCTGGCCGCAAAATCTTGAGGTGGATGTCGCCTGGTCGAACAAAACGCCGCCCGGCCCGGCTGGCCGCTGGTTGATCGACCGACTACGCGAGCGGCGGTAATAACTCGGCACACACTTGCGGTTGTCACCCGCACGGCTTTCAGGTTAAAAAACGTTATTCCACCAACAGGATCCCGTAAATGAGCGTTATCACTCCCCTTTTTGCTATTACCGCCACCATCGCGCTGGGCGCCATGAGCCCCGGCCCAAGCTTTGTTTATGTCGCTCAAAATGCCGTAGCGCGTTCACGCGCGCATGGGCTGGTGACCGCGCTGGGAACCGGCGTCGGGGCGGCGGCATTTTCGCTGATGGCGCTGCTGGGTTTACAGGCTTTTCTGCTGGCGGTGCCGGTGGCCTATACCGGGATCAAGATAGCCGGCGGGCTTTATCTGCTGTGGCTGGCTTATAAGATAATCAAACACTCTCGCGAGCCGCTGCACGTGGGCGCCGTGGGAAAAAGCGATAAAAGCATGATAGCCACCTTCCGTGACGGGCTGTTCACCCAGTTGAGCAACCCAAAAACCGCCGTCGTGTTTGCCAGTATTTTTACCGCGCTGCTGCCGCGCGAGATCCCGGCATTCTACTACGTCGTGCTGCCGGTGCTGTGCTTTGTGATTGATGCGGGATGGTATTCGATTGTCACGCTGGTGCTCTCTTCCGAGAAACCGCGCAATGCCTACCTGCGTTTTAAAACTGTGATTGACCGCTTAGCGGGCGGCGTGATGGGGATTTTGGGGCTGAAGCTGATTTTCTTCTCACGCTAAAAAACAGAAAGCCACCGCAAGCGGTGGCTCAGACAGAGTGGGATCAGTGAATCCCCAACCGGTGCGCATGGAAAATCTCTTCACGCAGTTCGAGGTGGGTTAAACCCAGCAGATCGGCAAACTCCAGCTTGAGCTGCTGCAGGCGGATCAGGAATTGCGCGGGGGTTAACTGCTCTTGTTCACGACGAAGAAATTCAAACGCTAAGGTGGTTGGGGTTATCTCGGTGTCCATGGTAATCCTCTGTTGGGTTGTGAAATCGACAGTATTGTACCACCAACGCGCTGTTCAAAAAACAGCCAGAGCAGGATTTCTGGCGCTTAACTTTTATAACAACATCAGGACTGAAACATGTTTTCTAAGCATTATGAAGTGGATGAAAGCCATATTGATTTTCAGGGCGTAGTCGACGGCCTGTACTATCCGTTTTACATGGAGTGGACGCGCCACGCCTACATGCGCGAGGCGCTCGGTATTGATATCGAGGAAGAGTTCCGCCAGGGCAAACTCTATATGGTACTGGAATACTCCCTGCGCTTTCGTAAGAGCCTGCAGAAAGGCGACAACGTTGAGGTCACCTGCCAGCTTGAGCGCAACGAAAAACGCAACCGCGTGAACTTCGCGCAGCAGATCAAAGTTGATGGCGTGGTTTATGCCGAAGCGACGTTTGTCGCCACCTGCCTGGCCAATGGCCGCCCTTCCATGCCGGAAGCCGTACTGAACGCACTGGAACAGCTTTAAGATCGATTAGCGAAGGGCAACCGTGCTCTTCGCTAGCCTTCCTCCAGCGCCTGGAGGATGTAATCTGTTCTCCACTCCACGCTCCCCTCCGGCAACACGATTATCCGATACCCCAGCTTGCCGTAAGTGTCAGCCATGATTGCAGCCGTCTGCACCGCCTCTTCCCAGCTCTGCTTTCTTTCTGCATCCCCGGCATAAATAGCCTTCCAGGGCGGTGCCAGGAAAATATCAGAATGGTAGGGAAACCGTCTAACGGCTTCCAACAGATGATCGGGAATGGGCAACTGCATCAGGGTGAGATAACCCAGGATGTCCGGCACGCCGCGATCGTAAAAACAATAAGTCTGTTTTTCGTCTGCGCCATACCAGGAGCGCATTTCCCACCCAAGCATCTGCTCAGCAAATGCCGCAGGATCCTGCCAGGGTAAGGCGTGCCCGCCAATTTGCTGCTGGTGCTGAATAATGCTCCTCCCGGCCTCCGGCTGACAATCAAAACCCCGGCGCCTGAGCTCATTAATGAGGGTACTTTTCCCGGAACCTGGCCCGCCGGTAAGCACCACACGTTTCACCTGAATATTGTTCATAAACCTCCCAAACATTATTTTCTTTACTGATTTATGGTGATTCCACGCCCTCGTTCCTGCTACCCTCTGGCAAAAAAGTGAATAAGACTTAGGAGCACCCGCATGCAAGAATTTATCCGGCCGGTTTTGAACCTGCCTAACAACGAGAAGAAACTGCTGCTGCACTCCTGCTGCGCCCCCTGCTCGGGTGAAGTCATGGAGGCCATACACGCGTCCGGTATCGAATACACCGTGTTCTTCTACAACCCAAACATTCACCCGCAGAAAGAGTATTTACTGCGCAAGGATGAAAACATTCGCTTTGCGGAACAGCACGGCGTGCCGTTTGTGGATGCGGATTACGATACCGATAATTGGTTTGAGCGTGCGAAAGGGATGGAGTGGGAGCCGGAGCGTGGAGTGAGATGCACCATGTGCTTTGATATGCGTTTCGAGCGTACCGCACTTTACGCCCATGAGCACGGATTTAATGTCATCAGCAGTTCGCTAGGGATTTCCCGCTGGAAAAACATGCAGCAGATTAACGACTGCGGGCACCGCGCCGCCGCGCCTTATGAAGGCATGAGCTATTGGGATTACAACTGGCGCAAACAGGGTGGCTCCGCTCGCATGATTGAAATCAGCAAGCGCGAACAGTTCTACCAGCAGGAATACTGCGGCTGCGTCTATTCCCTGCGCGACACCAACCTGCACCGGAAAGCCAATAACCGGCCGATGATTAAAATCGGCAAGCTGTTCTACGGCAAGGACGACGAGTCATCTCAGGCTTAACCCACTGAATGGTTGACACATTTTTGCATTAATTAACGGTTGCCCGTAGTAAGGGCAGCTGTTTTAATTTCCTCTTTAAATTATTACCAGAGGGAACTATGCAAAATAATACTCACGCTGGCGTCAGGGCTTACAACCCTATCACTCTAAAACTTTACGACTGGTGGGTGTTAAAGATCTCAAATCAGTACGCCTGGCGTTGCCCGACAGACACCGTTTTGCTCCCGCATTTCAAGGCCCACACCGGCGAAAATCATTTGGATATCGGCGTGGGAACGGGCTATTACCTGCCTCACCTGCCTGCCACCGTTGAACTTTCCCTGATGGATTTGAACACCAGCAGCCTGCAGGCGGCCTCGGCGAAAGCGGGCCACGGAATCAAAGACCATCTGCAGCATGACGTTTTTAAGCCCCTGCCGCAGAGCTGGCACGATCGTTTTGACTCCATCTCACTTTTCTATTTACTGCATTGCCTGCCCGGCTCGCTAAACGACAAAGCGCTGGCGATAGATAACATTGCCCGTGCGCTTAAAACAGAAGGCAAGCTCTTTGGCGCGACGATTCTGGGTGAAGGCGTGGCGCACAATGCTTTTGGCCGCAAGCTAATGAACGTTTATAACAAGAAAGGGATCTTTTCTAATCGGCAGGATTCAGCAGGGCTGCTCAGGGATGTTTTGACCGCGAGATTCGAACGGGTCGACGTAAAAATTGAAGGAACAGTCGCGTTATTTACCGCCAGCGGACGCCGCGATTAAGAGGGAAAATCCGGGAGCCTGCCGACATCGATCAGGCCCCGTAATCGTTCAAAGTAACCCAGAAGTACCCTGCATTTTCCCGAGCAGGTTTGAAATTTATAGCCAGCAACCCTGGACATTGCACGGATATATTCTGTTTGATTTTTAAGGCACTTAACGCAAATCAGGGCTTTGCAGTTTGCGTTAAGTGCGATTTCACTGCGGCTACACTAGTGAGAGCGCTTTCTTTGCCATTATTGCTCCGCCAGCCCGCGGTTTTTCAGCATCGGTTCGCTGTGCGGATCGTGCCCTCGCCAGTCGCGGTACAACGCTTCCAGATCGCTGCTGTTGCCTCTTGAGAGAATCGCTTCCCGGAAGCGCTGACCGTTTGCGGCGCTGAGCCCGCCCTGCTCCACAAACCACTGATAGCCGTCGTCCGCTAACATTTGCGTCCAGATATAGGCGTAGTAACCCGCCGCGTAGCCGCCGCCAAAAATATGGGCAAAATAGCTACTGCGGTAGCGAGGCGGCACCTCGGCCAGCTTGATGTGCTCTTTTTCCAGCGCTTCAGCTTCGAAGCGCGCCACATCGTCAATAGCCGTGTCTGGCGCCAGGCTGTGCCAGTTCATGTCCAGCAGCGCCGCCGCCAGCAGCTCGGTCATGTCGTAGCCTTTGTTGAACTGCGCGGCGCGGAACAGTTTGCTGCGGAGCGACTCCGGCATTGGCTCGCCGGTCTGGTGATGCCGGGCATAATTGGCAAAGACCTCGGGATGGCTCGCCCAGTGCTCGTTAATTTGCGAAGGAAACTCCACAAAATCTCGCGGCGTGTTGGTGCCCGAAAGGCTCGCATAGCGCTGGGTAGCAAACAGGCCGTGCAGCGTATGGCCGAACTCGTGAAACAGCGTTATGACATCGTCCCATGAAATCAGGGCAGCCTCGCCGCTGGCCGGTTTGGTGTAGTTGCATACGTTGTAGATCACCGGCATGGCGTCAAACAGCGTGGATTGCTCGACAAAGTTCCCCATCCACGCCCCGCCGCCTTTGCTGTCTCGGGCAAAGAAATCACCGTAGAACAGCGCCATGCCGCGCCCATCGTTATCAAAAATCTCCCAGGTGCGCACATCCGGGTGGTAAGTCGGGATATCAAAACGTTCCACGAAACGCAGCCCGAAGAGCTGGCTGGCGGCCCAGAATACGCCGTTAGTCAGCACGCCGTTGAGTTCAAAATACGGTTTAATCTGCCCTTCATCGAGATCGTACTTCGCACTACGCACCTGCTCGGCGTAAAACTGCCAGTCCCATGCCGTCGCCTGGAATCCCCCGTTCTGGGCATCAATAACGTCCTGAATGTCTTTCAGTTCGCGGCGCGCCCGCCCGGTGGCCGCAGGGACGATGTTCCGCATAAAGCGCAGCGCCGCATCGGGGGTTTTCGCCATCTGGTCGGCCATTTTCCAGGCCGCGTAGTTTTCAAAGCCCAAAAGCTGAGCTTGTGCAGCCCGCAGCGTAGCCAGGCGAGCGACGATGGCGCGAGTATCGTTCGCATCGTTGCGCTGGGCACGCGTCCAGCCAGCCTCAAAGAGCACTTCTCGCGTGGCGCGGTCGCTCAGGCTTTGTAAAGCCGGCTGCTGGGTAAAATTCAGCAGCGGAAGCAGCCATTTCCCCGGCAGGCCTTTGTCAGCCGCAGCCTGCGCAGCAGCCGCAATTTCCGCGCTGGTCAGGCCGTTAAGCGCCTCAGCGTGGTCAACCACCAGGCCACCGGCTTTATCCGCCGCATGAAGACGATTGTTGAACTGACTGGTGAGCTGGGCGCTCTCTTTGTTCAGCGCTTTCAGCTGCGCTTTATCCTGCTGGCTTAACGTGGCGCCCGCCAGCTTGAACGACTGCCAGGTCACCTCCACCAGCCGCAGGGATTCCGCATCCAGATTGAGGTCGTGGCGCTGCTGATAAACGCGATTCAGCCGGGCGAATAAGGTGTCGTTCAGGCGAATTTCATCGGCAAGCTCAGCCAGTTCGGTGGAGAACTCTTCATCAAGCTGCTGCAGGAAATCGCTGGTGTGCGCCGACGTCATGGCGTAGAACACGGTAGTCACCCGGCCCAGCATCGCACCGGTTTTCTCCAGCGCCAGGTAAGTATTTTCAAACGTAGGCTCAGCCGGATCACCGGCAATCGCGGCGACTTCTGCACGCTTGATGCGCTTACCTTCATCGAAAGCCGGTCGGTAATGGTCGTTAGTTATCTCGTCGAAATGCGGGGCCTGATAAGGCAATAAACTCGGCTGGAAAAACGGGTTGCTCTGCAACATCCTCTACTCCCGGTGACCTGAAATGTGGGTTAGTTATAGCGCATTTAGCTTCGTTTCTTAAAAGAAAAACTAAGATTACCGTGGCCCGTTAGCGTGCTAAGGTAGTGCCGGACAAAAGCGTTGAGGAACAGAGAGATGATTGTACTGGTTACGGGTGCTACCGCGGGCTTTGGTGAAAGCATTACCCGCCGTTTCGTTAAGAATGGCCATAAGGTTATTGCCACCGGCCGCCGTCAGGAACGCCTGCTCGAGCTTAAAGAAGAGCTGGGTGACAACCTGTTTACGCTGCAGCTGGATGTGCGCAATCGCGCGGCAATAGAAGAAGCGCTGGCTTCCCTGCCGGCCGACTGGCAACAGATTGATATCCTGGTCAACAACGCCGGGCTGGCGCTGGGCATGGAGCCTGCGCATAAAGCCAACGTCGATGACTGGGAAAACATGATCGACACCAACAACAAAGGCCTGGTTTATATGACCCGCGCCGTGCTGCCAGGCATGGTCGAGCGCAATCGCGGCCACATTATTAACATCGGTTCCACCGCGGGCAGCTGGCCTTACGCCGGGGGCAACGTCTACGGAGCGACCAAAGCCTTCGTGCGCCAGTTCAGCCTGAACCTGCGCACCGACCTGCATAAAACGGCCGTTCGCGTGACGGATATCGAACCAGGCATGGTGGGCGGCACCGAGTTTTCCAACGTGCGCTTTAAGGGCGACGATGACAAAGCCGGCAAAACCTACGAAAACGCCAACGCGCTGACGCCGGAAGACGTTACCGAGGCCGTCTGGTGGGTGGCGACGTTACCGAAACACGTCAACATCAACACCCTGGAAATGATGCCAGTCAGCCAGACGTTTGCCGGTCTGAGTGTTCACCGCGAAGGGTAATTTTGGCGGAAGTCATGCTGAAACGGGGCCTTTGCAGCCCCGTTTTTTCATCTTACGGCACGCTAAAACGCGGAGCGATCAGGCCCGGCCCCAGCCAGCAACGATGATCAGCATCCCACAGAAAGCAATGGCCGCTCCGGTCCAGTCGTAAACGCTGAGCTTCACGCCGTCGACCACGCGCAGCCAGAGCAACGCCGTCACCACATAAACCCCGCCGTAGGCCGCATAGACGCGCCCGCTGGCCGCGGGATGCAGCGTCAAAAGCCAGACAAAAATCGCCAGCGACAGCGCCGCTGGCAGCAATAACAACGGAGAGCCGTTGCGTTTAAGCCATAGCCAGGGCAGAAAACAACCAATAATCTCCGCCAAAGCGGTGGCAAAAAATAGCAACGTTGTTTTGATCATATTGTCTTTTCTTCAGTAATAATGATGCCCACTAACTCTGACATTAGGCGCGAATCAGCCTCAATGATATGATTAGTTTTATTAAACTAAAAAGGAAATCGCAATGAACTCAATCCTTCGTAAGTCTTTGTCATGGATGCCGTTAGCCTTGCTGGGAGCTGCATTCATGGTTTCTATGCCAACCCAGGCCGATACTAACGTGATCGTTGTTCCGGGCGGAACGAACGGCGTCGGTGGTCAGGAGAACTCCCTGACCCGCCAGCGCGCAGCGGAAGAAAAAGAGCAGTGGAATGACACCCGTACCCTGCGCCAGAAGATCAACCGCCATAACGAAAAAGTGTTCGACCGTGAGTCGGCGCGCGGAGACAAAGACTGGGCCAAACAAGATGCCGCCCAGGATACCTTCGACAAATGCCAGCAGAGCGCCAACGTGAACGCCTACTGGGAGCCGAACACCCTGCGCTGCCTGGATCGCCGCACCGGCCGCGCGATCAATCCATAATAGTCCCCCTCTCAAACGAGGCTTCTGCTTAAGAAGCCTCACCATCATCAGCGCAAGGATCTGCTATGAGTAACGAACTGCCTATTCGTCTTCGCCCGCTTGAGCGCGAAGATCTCCGCTTCGTCCACCAACTGGACAATAACGCCAGCGTCATGCGCTACTGGTTTGAAGAGCCTTACGAAGCCTTCGTGGAGCTGTCTGACCTGTATGACAAACATATTCACGATCAGAGCGAGCGCCGCTTTGTCATCGACTGCAACGGCGTGAATGCCGGGCTGGTTGAGCTGGTCGAAATCGACCACATCCACCGCCGGGCGGAGTTTCAGATAATTATCACGCCGGAGTTCCAGGGCAAAGGGCTCGCCTCGCGCGCGGCCAAACTGGCCATGGAGTACGGTTTTACCGTGCTCAATCTCTATAAGCTCTACCTGATTGTCGATAAAGAGAATGAAAAAGCGGTACATATTTATAAAAAACTGGGCTTTATCGTGGAAGGCGAGCTGATCCACGAGTTCTTCATTAACGGTCAGTACCGCGATGCCATTCGGATGTGCATCTTCCAGCAGCAGTTCCTGGCGCAGAAAACCCCGGAAAAAACCCTGCTGAAGCCGACGGCTCAGTAACCGCTTTTCACAGATGAATGCCGCCCTGCGTGAGCGTTCATCTGTCCTTCCCTGTTTCTCCCGCCAGCCTTCTTGCCGCTTCGTCTATTTTCCAGACAATCAGACGGGTTTTTCCTGCAAACCACTCAATCAGAACTAAAATAATAGGGCTGTAAAATTTTGCGTTTAAAAGGCAACGGCTATCAAATTCGTAGGCCCATCCAGATATTAATTATTGATCGTACAGATTATCGTTATCGGGCATACATATAACGGAGAGCAAAATGAGCAATTCTACTGACTTACACAATGCTTCCTCAGCGAGCGCAGGAAAGTGCCCATTTAACCACGGCCAGAGCACGGACATTGCCGGCGAGGGAACCAGCAACCAGGACTGGTGGCCGCACCAGTTGCGCGTCGACCTGTTGAATCAACACTCCAATCGCTCCAACCCGCTGGATGAAAACTTCAGCTACCGCAAAGAATTTAGCAAACTCGATTATTACGCCCTGAAAGGCGACATCAAAGCGCTGTTAACGGATTCTCAATCCTGGTGGCCTGCCGACTGGGGCAGCTATATCGGTCTCTTTATCCGTATGGCGTGGCACAGTGCAGGAACCTATCGCTCCCGCGACGGTCGCGGTGGCTCCGGACGCGGTCAACAGCGTTTTGCGCCTCTTAACTCCTGGCCGGATAACGTCAGCCTCGATAAATCCCGTCGCCTGCTTTGGCCCATTAAACAAAAATATGGTCAGCAAATTTCCTGGGCAGACCTGATTATTCTCGCCGGTAACGTGGCGCTGGAAAATGCGGGCTTCCGCACCTTCGGCTTTGGTGCCGGGCGCGAAGATGTCTGGGAACCCGATCTCGACGTTAACTGGGGGGCTGAGAAAGAGTGGCTTGAACACCGCCACCCGGAATCTCTGGCACAGGCTCCGCTCGGTGCGACCGAAATGGGTCTGATTTACGTCAACCCGGAAGGCCCTGAGCACAGCGGCGACCCGCTTTCCGCAGCGCCTGCTATTCGCGCCACCTTCGGTAACATGGGGATGGACGACGAAGAGATTGTCGCCCTGATTGCCGGGGGCCATACGCTCGGTAAAACCCACGGATCTGCAGCCGCCACCCACGTTGGCGCAGACCCGGAAGATGCTCCGCTTGAGGCGCAGGGGCTTGGCTGGGCAAACAGCTACAATAGCGGCGTCGGCGCGGATGCCATAACCTCCGGCCTCGAAGTGGTCTGGACGCAAACGCCAACCCAGTGGAGCAACTACTTCTTCGAAAACCTGTTCGGCTACGACTGGGTACAAACCCGCAGCCCGGCAGGCGCCATTCAGTTTGAGGCGACCAACGGCCCGGATATCATTCCCGATCCGTTTGATCCGTCCAAAAAACGCAAACCAACGATGCTGGTAACTGACCTGACGCTGCGCTTCGATCCAGAGTTCGAGAAAATTTCTCGCCGCTTCCTGAACGATCCGCAGGCCTTCAACGAAGCCTTCGCCCGCGCCTGGTATAAACTGACGCACCGCGATATGGGGCCAAAAGCGCGCTACATCGGCCCGGAAGTGCCAAAAGAAGATCTGATTTGGCAGGATCCGTTGCCGAAAGCTACCCACGCGCCGTCCAGCGCCGATATCGACGCGCTGAAAAAAGCGATTGCGGATTCCGGCCTGTCCGTCAGCGAGCTGGTTTCGGTGGCATGGGCATCTGCCTCAACCTTCCGCGGAGGGGACAAACGCGGCGGTGCCAACGGGGCGCGGCTGGCACTTGCTCCGCAGCGCGGCTGGGAAGTGAACGCCGTGGCGGCCCGTGCTCTGCCTGTGCTTGAAGCAATTCAGAAGGCATCCGGCAAAGCGTCGCTGGCGGACATCATCGTGCTGGCCGGCGTGGTAGGCATTGAGAAGGCCAGCCACAGCAAAGTACCGTTCACGCCGGGGCGCGTGGACGCCACTCAGGAGCAGACCGACATCGAGTCCTTCGAGCTGCTGAAACCGGCCGCTGACGGCTTCCGAAACTATCGCCGCATTGCGAATGCCACCTCAACCGAAGCGCTGCTGATCGACAAGGCGCAGCAGCTGACGCTGACGGCTCCTGAGCTGACGGTCTTAATCGGCGGTTTGCGCGCGCTGGGCGTTAACTACGATGAAAGCCAGCACGGCGTGCTGACTTCTCGTCCGGGTGAGCTGACGAATGATTTCTTCGTCAATCTGCTGGATATGCGTACCGAGTGGAAAGCCGCTGACGCAGGCTCCGAAGTGTTTGAGGGCCGCGATCGCCTTAGCAGAGAAGTAAAATACACCGGCACCCGCGCCGATCTGGTCTTTGGCTCTAACGCCGTGCTGCGCTCCCTGGCGGAAGTGTATGCCAGCCAGGATGCCAAAGAGAAGTTCGTCAAAGACTTTATCGCCGCATGGACAAAGGTAATGAATCTCGACCGTTTCGACCTACAGCAGTAAAACGAAAGGGAGGCTTTTGGCCTCCCCCTGGTTTAACGCTATATGGGAAGGCATTTCGCCTTCCCTTTTTACTGCTTACTCTTCGCCGAAGTGGATCACGGTGCGAATCGATTTTCCTTCATGCATCAGGTCAAACGCTTCGTTGATCTTGTTCAGCGGCATGCGGTGAGTAATGAACGGATCCAAATTGATTTTGCCCGCCATTGCATCTTCTACCATGCCCGGCAGTTGAGTGCGGCCTTTAACGCCCCCGAACGCTGAGCCACGCCAGACGCGACCAGTCACCAGCTGGAATGGGCGGGTTTTAATTTCCTGCCCCGCCCCGGCCACGCCGATAATCACGCTCTCGCCCCAGCCTTTGTGGCAGCATTCCAGCGCGGAACGCATCACGTTCACGTTGCCGATACATTCGAAGCTGTAATCCACGCCGCCGTCGGTCAGCTCAACGATCACATCCTGAATCGGCTTCTCGTCATCTTTCGGGTTAATGCAGTCGGTGGCGCCCATTTCACGCGCGAGGGTGAATTTCTCCGGATTGGTATCAACGGCAATGATTCGCCCGGCCTTAGCCTGCACCGCGCCCTGAATCACCGCCAGGCCGATCCCGCCGAGGCCAAATACCGCCACGGTATCGCCCTCTTTCACTTTTGCCGTGTTGTGCACCGCGCCGATGCCGGTGGTCACGCCGCAGCCAAGCAGACACACTTTATCCAGTGGCGCCTGAGGGTTGACCTTAGCCAGAGAGATCTCCGCCACTACGGTGTATTCGCTGAAAGTGCTGGTACCCATGTAGTGATAAATTGGCTCACCGTTGTAGGAGAAGCGGGTGGTGCCATCCGGCATCAGGCCTTTGCCCTGCGTGGCGCGAACGGCCTGGCAGAGGTTAGTTTTGCCGGATTTACAGAACTTACACTCGCGGCATTCTGCGGTGTAGAGCGGAATAACGTGGTCGCCCGGCTTCAGGCTGGTCACGCCCTCGCCCACTTCCACCACGATGCCGCCGCCTTCGTGGCCCAGCACCGCCGGGAATACGCCTTCCGGATCGTCGCCGGACAGCGTGAAAGCATCGGTATGGCAAACGCCGGTGTGGGTGATTTTCACCAGCACCTCACCTTTTTGCGGGGGTGCAACGTCGATTTCCACAATTTCCAAAGGTTTACCCGGCCCAAAGGCCACCGCAGCACGTGATTTCATTGTTTTGTTCCTTTTGGTGGGGGTGTTTTTATTTTAGATAAGAGCGCAGCAAATTCCCGACTTCCGCCATCCGCAGCGTGCGCTGCTCTTCGGAGGTGTCGCCGGTGACCAGCTCGTCTTTAAGATGAATTTCCATCATTTCGCCCATCAGGCCGTTGGCTGCCCCGCGAACGGCCGCGATCTGCTGCAAAATGGCGAGGCACGGATCGCCGTTTTCCAGCGCGCGCTCAAGCGCCTCGGCCTGGCCGCGAATGCGCCTGACGCGGGTCAAAATACGTTTTTTGTCTTCCGGAGAGTGTGGCATAACCGCCCCTTTGATACTGTAGGGGGGTATAGTAACGTAATTTTTAGGTTATTGATAATTTTTATATTTTATATAATTATCAGTTGGTTGAGAAAATTTAACAAACTCAGCGAATCTATCGGGGTTCATGTGCCCGCCATACACCCTGGGCGGTTCTTCTTTTTGATCTGAAGAAACGGCAGGCCAGCGCCAGCACCAACAACATTTGTTAACTTCACCGCTTCAAATCATTTACACTCCTCCGGCATTCTGGGGGGAGCATGGCAGAGAATCAATTTTATCGTGGTCGTAGCAGAGTTATCGCCACAGGGCTGGCGCTGTTTGCGCTTGCCCTGATCGTTTTGGCGCCGCTCGTCTCGATTTCTCTGCAGAAATCGCCAATGGCGATGATGCCAGGCATGATGCATCACCCTATGATGGAAATGCATGAGCACCACGCCGGGCATAAACCGGTTTTGATGCCCGTCGATCACGCTGAGGCCTGCGGTTACTGTGTGCTAATGTCGCACATGCCAGGCTTACAGCCAGAGTTAATTACTCCACTTCATACTCTTTTCTTGCTCCAGGGCTTTCAACCCTCATCGCCTTTACTCGAAATACGGCATTTCTTTGCCTGGCTTTTTCCTCATCCTCGCGCGCCTCCGGCATAAACGACTTTACCTGCTGAAAAATAAAATATGGGCGTTTTAACGCCATAACTTCGTTTTGCTTGTATTAAGGAAAAGTATGACCACCTGCACCCCGCGCGCGGCCTGGATAAATTTTCTGCGTCGATTGCATTTTGCTATTGGTTTATTTGTAGGGCCTTTTATTTTTGTAGCAGCGCTAACCGGCACGCTTTACGTTGCCACGCCTCAACTGGAGCAGTTTATTTATCATGATGCGCTAACGGCAAACACAAGCGGTGAAGCTCACTCGCTTGCTGAACAGATTGCCGTGGCCAGGCAAGTCACGGGCGAGCATTTGCCGCTCTACGCCGTTCGTCCGGGAATACTCCCCGGCGTGACAACCCGAGTAATGTTTAACGCGTCGGGCCTGGGAACGTCAGAAAGCAGGGCTATATTCATCGATCCCATCACTTTGGCCGTAAAGGGAGACATGACGGTCTATGGCACCTCGGGCATTTTGCCTCTGCGGCAATGGATTGATTATGCGCATCGCTCTCTGTTATTAGGCTCCGCAGGCAGGCTTTACAGTGAATTAGCCGCCTCGTGGATGTGGATTGTCGCCTGCGGCGGGATCGCACTTTGGTTTTATACCCGCCCCAAACGCCGAATGAATAATCTTGTCCAGCGTACCCGCCGCTGGCATGTGACCCTCGGTTGGTTACTGCTGGCAGGTATGCTGGTGTTCTCTGTCACCGGTTTAACCTGGTCGCAGTGGGCAGGCGGCAATGTGGATCTGCTGCGAGCGGCATTAAACTGGGAAACTCCCCAGCTTAAAACGCAACTCAGCGGCACAAACGGTGCTCAGGACCCGCATGCAGAGCATCATGCCGGTATGGCTATGCCCATGAACATGGATATGTCGCCGGACCTTTCCCAGTTTGATAAAACGCGTCAGTTAGCACAAAGCGTCGGGATTGATGCAAACGCTATCGAGATAAGGCCAGCCAGAAGTCACGACAAAGCCTGGACTGTGACAGAAATTGATCGCGGCTGGCCGACTCAGGTCGACGCTGTGGCTATCGATGTTGCCACGATGCGAGTCGTGGACCACACCAGATTTGAAACGTTTCCCCTGATGGCAAAGCTGACCCGATGGGGCGTAGACATCCATATGGGCGTGCTGTTTGGCCTGGCTAATCAATTGCTGTTGATTGCTTTCGGTACAGGCTTATGTGTAATGATTGTCATTGGCTACCGCCTGTGGTGGATACGTCGTCCCACGCCGGCCAGGTACAATCCGCTCCTGACGCTGACACAGAGCTGGTACGATTTATCCCTCCGAGGAAGAGTATCGGTTCTGATTATTGCGATTCTGCTCGGTGTTGCCATGCCGGTACTCGGCATTAGCCTGCTTATGTTTATCGGAGTCGATGTGTTTCGCTGGCGTCGGGCCAACGATTTTTCTGCCGCGCGCCAAACGGAGTAATGGCAAAATACGTATTCAGCCCAGCTAGCTCAATGGCTGGGCTGTATCGAAAACAGTGACGAAACCAATCAGCGAGGCAACATGAAGCCTGACGTAACTTACACCTTCCATCATTTTGGCATTCCTTTGCAGGATAGTCTGACTGAAGGCACCTACAGTGAAAAAGCCGGGATGTACACCGCCGATAATCCGGGTAAATTTCGCGTCCAGTGGCACAGATTTACCGATGAATCACCGCTGCATCCTCTGCTAAAAACCGTGCCACACGTGGCGTTCAAAGTTGATAATCTGTCAAAGGCTATCGAAGGAGAGGATGTTATCCTGGGGCCTTATGAACCCATTGATGACTTTTTCGTGGCCGTCATTAACGACAATGGTGCCCCCATCGAGCTAATTGAAACCACGCTGACGGATGAAGAAATCTGGGGGCGAGCGAGGTCGGGCCAGGGCAATTTATATCGGAAGTAAAAACCCATCCTGGGTTGCTACCGTTATTGGCTGCCTTACGCCATCGTTCGCAAAGATGGCGAAAGCAGCAAAAAATAAATTTATCACCTGAATAGTTTTCTACAGCTTACTTACATCAGCAATAAACTCGATGGCCCCGCTCTTTAGCACGCGCTGATTCACTGTAGAAAAACTCAACGCCTGGCTCACCGGCAGCAGCGGGATCCCGGCCCCGATAACGACCGGGATCTGGGTGACAAACAGGCGCTGCAGCTCTCCGGCTTCGGCGAACCAGGCGGCAGTTTTACCTCCGCCTACCAGCCAGACATCTTTGCCTTTGGCGGCTTCGCGGGCTTGCGCGATAATGTCGACGGCTTCGCCCTGTACCCGCGTGATGTTTTGCCCTTCAGGCACCGATAGCGAACGATGCGTGACGATAAATGCCGGGACATCGGCATAGGGCCAGGCCTCTGGCGAGTTTTCCAGAATCCAGCTGTAGGTTTCCGCCCCCATGATCACCGCCCCAACGGTCTGATAGAACTCATCGTATGGCGTGGCGTCATCCCCCAGCGGGAAGTTCATTAGCCAGTCCAGCTGATGCTGCCGATCGGCAATGTAACCATCCAGCGTCGCGGCGACGTAATAGACTAAATTGGCCATACTTTTCTCTCTCTGTCAGACAATTATCCGCCTGATAATACAGAGATAAACACACATCGCCACTGCCAATTTTAGGCTTGCGGTTCTTCATCTCCTCGCGCCTGGCGGCGTATTACCTGCGGCGGCTGGCCGTAGGCGCGAAGAAACGCCCGGCGCATTCTGTCCCGCTCGCCAAACCCGGTTTGCCGAGCCACTTCGTCGATGGAGCGGGCGCTGGTTTCAAGCAGCATACGGGCGGACTCCAGGCGCAAATGTTCGATCGCGCGAGCGGGCGACTGGCCGGTTTCAGCCTGAAAGCTGCGGCTAAACTGGCGGGGAGATAAATTCGCCACCGCCGCCAGCTCTTCCACGCTCAAGGCGTTTTCCAGGTGTGCGCGGGCGTAAGTCATCACTTTTTGAATACGATCAGATTTAGGCTCCAGTTCAAGAAGGGAGGAAAACTGAGACTGCCCACCGGCGCGCCGATGATAGAGCACCAGCTTCCTGGCGATGGTGCGGGCGATATCAGCCCCAAGATCGTCTTCAATCAGCGCCAGCGCAAGATCGATGGCCGCCGTCATCCCCGCAGAGGTCCAGTAAGGCCCGTCGCAAATAAAAATCTTATCTTCTTCCACGCTGATGCCCGGAAAACGCTGCTGCAGATCTCGCGCATACATCCAGTGCGTGGTGGCTCGCCGCCCCTCAAGCAACCCGGCTTCGGCCAATAAAAAGGTTCCGAGGCAGGCGGCGGCCACGCGGCGCGCATAGACCGCCGCCTGGCGAACAAAATCAATCGTCGCGGGGGAAGCCTGTTCCATCGTGGCGCCGAACAGCAGGAGATCGTACTGCGTATCCGCCATTGGCTCAGTCATCACCTCAAACCCTGCCGACGTAGGCACCCCGCCGCCCTGCTCAGACAGCAAATGCAGCTCATACACCGGCTCGCTCGCCATCAGGTTAGCCACTTCAAATGCCGTAATGACGGCGAATCCCATGGTGGAATACCCGGGGGTAACAACAAAACCGACCTTTTGCATGTGGCAGACCGCCGTGATTGATGATGTCATAAAAAGACGTTTATATGACATTTGAGACACAAAAAGCCAGTGTTAATGTTGCTTTCGTCAATTAACCCCCTTTTCAGGAGCTACACAATGAGCAACACATCTACAGGCACAGCCCTCGTCACCGGGGCATCCGGCGGGATCGGCGCCGTCTACGCGGCCCGCCTGGCTAAACGCGGTTATAACCTGATTCTGGTGGCTCGCAACACGGACCGTCTTAACCAGGTCGCCCGGCGCATTCGTGAAGAAAGCGGGCAATCGGTGGAGGTTGTTCCCGCCGATCTGGGTAACGCGACAGAGCTGCTGCAGATCGAAACGCGGCTAAAAAACGACGAGTCTATTACGCTGCTAGTGAATAACGCGGGCTTTGGCTCAAAAGAAAGCGTGCTGGAAGCCAGCGTGGATGAAATGACCGCGATGATAGACCTCAACGTGACGGCGTTAACTCGCCTGACCTATGCGGCGGCCCCGGCAATGGCTGCCCGCCGGCACGGCACCATTATTAACATTGCTTCGGTCGTCGCTATTGCCCCTGAATTGCTGAACGGTGTTTACGGGGCCAGTAAAGCGTTCGTGCTGGCATTGAGTCACTCTTTGCAGCAGGAGCTGGCGGAGTCCGGCGTGCGCATTCAGGCCGTGCTGCCTGGCGCCACGGCCACGGATTTCTGGAATATTGCCGGCGTGGGCGGGCACGAAAATCTGCCGCAAAGCTGGGTGATGAGTACCGAAGATATGGTGGATGCCGCGCTGGTCGGCCTTGATGCCGGTGAAAAGGTGACCATTCCTTCGTTGCAGGATGGCCACGAATGGGATAACTGGGAGGCTGAACGCCGGGTGATTAGCTCGCATCTGAGCGCTTCTCAGCCAGCGCCGCGTTACACTCGCTAAGCAATCACGCTATTTTGCTCTACAGATGCCGCCCTCAGGCGGCATTTTTGCTGTTATCAACGCTAACTGTCGCTCAAATCACCTGCCTGTAAGAATATTTAAATGATAATGAGTATCATTTAAATATTTTATTTGTTAACATCCTGCCCGCGGTAAATTGATCGACATCAAGACTAACAGCCAGTGAAGGCTACCTCCGGGCAAAAGATATGCATAAAAAATTGATCCTTACGTCTTTGATAGCGTTAGCCAGCCTGGGCCTCAGCGCCTGCAGCCAAACCCCTCCCTCGCCTCAAGCGGCAAGCCATGTCGCCGTCACGCATGGGCAAATCATTGATTTACAAAGTGGCGAAACGCTGACAGAACGACAGCTGCTGGCCAAACTCGCCAGCGCTCAGCGGCTTATCGTCGGCGAAAAGCACGATAACGCCGAACATCACCAGATTGAGCTTTGGCTACTGCAGAATCTGCAAAAAGAGCGCCCTCAGGGCAGCGTCCTGCTGGAGATGCTAACCGCCAGCCAACAGCCGCGCGTCACCCAGGTGAAGGCCTGGCTCAAAGAGGAGCCGCAGGTGCGGGACAGCCGCAATCAGGAACTGCTTCACTGGCAGAAAGGCTGGCCGTGGGAGATGTATGGCGGCGTCGTGACCGAAGCCCTGCGCGCGCCCTCACCTTTACTCAACGCCAATATCAACCGCGATGAGATAATGCGTCTTTATAAAGACCCGCGCTTCCCGGAAGGGAAAAAATCAACCGCGCCCGCCGTACAGGCCGCGCTGAAAGAAACGATTATTGCCATGCACGGGGGCAACATCGAAGGCCAACAGCTGACGTCAATGCTGGCGATTCAGCAGCAGCGCGATCGCTATATGGCCCAACAGTTGCTGAGCGCCCCAACGCCCGCTTTACTGATTGCGGGCGGATATCATGCGTCCAGGAGCATCGGCGTGCCGCTGCATATGGAGGACTTGTCTCCCGCCTCGAAGCCGGTAGTGCTGATGCTGGCGGAAAAAGGCATGACTA
Source organism: Cedecea sp. VD22 (assembly GCF_037150195.1). Taxonomy (NCBI): domain Bacteria; kingdom Pseudomonadati; phylum Pseudomonadota; class Gammaproteobacteria; order Enterobacterales; family Enterobacteriaceae; genus Cedecea; species Cedecea sp. VD22. The sequence continues at coordinate 379,656 of NZ_JBBCPX010000002.1, forward strand.
TCACGGCAGAGCAGGCTGATTATGTGTGGTTTGTTGCGCCTGCTCCGGCAAAACGGTAACCGTCGATGACAGACACGTTGACGCCTTCTCTGGCGGGCAGAAGCGGCACGGGTTTTACGCTGTCTCTGCTTCTCCACGGAGGCCTTTTTTTAGCGCTAATCTGGCAGGTGTCTGACACGCCCTCTGCCCTGGAGCCTGCGCCCGCCGTGATGCTGCAATGGGCCGACGATATCGAAGCCCCGCCGACACCAGTCCCGCTTCCGGTGGGCATTGCCCAGCAGGAGTCAGCGGCAGCAGAAGAAAAGCAGCAGGCTGAAGACAAGCAACAGCAGCCTTTGCCGATAGCCAAAGATGCGGTGATTGAAGTCACTCGTCGGAAAAAAGCTGCCGAAGGTGAAAAGAAAAAACCTCGCCCACCGCGCAACGTCAGGGAGCAAACCAGCGACAGCAGCCAGGCGGCCATCTCGACCAATGCCGCTCCTCAGCCCAGCGTGGTGTCCTCGCGTATTGCCGCGCCTTACCACAGTGATGCCGAGAAACAACACAGCCAGCAGGATAGCTGGGAGAGCCGGGTCAAAGGCCATCTCAACCGCTTCAAACGCTACCCCGGCGACGCCCGTCAGCGTGCCAGAACGGGCATCGCAGTGGTGACGTTTACCGTGGATGCTGCGGGCAAAGTTGTTGCCAGTTCTCTAACCGGTTCATCGGGAACGCGCTCGCTTGATCGGGAAGCCGTGGCCGTTTTAGAACGTGCCCAGCCGCTGCCGAAACCGCCCGTCGAGCGCTTAAAGGGAGGCGTGTATAACGTCACAATGCCAATCAATTTCGACCTGACGGAACTTAGCCGAAGCTAGCGCTAAGCCCCACAACCTGAACGTTAACTTTATGCTGAATATTCGGCAGGGCGCTCCATCGCCCGACATTAAGGACGCCTCATGGAAAAACTATGGAAAGCCACCCCGCTGCTCCTCGTCTGTTCGCTATCTGCCCGTTGGGCAATCGCCGACGCGCCGCAGCCCCCGGCTACGCCCAAAATTCCCCACCAGCTTATTGAGCATGGCGATGTTCGCGTGGATAACTATTTTTGGCTCAGGGATGACAGCCGCAGCGACGCGAAAGTGCTGCGTCATCTTGAGGAGGAGAATAATTACGCCCGCGAGGTACTGAAGCCGTCCGCAGCGTTAACGGACACGCTGTATCGGGAAATGGTGGCGCGAATGAGCCAGGAAAACCGCTCTGTACCCTTCCAGCGAAACGGTTATCGCTATCAGGATGTTTATCTGGCCGGGCAAGAATACGCCGTCAGCCAGCGGCAGCTCGTCGGGGGCGAAGGTGACTGGCAAACGCTGGTGGACGGCAACCTGCGTGCCAAAGGCCAGGCCTATTACCAGCTAAATGGCCTGGTCGTCAGTCAGGACAATCAGATGATGGCGATTGCCGAGGACACAACGGGCCGCCGCCAGTATCGCCTTTCGCTGCGCGATTTGAACAGCGGAAAATGGCTCCCGGATGCGATCGAAAACACCTCCGGGAATATGGTGTGGTCTAATGACGGGCGCTACCTGTTTTATATCCGCAATAATCCACAAACCCTGGTGCCCTCGCAGGTCTGGCGGCATCGTCCCGGCACGCCTGTTGCCGAGGACGTGCTGGTCTATCAAGAGGCTGACGGCGGCTATTATCTTGGGCTTTCCCGTTCGGCTTCGGACCGCTATTTAATCATCACGCTCAGTGCCAGCACCTCATCAGAAGCCCGCCTGATCGATGCGGATAAACCCGAAACACCCCCGGTACTTTTCGTCACCCGCAGGCCGGGGATTGAATATTATCTCGACCATTTTGCGGGAGAGTTCTACCTGCGTGCAAACCAGGAAAGCGCCAATTTTGGGCTGTATAAAAGCCACGCACCCGGCGACAAATGGCTGGCAGTGGTTGCGCCCCAACCCAATAAAATGGTGGAAGGATTCACCCTATTTAAAGACTGGCTGGTGGTGGCTGAACGCCGGGACGGGCTGAGCCAGATACGCAAGATTAACTGGCTGAACCACAGTGAGCAGACGCTACAGTTTGATGACGCCAGCTATATGGCCTGGCTCGGCTATAACCCGGAGCCACAGGCCGGCAAGCTGCGCTATGGCTACTCTTCGATGACCACGCCCACCAGCGCTTATGAATGGGATCTGGCCAGCGGCGAACGTACCCTGCTAAAACGCCAGGAGGTCAATAACACCTCGCCGGAGAATTACCACAGCGAGCGGATCTGGATCGCCGCCCGCGACGGCGTGAAGGTGCCCGTCTCGCTGGTGTATAACAAAAAAATGTTCAAACCGGCCCACAGCCCGCTGCTGGTTTACGGCTATGGTGCCTACGGAATGAGCATGGATCCGGCCTTCAGCGCCAACAGACTCAGCCTTCTGGACCGCGGTTTTGTGTTCGCTATTGTGCACGTTCGCGGCGGGGGTGAGCTTGGCCAGCGTTGGTATCAGCAAGGGAAGCTGGAAAACAAGCCCAACAGCTTTAATGATTTTCTCGATGCAACCCACGGCCTGGTTAAGTTGGGCTTCGGGCAGGCTGGCAGACTTTACGCCATGGGCGGAAGCGCTGGCGGCTTGCTGATGGGCAACGTGATTAACCAGCAGCCCACACTCTTTAATGCCGTGGTGGCGCAGGTGCCGTTTGTGGATGTGGTGACAACCATGCTGGACGAATCCCTGCCGCTCACGGTGGGAGAATATGACGAATGGGGCAACCCACACCGTAAGACGGACTATCTGCGGCTCAAATCCTGGAGTCCTTACGACAACGTTAAGCCTTCGCACTACCCAAATCTGCTGGTGACCAGCGGCCTCAACGACTCGCAGGTGCAATACTGGGAGCCAGCAAAGTGGGTCGCGAAGCTGCGTGAAAACCAGCGGGGCTCCGGCAAAATCCTTCTGATGACCGAGATGCAGGCCGGGCACGGCGGTAAATCAGGCCGAATAAAACGCCTGGAGAATACCGCCCTCGAATACAGTTTTATTCTGGAGGCAGATAAACAGCACTAACCTGGAAGCCTTCCCTTAATGGGAAGGCCTACTCAGGCAACATAATAATTAAAATAACTTTTATTTTATTACAATACTTCAAGGACACGTATGAACGTTAATAAACTGGCCGTAACTCTCGGCTCGGGCATGTTATTGCTCAGCGCCAGCGGATTGGCAAAAAATAGTGATGAAATAACTAACGGGGACAAAAAAGGCTCGGCGGTATTTAGCCCACTTAATGTTTCCGCCGGAAATATTACCCGCGAACAAGAGGCGCTGGAAAAACCTGGCGCAACCAGCTCCCGCGCCACGGATAAAAACCTGCAATCTCTGGATGCCACGCTCCGCAGTATGCCTGGCACCTATACCCAAATCGATCCTGGCCAGGGGACGGTGAGCGTGAACATTCGCGGGATGAGCGGTTTTGGCCGGGTTAACACAATGGTGGACGGCATTACCCAAAGCTTTTACGGCACCACAACGTCCGGCACTACCGTTCACGGCTCCACTAACAACCAGGCCGGGGTGCTTATCGACCCGAATTTCCTGGTCGGCGTGGACGTTACGCGTGGGGACAGCAGTGGTTCCGCGGGAATCAACGCCCTTGCCGGCAGCGCAAACATGCGCACCCTCGGCGTCGATGACGTGATTTTTAAGGGGAATGATTACGGGTTGCGGTCGCGCTTCTCGGTGGGCAGCAACGGGATCGGGCGCAGCGGGATGATTGCGACGGCCGGAAGAACAGACGCCTTTAGCGACACAGGGAGCTTGGGCGCAATGGCCGCCATCAGCGGCAGTTCTATTTATTCTAATTTCTCGAACGGCTCAGGCATTAATAGTGAAGAGTTTGGTTACGATAAATTCATGAAGCAGAACCCGAAATCCCAGCTTTATAAAATGGATATTAAGCCCAACGAATTTAATAGTGTCGAACTGTCGGCGAGAACCTATGAAAATAGATTCTCCCGCCGGGACATCACCAGCGACGATTATTATATTAAATATCACTATGCCCCGTTCTCTGAGCTAATTGATTTTAACGTCGCGGCCAGCACCAGCCGCGGCGATCAGAAATACCGGGATGATTCGTTGTTTACTTTTTACAGCACCTCCGCGCAAAACCGTTCCGATGCGCTGGATATAAACAATACCAGCCGTTTTAGCCTGGGCGATAACGATCTGGCGTTTACGCTGGGCAGTAAGCTAATGCGCACCCGTTACACCAGGCTTATTAATGCCGCCGCAGGGGATGAGAAAACCAACCAGGAGGCTATAGAAAACAATCCATTCGCACCTTCCGGGCGGCAGGATATTTCGGCGTTATACACCGGGCTGCAGGTGACGCGCGGTATCTGGCAGGCGGATCTTAACCTCAACTACACGCGCAACCGAATTACCGGGCATAAGCCGCCCTGTGACGAACGCGTTGTCTGCGTCCCCCAGGGAAGTTACGACGTTGACCAACGAGAAAGTGGTTTTAACCCATCGGTCCAGCTGTCGGCCCAGGCTACGCCGTGGCTTCAGCCATTTGTCGGCTACAGTAAATCGATGCGTGCGCCAAATATTCAGGAGATGTTTTTCTCCAACTCCGGCGGCGCATCCATGAACCCGTTCTTAAAACCTGAACTTGCGGAAACCTGGCAGGCCGGATTTAATATCGACACCAAAGATCTGCTCGTTCAGCAGGACTCGCTGCGCTTTAAGGCGCTGGCCTACCGCAGCAGGATCCAGAACTATATCTTCAGCGAGTCTTATCAGGTTTGCACCGGCGGTAGAAAATGCAATATGACCGAGGTCCTGGGCAATGACTGGGCGGACATCAGCGACGAGTACAGCGACAATATGTACATTTACGTGAACTCGGCCACCGGCGTCACCGCTCACGGCGTGGAGCTGGAGATGGACTACGACGCAGGCTTCGCCTTTAGTCGCCTCTCCTTCAGCCAGCAGCAGACCGACCAGCCCACGTCTATCGCCAGCACCTACTTTGGCGCGGGGGATATTACCGAGCTGCCACGGAAATACATGACGCTGGATGCCGGCGTGCGCTTCTTCGATAAGGCTCTGACCCTCGGGACGATAGTGAAGTACACCGGTAAAGCACGGCGGCTGTCGCCTGATTTCGAAACCGATGAGCGTACCGGAGCCATCGTTAAAGAGGATTTACCGCAGATCCCGACGATTATCGACCTCTACGGCACTTATGAGGTGAACCGCAATCTGATGCTGAAACTCACGGTACAAAACCTGATGAACCGGGATTACTCCGAGGCGCTGAACAAGCTCAATATGATGCCCGGACCTGGAGATGACGCCAGCCGGGCGAATACCGCCCGCGGCAGAACCTGGATTTTTGGTGGCGAAGTTCGCTTCTGATTGTCAGCCCATCGCCCGGTTTTAGGCCGGGCGATGGGTAATTAGCGGTATTTCATCTTCTGCAAGTCTTCAATCAGACCAGGTCCCGATGGCCGCCAGCCTGTTTTCTGCTGCGTGATGGCGCTGGAGGCCGACATGTCGTGGGCGGCAAAATTTCCCAGCCAGCCAAAATGATCGTTGGCTTTGTCGGCGGCAATGCTGCGTACCGGCACACCAAGGCCCTGCCCGATCGTTTCGGCGATCGTTTTAGTCGCGATCCCTTCTTCCGCCACGGCGTTGTAGCGCTCCCCGGCCACGCCTCTCTCCACCGCCTGAACATACAGACGGGCAGCATCGCTCAGATGCACCGCCGACCAGCGGTTTTTGCCTTCGTCAACATATGCCGCCACGCCTTTGTCGCGAGCCAGCTCAATAAGCGGCGTAATTAGCCCCTGCCTGAAGGTGTCATGCACCTGCGGCAAGCGTACAAAAGAGGCGTTAACGCCTCGCTCAAGCAGGCTGGCACCGGCAATTTCCGTGGCCTTGCGTGGGTTTGGCGTCTGAAGGTTATACCCCGCTTCCGTCGCCGGTTGGCCCGGTTCAGTGGCGCCCATTGCCACAAAGGAGGTGATCACCATCGGGCGAACCGAGCCCACCAGCGCGTCCCCCATGGCAGTAATCACTTTCCCGTCCGCCTCGCAGTTGGCGACAAAGTTAGAGAAATCATGATTAAACGCTGTGTGAATCACGGCATCAGCAAGATCTGCCCCGTGCTGCAGGCTGGCGAGGTCATCCAGATCGCCATAATGTGCTTTTGCGCCCCAGGCTGATAAAGCCTCGGCTCCGCGCTGAGAACGCGTTAACCCCAGTACCTGATGCCCGGCGGCGAGCAGCCGTTGCACGATGGCCGAGCCAAGAAAACCGGTCGCACCGGTGACAAAAATACGCATAGTCATTACCCCAAAACGTCACTGAGGACTGAGTTGCCGTCCGACGGGATTTACTGTAAACAGGGGAAGAAAGACGAACAATGTTCAAAAGTCGCCATTTTTGGTCTCATCGTCTGGAGTTGCTATGGATCCGCTGTCTGAACTGCTTTCTCTGCTGAAACCCCAGAGCTATGCCTCCGGCGGCGTGGCGCTGTATGAAAATATGGCCATTCAGTGGCCTGAGCATGCCGGCATCAAGTGTTATGCCGTGGTGTCAGGCCGCTGCTGGCTTTCGGTTGAGGGTATGAACGAGCCGCTGCTGCTGCAGGCGGGGGACTGTTATCTCCTGCCGCCGGGGCCGCCTTTTTGCCTCGCGACCGGGCTTGATGCCGCACCTGTAGATTTCTACACGCTGCGCCAGGCGGGCAAGCTGGGGCCTGACGTTGTCCCCGGCCAGCAGGAAAGCTGTTTCCTGGTCGGCGGCCATTTTGTGCTGAGCGGGGAAGCGGCCGATCTGCTGCTGAGTTCTTTGCCGCCGGTGGTCTGCATTCAGAAACCTGAAAGTAAGGCCGCCATGCGCTGGGCGCTGGATCAAATGTCCGATGAAGTCCGCCAGCCTCGCCCCGGTAGCGCGCTTATTATTCAGCAGCTCGCGTGGATGCTGCTGATTCAGGCTTTGAGGCTGCACTTAGCTCAGCAACCCGCCGTGGGCTGGCTGTATGCGCTGGCGGATAAACAGCTTAGTCTGGCCCTGACCTGCATGCATAAAGAGCCCGCTTTCAACTGGACGCTGGAAAAACTGGCTGAGCGCGTGGGAATGTCGCGGTCGGCGTTTGCCGCCCGGTTCAAAGCGGTGACGGGCGCATCCGCTATCGATTACCTGACGCGCTGGCGCATGATGCTGGCCTGCGACAGGCTGCGCCAGTCGGGTGATTCCCTGGCGCGTATTGCGGTGGCATTGGGGTATGAATCTGAAAGCGCGTTCGGTAAAGCTTTTAAGCGGGTGATGGGCTGCTCACCCCGGCAGTATTCAAAAGGCTAGCGGCTGGCGCTCAGGGCCGCTGGCGCTTGCCGGGCATCATCCGCAGCAGCGTATTGTCTTTCCAGACGTAATGGTGAAACAGCGCGCCGAAGGCGTGGATGCCAATCACGAAATAGCCGGTGTTGGCGAGGAGTTCATGCCAGGACTTGAGACTAAACTCCATGTCTTCGTCCGGCACCGCCGCCACCGGCATGTTTAACCCAAAGGCCACCCAGTCACTGCCGCGATAGTACATTGCCAGGAAGCCCAGCACCGGCAGCGCAATAAACATCAGATAGACAATCGTGTGGACCAGATGAGAGATGCCGATCGCCGCCGGATGCGGCTTTGGCACAATGGCCGGGGCGCGGTATTTGATGCGAACCAGCAGACGGGCAACCATCAACCCCAGCACGGAAATGCCGCAGGTGAAATGAATGGCGTTGATCAGTGGCCGGTAGCTGCGCGGGGCAAAGCCACGCAGCTCCATGGCGCAATAAGCCCCCACGACCAGCAGAAAAACCAGCCAGTGGATCGAAATCTGTACCGAGGTATATTTAGTCCGCATGAGAGACCCTGCCCTGAAATTACGTTGAATGTCAGGATAACGAAGAAACATTAAAAGAGTATTAACATCAACATATTATGGGCGTTAATTTGTTTCAGCGTGTGATTTTTTAGCCATAACGTTTATCAGGGCAAGATCGAGGGATTACAGCCCCCGCTGGCGAATCAATGCGCTTAGCGCCATGTCCTGCTGGAGCGCATGCCAGGCGGCCATCACCTGCGGGGGAATATCGACGTGAACGATAAAGTCCCGCCCCTGCGGGCCATAGCCGGTTGCGTCGTCACGTAAGCGAGGGATCTCACCCAGCGCCAGCGAAACGTAGCGCTCAATCGGCCATAAACCTTCAGCTTCTCCGGCAAAAACAGTGCCCTGTTCTCCCTCGACTAATTCAGGAGCCACACCGGGCCAGCTTAGCCATTCCGGCGCCTGCGCGTCGCCCTGCCAAACCCGAGCAAAAGTCGCCACGGTGCGGCGCTGCATGGTCGGATCCTGAATAATCAGCACACGCTCGGGGCTCAGGCCATGTTCGGCCATTTTCTCCACGCTAAACCGCGCGTTTTCCCCACAGTTGGTCGATTTCTCTTCGGTAATAATTTTCTCGTTCGGGACTTTCCAGAACTGGTGGGCAATGTCCTGGATGATCGCCGCTTCGGCACGGCCGGTGGTTGGAATCGTGTTGTAGCGCGGGTGGCGAGCAATTTCCGCGTAGAGGTATGTTGTGGAATGGCCTATGCCGCCGGCGATGAGCAGCGGTTTTTCACTGTTGGCGGCAAACTCACACGCGGCCTCGAGGGTTGGGATCACGGCGTTACCGGCCAGGATAATCAGATCGGCATCCTGTGCCTGCGGCGCGCCTGTAAAATCGCTTTGCGCCAGCCACTGGCCGAGCGTATTAACGGCCTGAATTGTCGGCTGACTCAAGGTTGGAGATGTCATCATGAGCGGGATCCTCCCGGTTAAAAACCAGCGTGTAGCCTAGCCCGGTCAAGGCTATACGCCAATCAGATGCGACTGAAAGGGCTGTTTCAGGCTGCCAGCGACTTGCGCAGCAGCAGGCGGTAATCGTCCGGGTCGCCCTTCGGCTCAATCTCAATAAGCTGATAGCCGTTTTTAAGCAGCATCATTAGCATGCCGCGAAATTTGTTGCGAGTTTTCACGGTCAGCGTGCAGAAGCCCTGTTCCATCGCCCATTTTTCCTGCTCGACCAGTAAAGCCTGAGCGACGCCGTCCCGCCTGAACTCAGGTAAAACGCCGCCGAGCCAGCTGTAAAACGCCGTCTCACCGAGCGCGTAGCCGAGCTTAAACCCGGCGGGAACGCCGTTGACACAGGCGATAAGCTGGCTGGTTTGGTTCGTTGCGAGACGAGTCTGAAGATCCGCCACGCTTTTACAATCATCAAATTCGGGCAGGCGGTGGTAAAGCGCGAGGATCTCCTCCAGCGAGGCATGCCGCACCGTCAGGCCAACGCCCTGAAAAGTCATACCCTGATAAGGTTTTGCCCGACAGGCCGTAAGCCGACTGGCTAAATCCCCGACGTGCAGCTCAAGCTGGTGGTTGTCCGGGTCAAGAAAGTAGAAGGAATGCCCTTCGCTGCGGTTGTCTTTCCAGACCCGCGCGCCTTGCTGTTCCAGCGCCTTAACCGTTCGGGGAAAGGCCTCTGCGCTCACGCTGAACGCGTAGTGGGTATAATGCGCGGGCCGCTCACCGGCCTTTGCGTCCAGAGCAAGACACAGCCATAAGTCACCGCAGGAAAGATAAGCCCCGGCGTCCCAGCGCGCATGCAGCCTGATGCCCGGCAGGCTTTGATAAAACGCCAGACTCCGCGCCAGGTCTCGCACCGCAAGCGTCAAGTGATTCAGGCCAGTTAGCATGGTTATTCCTTATTTTTGGCCTGCCAGTTGGCCCAGGGGCTGTCCGCCGGTGCGTCGTTTCTGGTCTCTGGCTCATCCAGAGAAGCGATGTACATCTCTTCCACTTCTTTGCGCGCCCAGGGCGTACGGCGCAGGAACTTCAGGCTGGACTTAATGGTGGGATCGCTTTTAAAGCAGTTGATATTTACCTGCCGCGCCATTTCGGCCCAGCCGTAACGTTCGACCAGAGCGTTAAGCAACGCTTCAAGCGTCACGCCGTGCAGCGGATCTTTTGAACTCATGTTTTTTCCGGCTATTTCGTCAATTTGCGCACACCTTACTGATTCTAAAGGCATGGCGCAACAGCGTGCGGAGCGAAACTAAAAGAAGTGAGAGGCGGCCCATTGCTGAGCCGCGAGAGGTAAATCAGAAGGTTTCCCAGTTATCGGCAGACGCCGTCGCCGGGCGCCGCGGGGCAGATGTTGGGGAAGAAATAACGGGATGTTTTTGCGGCGCAGCGGCGAAGCTTGTCGTCAGCCGGAAGGTACCGACCGCCTCCGTCAGGCGAGCGGCCTGCTCTTCCAGAGAAACGGCAGCGGCTGACGCCTCCTCCACCAGTGAGGCATTTTGCTGCGTGACGTTATCCATTTCGTGTATCGCCTGCCCAACCTGCTGAATGCCTCGGCTTTGCTCATCCGAAGCGGCGGCAATTTCCAGCATAATATCGGTCACGCGGCGGACGGCCTCCACAATTCCGGTCACCGTGGTGCCAGCCTGCGCCACCTGGCGGGAGCCGCTGTCAATCAGCGACACGGATTCGCTGATAAGCCCCTCGATCTCTTTTGCCGCCTGGGCGCTACGCTGTGCGAGCGTTCTCACCTCGCTTGCCACCACGGCGAAACCTCGCCCCTGTTCCCCCGCCCTTGCCGCTTCCACAGCGGCGTTCAGCGCCAGAATGTTGGTCTGGAAAGCGATGCTGTTAATCACCGCGGTGATCTCAGAGATTTTCTTCGAACTGGCTGAAATGTTGTCCATGGTGCTGACCACGCCCGATACAATACGCCCGCCGTCGCTGGCTTTCTGGGAGGCATCTTCCGCAAGCTTTGTCGCGTGGTGGGCGTTGTCGGCGTTTTGTTTCACCGTGGCAGTCAACTGCTCCATGCTGGCGGCGGTCTGTTCAATGGCCGCCGCCTGCTGCTCGGTGCGGGAAGAGAGATCGGTATTGCCGGCGGAAATTTCACTCGAGCCCTGATAGATAGCCTCGGCACCTTCGCGCACCGTGCTGACTGTGCTGACCAGTTGCTGCTGCATATGCTGCAGGTGCTGGCTGAGTTTGCCAATTTCGCTGTTGCCGGTCGCCTCTGCTGGCAGGGTCAAATCACCCCCGGAGATGTGCTCGATGCGCTTCGCGGCGCGCTGCAGCGGCCCAATCACCACGCGACGTAGCATGATGAAGGTGAACACCGTCATAAACAGCGCCAGCGCAAAGGCCCCGGCCATCAACGCCACGCTGGTGCGGGTGCGGCTGTCGGCCTGTTCTCTCAGGGCGTTTGCGCGGTCGGTGCGAATATTGACGGCCTGCTGCAGTTTGGCATCGTAATCGCCGTCCAGCTTGCGCACCACTTCGCTTTCATGGGTGATGATCGCCTCAAACATGCCGTTTTTGGCGAACTTCAGCATTGGCTTCATCCCTTTTTCGAGATAGGCCGCAAAATCATCCTGCAGCACTTTGTCCAGTGCCTGGTCTGCCGGCGTTTTTACCTTGCGGGCCATATAGGCGCTGAAGCCAGCCTGCGCCTGTTTGATAAGCCCTTCGGCATTGGCCACGTTCTGCTTAACCTGATCCATATCCGCCACGCGGCTTGCGGCTCCGGCGTTGATCAGATTGATACGTGCCGTACGCAGGTGGTTGGCGCTGTCCGCCAGCCCCATTCGCACCTGGATTTCTTCGGTGACGTCCTGAAGCGCACGGTCACTCTGAATGAGAAAATAGCTGGCGAAACCGATGCATAGCGCAAACAGCAGCAGAATGCCGCCGAGGATAGAGGAAAACAGCGGCACCAGCCGGATGTGATGCCAGAAGCGCACGCCGTTTTGTGGGGTCAGAGTTTTTATCGACATGTCCGTGACTCTCTTTGTATGGGGAATTCCCTTCAAAGGTCATCGGCCCCGGCGCGGAAAAACATTACGCGCCACGTCACAGATTTGCGTTAATGAAGCTCACAGAAGTCCCGGAGAGTTAAGTGGATCACAGGTTTGCGCCAGCCGCTATTCTGCCCGCCCTTTCAGCGATGAATATTTTTGATATCAACCGGCTGTCCAAACAGGAAGCCCTGAATTTCGGTACACCCTTCTTCCTCCAGAATACGTAGCTGCTCGTTGGTTTCCACTCCTTCGGCGATTAGCGGCGTATTGATGGAGTTGCCGAGCGAAATGATCGCCCGAACGAAGGAACGTGCCTGGAAGTTACTTTCAACGTTTGTCAGGAAGCTGCGATCCAGTTTAATAACGTCAAAATGGAACTCCCGCAGCGTGCTCAAAGAAGAATATCCGGTACCAAAATCATCCAGCGCAATGCTGATCCCCATTTTCTGGAACTGATGCAGGATATTAAACGTCAGCTTTTTATTAATGATGAACGCCGTCTCCGTCACCTCAAACTCAAGCAGCGTTATTGGCCACGCCGTTCGCATGAGAATGTCACGGACATTGTCGATAAAGCTGAGATTACGCAGCTGCACTGGAGAAATATTGATCGAGATTTTTTTGTCCAGCTTGTTGGCAAGCGACTCTTTACATACCGTTTCAATCACCCAATAGCCCAGCGGAACAATGGCCCCGCTTTCCTCGGCAATAGGGATAAATTCATCAGGGGGAATCAGTCCTTGCTCCGGGTGATTCCAGCGAAGCAGCGCTTCATAGCCGGTAATCGCCTTATCTTTCAGCGAGCGTTTCTCCTGGTAATGAATGAAGAACTGCCCTTCTTTGATCCCACGGCGAATATCCGCGGCCATCAGGTTACGCAGCCGCGTTTTTTCGTCCATGTCTTTTTCATACCAGCAGATCTTGTTATCCAGATTAGCTTTGGCACGGTACATCGCCAGATCTGAATTGCTGATAAGCGTATTGATGTCCGTGGCGTCATCCGGGTAAACCGCCACGCCGATACTGGCGCTAACGGTAATTTCGCTGTGGGCAAAAATCTGTTTGCCGACAAAACAGCTGTGCAAGCGCTCGGTGAAATTACGCAGTTCGTCGTCGTGGTTGTAAGGCTTCGCGGCGACAAATTCGTCGCCACCAAAGCGGGCAACTATCTCATCTTTTTCCATCGCTTTAAGCACTGAGGACGAAACCCGCTGCAAAAGCTGGTCACCCACAAGATGCCCTTCGGTATCGTTGATCTCTTTGAATTTATCGAGATCAACCGTGCAAATAGCAATGTGGTTATAGTCAGACTCAGCGAACAGTTTCTCCACAAAACTGAAGAATTCGACTCGGTTAGGGAGCCCGGTCAGCGCATCGTAGCGAGCAAGCCACGAGATTTTGTCGATCACGACCTTCTGCTCGCTAATATCCCGCGTAATTTTGGCATAGCCCAACAACGTGTGATGCTCATCATAGATGGCATCAATCACCACATGAGCCCAAAACCGGCTGCCATCCTTGCGATAGCGCCAGCCTTCCCCTTCAAATTTTCCATTTTTAAGTGCGATATTCAGATTACGCTCGGGCAGCCCGTTTTTTTGCTCCGCATCGCTGTAGAAAACGCCAAAAAACTGCCCCACAATCTCCTCGCGCAGATATCCCTTCGCTCGCAGCGCCCCCTCGTTCCAGGTGGCTACGGTGCCATCAACGTTCAGCATGTAGATAGCGTAATCTTTTACGCTCTCCACAAAGTGACGATAGGCGATATCAGTTAAGCTTTCAGTACGCATCTTACCCTTGAGTTAATTGTGGTTATTTTATTAATAAAAAGAATAATTTATCGCATTATCGGCGGCGGAGCCACGAAGCTTTAAGCCCGTTATCGCCTGTAGCCGATCATTTTTCCCGCTTCACTCGTTGCAGATAGTTTTCCAGTTGCTGGGTGACTTCCAGGCTGAGGGCATACTGATCGTCCCCCACATGATAAACATAGTTGCTTAGCCGCCGGAGATCCCGGTATATCGTCCGTTCGCTTACGCCAAATTTACTGGCCAGTTGATGGCGGGACACGCGCTCACAGCTCAGCATTTCACAAAAAATACCGGCAATTCTGTTGGCAAGCTGCGTGCTTTTTTCGGGGGGGGTCATGGGTGTTTCTCCTGCAAGTCGGTGTCAGGAATGTTAGCGCGAACAAATGACAGGTCGTGTCAGCCATTGACAGAATATATCGCGCGTCTGCTGGGTAATTATTACGCAACATTATGACAAGACTAGATTTTTTTGAACGAAAATTAACACACGTGGAGATCGGACAACATATTGACGGCTTTGCAGGGTATAATCGCGCCTCACAATAAGTAGGCAGACTATGACCGTGAGTAAACATCGGGTAACAAGGCCAGATGAAATTGAGATGAAACAACGGGCCTGGCGTCAGGCACGACGGGCCATCCTGAGCGGCAGACCCGATGTCGCGCCGCTGACGCCTCCCTCGACGCTGTACGAAGAATTGGCCATCGGCTACCACATCCGCCAGCTCACGCGGCTACAAAAATGGTTTACCGACCGGGGGCTTCCCCTCCCCGAGTAAATACCGCATTGCGCAACGGGGTAAAATCATCAGGCCTTCTTCGCGCTGGTGCGCAAGGCAGCAAGCAAGCGCCGGCGTTAACTCCGCATCATTTATAACGACAAAACCGTGGCGTACATACCAGGGGCCATTCCAGCTCACATCTCTGTAAGTTGTCAGCGTGATTTGGCTTACGCCAAGCGCCTGCCCCATGCGTTTGACCTCAGCCAGCAGCATAGCCCCTACGCCCTGACGCTGAAAATCCGGGTGGGTAGATATCTCCGCCAGATAAAGCGAATCCTCGTGCCGCTCGCAGTAGCAAAAACCCTGGATCCTGCCGTCGCTCCCGACGACCTTCCAGGCGAGCTTATTTTCGATGGCAGAGGCGTGTGTCTGCTTGCTCGTTACCCCAGCGGAGGCTAAAAAAGCCAGTTCAGGCACGGCAAGAAAGCGGTGCGCAGCGGCTGTCTCAACGCGCTGCAGCTCTTCAATATCCCTAATATCACTGGCATACAACATCAGTATTCCCTTCATTGATTGGCATTAATGCCAGGCATTTTAACAGCCTGCTGCCGTGAATCCTGGCCGTTTCGTTGATGGCCGATTGACGTTAGCGCTTCCACAAATGTTAATCAGGAGTAAACTAAAGGTAAGCAACTCATCTGTGTTATTGCGCAATCAACCATAACAAGTGACACCTGCCATATGAAATTCAAATCGGCGATTAAGCCTTACCAGGCCGCAGCGGGCGGCTGGGGTTCTCTCGAAGCGACCACCCGCTTCGTCATCGACAGCAAACATGCCCTGAAAAACCTGCGCAACCTGATGCGCATGAACAAAGCCAAAGGCTTTGATTGCCCGGGCTGCGCCTGGGGGGATGATAACAAAAGCACCTTTAGCTTCTGCGAAAATGGCGCCAAAGCCGTCACCTGGGAAGCGACTCGCCGCTTTATCGACAGCGATTTTTTTGCCCAGCACAGCGTCAGCAAACTCTATCAGCAAAGCGACTACTTCCTTGAATATCAGGGCCGCCTGACTGAACCGCTCAGCTACAATCCACAAACCGATCGCTACGAGCCTATCAGTTGGGCCAGCGCGCTTAGCCTGATTGCGCAACATATTCAGGCGATGGATAACCCCAACCAGATTGAACTTTACACCTCCGGCCGCGCCAGCAATGAGGCCTCTTATCTTTATCAACTTTTTGGCCGCATGCTGGGTACAAACAATTTCCCGGATTGCTCAAACATGTGCCATGAAGCCAGCGGCAGCGGGCTAAAACGCAGTATCGGCGTCGGGAAAGGCACTATTCGGCTGGATGATTTCGACAAAGCCGATGCCATTTTTGTGTTTGGTCAGAATCCCGGCACCAACCACCCGCGAATGCTGCACAGCCTGCGCCATGCGGCAGAAAACGGGGCGCAAATAGTCACCTTCAATACGCTGCGCGAGCGCGGCCTGGAACGCTTCGCCGATCCGCAAAAACCGCTGGAAGTGATCACCCCGCTGGCGGGCACCATCAGCACCAACTACTACCAGCCAAATCTGGGCGGCGACATGGCGGCGGTACGCGGCATGGCAAAAGCCCTGCTGGAAACCCATCGTCGCCTCATCACCGATGGTGAAGACGGCGTGTTCGACCTGGCGTTTATCGATGCCCATACCTACGGCGTTGAAGCCTGGTTTACCGCCATCGATGAAACCAGCTGGGAGAAAATTACCCGGCAGTCCGGCCTGAGCGAACTCCAGCTTCGCGACGCCGCGGCTATCTGGCAGCATTCAAAGCGGGTGATTTTCACCTGGGCTATGGGCATCACCCAGCACAAACACTCGCTGAATACCGTGCGGGAAATCGTTAACCTGCAGCTGCTGGGCGGCCATTTAGGCCGTCCGGGTGCGGGACTTTGCCCCGTGCGCGGCCACAGTAACGTGCAGGGTAACCGCACGATGGGGATCGATGAAAAGCCGCCGGTAAGCCTGCTCGATAACCTGGCCAAACACTTTGATTTTACGCCTCCGCGCGAACATGGCCACAATACCGTTGAAGCCCTGGCTGCGATGCTGCGCGACGAAATCAAAGTGCTGATTGCGCTTGGCGGCAACCTCGCCGCTGCGGCGCCGGACAGCCCGCGCACGGAAGAAGCCATCAGCCGCTGCGGCCTGACCGTGTTCATCAGCACCAAGCTGAACCGCAGCCATCTGGTGCCGGGTAAAGCCTCGCTGATCCTGCCGACGCTTGGCCGTACCGAAGAAGACATGCAGGTTTCTGGCCGCCAGTTTGTCACCGTCGAAGACTCCTTTAGCATGGTTCACGCCTCCGAAGGCATCGGCAAGCCGATTGCGGACACCCAGCGCTCTGAAACCGCGATTGTGGCCAGCATCGCTGATGCCGTTCTGGGCAGAAGCAAACTGGACTGGCTGGCGCTGGCCGACGACTACAACCTGATTCGCGATCACATCGCCGCCACATTACCTGGCTTTAAAGATTTCAATCAGCGCTGCGAAGAGCCAGGGGGATTCTACCTTGGCAACGCGGCGGCAGAACTGCGCTTTAATACGCCAAGCGGCAAGGCTGAGTTCAGCAATGCCCCGCTGCCGGATTCGCTGTGGCAAGGTGTGGAAGCCCCGTTCACGCTGCAAACGCTGCGCTCTCACGACCAGTACAACACCACGATTTACGGCCTCGACGATCGTTATCGCGGCGTGTACGGCCAGCGTGAAATCCTGTTTATTCATCCTGATGATATGGGTGAGCTCGGTCTGAACGATGGCGATAAGGTTGATATAGAAACCATCTGGCATGACGGTATCACCCGTAAAGTTAGCGGCTTTAAGCTGGTGGCCTATGATATCCCGCGTGGTAATCTCGCGGCCTATTACCCGGAAACCAACCCGCTGGTGCCGCTCGGCAGCGTCGGGGACGGGACGGGCACGCCGACGTCAAAATCCGTGCCGGTGAAAATCACCCGCAGCGAAGCGGAGCATACGCAGCGTATTGCCTGATCGGATATCCCATTCCCTCTCCCGCAAGGGAGGAGATATTGCTGACAGATATTCTCCATGATGGCTCAGCTTAAGTTCCGTTCACTTTCAGCCCTGTTTTATCTGTAACCACCGCACCAGTGAACGTCTCGGGGGAATCACCGTCATTCCCCCGAGACCCCGGACTCCCGGCCAAATAAATCGACCGCTGAAGCGGCAGACCTCCGTTTTATCTCCCAGTCCTGGGTCGGCTGAGATGCGTTCCCGACGCTCTCAGCCTCCGGCCGTTCCCGACGCCCGGACCCTGGCCAGTCGGAGAGAAAACGAAGGCGATTTAAGCCGGAACCGTGCCTCGCTTTATACCCGCAGCCACACGGAACGTTAACGTTGCGGCAAGTCTCACAGCCACGCCCTTGTCCCCGGCTCTCATCGCCCCCGGCTATGACCCAACTCAGGCGGGGTTGAGCTGTCGGGAACAGCGAAAGAGAGCGATCGTCGGGAACGAATCGCGAACGACCCCGAATGTTTGGGTGATAGCCGGTGGGTTTACCGCTTCAGCGGCGATGAGCTCGCCGGGCGCCGGGGGTTGTCAGGGGGCATGGCGTAATGCCCCCTGACACGTTCACTGTTTGCTTAGCTTGCAAGGAAAACGGCTCTAAAGGTGAACGGAAAAGTCGCGTTGCTTACATACATACGGGATACTACGAAATTCAAAGTGCGACCTGCTCCATGGCCTGCAAAATACGCTTATCGGAAATCGGGTACGGGGTCCCAAGTTGCTGAGCAAAATAACTGACGCGCAGCTCCTCGATCATCCAGCGGACCTCCTGCACCTCTTCGTTTTCGCGACTGGCCGGCGGCAGCTTGTTCAGCCACTGCTGCCAGGCCTGCTGCACGCTTTCCACCTTGAGCATCTGCGCGCGATCGCGGTGCGGATCGATAGCCATTTTTTCCAGCCGTTTTTCGATTGCCTGCAGGTAACGCAGCGTGTCGCCCAGGCGTTTATAGCCGTTGCCGGTGACAAAACCTCGGTAGACCAGGCCGCTCATCTGCGCCTTAACATCCGACAGGCCAAGCGCCATGGTCATGTCCACGCGCCCTTTCAGCCGTTTGTTGATGTTAAACACCGCCGTGAGGATCTGCTCCACCTGCTTAGCAATCTCAACCACCGTGTCGTTCAGCTCGGCGCGCACTTTCTCGTGCAGCGCGGCAAAGCCTTCTTCACTCCAGACCGGCCCGCCGTTTTGCGCAATCAGCTTATCAATACCGCAGGAAATGCAGTCGTCGATAAGCTCAAGCACCTTGCCGTACGGGTTAAAATAAAGACCCAGCTTGGCTTTGTTCGGCAGCTTTTCGTGCAGATATTTCACCGGTGACGGGATGTTCAGCAACAGCAGACGGCGCAGCCCGCGCCACATCGCCCGCTGCTGCTCGAGCGGGTTATCAAACAGCTTAATCGCCACGCTCTCTTTTTCATCCACCAGCGCCGGGAAGGCTTTCATCCGGTAATTGCCGCGTTTCTGCTCATAGCTTTCCGGCAGCGAGCCGAAGCTCCAGATGTGCAGCCCGCTCTGCTCGATGCCGTCATCCGCCACGGCGGACAGCGTCTGCTGCACTTTATCCTTCAGGCCGCCTTTCAGCTCGCTGAGGTTTTTGCCCTCTTTGAGCTTCTTGTTGTGCTCGTCCACCACGCGGAAGGTCATTTTTAGGTGATCGGGTACCTGATCCCAGTGCCAGTCTTCCCGGTCTATGGTGACGCCCGCCATGCGGCGGAATTCGCGCTCCAGGCTGTCCAGCAGCGGCAGTTCCAGCGGCGTAGCCCGGCCTAAAAACGCCTCCGCATAGTTCGGGGCCGGCACAAAATTGCGGCGCACCGGCTTCGGCAGCGATTTGATCAGGGCAATAATCAGCTCGCGGCGCACGCCAGGGATTTGCCACTCAAAACCAGACTCTTCAACCTGGTTCAGCAGCGGCAGCGGGATATGCACCGTCACGCCGTCGGCGTCAGCGCCTGGTTCAAACTGATAGGTCAGCCGCAGCTTGAGGTTGCCCTGATGCCAGAAGTTCGGATAGTCCAACTTGCTGACCTGCTCCGCGCCTTCCCTGATCAGCATATTTTTTTCAAAGTTCAGCAGATCCGGCGTTTCGCGGCTGGTCTTTTTCCACCAGCTGTCGAAGTGGCGTGCGGAAATTACATCATGGGCGATGCGCTGGTCATAAAACTCAAACAGCGTTTCGTCATCCACCAGGATGTCGCGGCGGCGGGATTTATGCTCCAGATCTTCGATTTCCGCCCGCAGCTTGAGGTTATCGCGGAAGAACGCGTGACGGGTTTGCCAGTCGCCTTCAACCAGCGCATGACGAATAAACAGCTCACGGCACAGCGCCGGATCGATATCGCTGTAATTCACTTTCCGCGCCGCCACAATCGGCAGGCCATACAGAGTCACTTTTTCCTGCGCCATTACCGCGCCCTGGGCTTTCTCCCAGTGCGGTTCGCTGTAGGAGCGCTTAATCAGATGCTGTGCCAGCGGCTCAATCCACTCCGGGTCTATCCGGGCGGCAATGCGCCCCCACAGGCGGCTGGTTTCCACCAGCTCGGCTACCATCGTCCACTTCGGCGGCTTTTTAAATAAGCCCGAGCCAGGGAAGATGGAAAATCTGGCGTTGCGCGCCCCGGTGTATTCCTGCTTTTCCGTGTCCTTTTGCCCGATGTGGGACAACAGCCCCGTCAGCAGCGCCGAGTGCACCGAGCGGAAGTCCCCCGGCTCGCTGTTCACCGGCAGGCCAAGCTCTTTCACCACCTGGCGCAGCTGGGTGTAAATATCCTGCCATTCGCGGACGCGCAGGTAGTTGAGGAAGTCCAGCTTGCACTGGCGGCGGAACTGGTTCGAAGAGAGTGCTTTTTGCTGCTCGCCGAGGTAATTCCACAGATTCACGTAGGCCAGGAAATCAGACTCTTTGTCGTGGAAGCGGCGATGTTTCTCGTCAGATGCCTGCTGTTTATCCATCGGCCGTTCGCGCGGATCCTGAATCGACAGCGCGGAGGTAATGATCATCACCTCACGCACGCAGCCAAATTTCTGCGCTTCCAGCACCATTTTGGCAAGGCGCGGATCGACGGGCAGCTGCGAAAGCTGGCGGCCAGAGGCCGTCAGTTTGTAAACGCTATGGTCTTCATCGCTGGTAATGGCGCCCAGCTCTTCAAGCAGGCGCACGCCGTCCTGAATGTTGCGCTTGTCCGGCGCCTCTACGAACGGAAACGCCTGAATATCCCCCAGGCCCAGCGCCGTCATTTGCAGAATGACCGACGCCAGGTTGGTGCGCAGAATTTCCGGGTCGGTAAATTCCGGGCGCGACAGGAAATCATCTTCGGAATAAAGACGAATACAGATCCCTTCCGATACGCGGCCACAGCGGCCTTTACGCTGGTTGGCCGAAGCCTGAGACACGGGCTCAATCGGCAGGCGCTGAACCTTAGTGCGGTAGCTGTAGCGGCTAATACGTGCCGTACCTGGGTCGATAACGTATTTAATCCCCGGCACCGTCAGCGAGGTTTCCGCGACGTTGGTCGCCAGCACAATGCGCCGCCCGACGTGCGCCTGGAAAACGCGGTTCTGCTCGCTGTTGGACAGACGTGCATAGAGCGGCAGAATTTCCGTATGCGGCAGGTTGAGCTTAGTTAGCGCATCAGCGGTGTCGCGAATTTCACGCTCGCCGCTCATAAAGATCAGGATATCGCCCGAACTTTCGTGGCCCAGCTCATCCACCGCGTCGAAAATCGCCTGCAGCTGATCGCGATCGACATCCTCATTGTCTTCCACCATCGGGCGATAGCGCACTTCCACCGGGTAAGTGCGGCCTGACACTTCGATAATTGGCGCGTTATTGAAGTGGCGCGAGAAACGCTCCGGATCGATAGTCGCCGAGGTAATAATGATTTTAAGATCGGGCCGCTTCGGCAGCAGTTCACGCAGGTAACCCAGCAGGAAGTCGATATTCAGGCTGCGTTCGTGCGCTTCATCGATGATGATGGTGTCGTACTGCATCAACAGCCTGTCCTGCTGAATTTCCGCCAGCAGGATCCCGTCCGTCATCAGTTTGACCATCGTGTTGTCGCCGACGTGGTCGGAGAAACGCACTTTATAACCTACGCAGCCGCCGGGTTCGGTTTGCAGCTCTTCCGCAATACGGTTAGCCACGGTACGCGCCGCCAGACGGCGAGGCTGTGTGTGGCCGATCAGCCCTTTAACACCGCGCCCCAGCTCCATACAAATTTTTGGCAGCTGAGTGGTTTTGCCGGAGCCAGTTTCACCCGCCACGATCACCACCTGGTGGTCGCGCACGGCGTTCAGAATGTCCTGTTTCTTCTGGCTGACCGGAAGATTTTCAGGGTAGGTAATCGCCGGGCGCGCGGCTTCACGCAGCTGTACTTTGCCCGCTGCGGCGTCAATTTCTGCGGCCAGCGTGTCGAATAAGGCCTGCTGAACGTCAGCATTTTTAATTTTCTTCGCGCCGTGCAGGCGGCGAGAAAAGCGTTGTCTGTCGCGGAGCATCAGCCCGTCAAGACGGGCGAACAAAGAGGACAGCGAGGGTTTTGTCATTTCCATTTTATCTATCGTTATTTCGCTACCGGGCACAACCGGATAAGTCACGGCGTCAATTTCCGCTATTTTACCACACCCCGATTTCGAGCGCCTTGTTCAATAAATTCGAATATAGGGTTCGATATATTGCGCTATCTCTGTCATCGGATTGTGAATACAGTAAGTCCTAACGAACGGGCACACTGTCCGACTGACCAAACACTAAGGAATCACCCCATGAGCAAAGTATTAGTTCTGAAATCCAGCATCCTGGCAGGTTACTCTCAGTCCAACCAACTGTCCGACTATTTTGTTGAACAATGGCGTGAAAAACACAGCGCTGACGAAATCACCGTTCGTGACCTGGCAGCAAACCCAATTCCAGTGCTGGATGGTGAACTGGTCGGTGCTCTGCGCCCTTCCGATGCCGCGCTGACCCCACGTCAGCAGGAAGCTCTGGCGCTGTCTGATGAACTGATTGCCGAACTGAAAGCGCACGACGTGATTGTCTTCAACGCGCCAATGTATAACTTCAACATCCCTACCCAGCTGAAAAACTATTTCGACCTGGTGGCTCGCGCTGGCGTGACCTTCCGCTACACCGAGAAAGGCCCTGAAGGCCTGGTAACCGGTAAACGTGCTCTGGTTGTGACCAGCCGCGGCGGGATCCACAAAGACACCCCAACCGATCTGCTGGTGCCTTACCTGAACGTGTTCCTGGGTTTCATCGGGATCACCGACGTGAATTACGTGTTTGCTGAAGGCTTTGGCTATGGCCCGGAAGTAGCGGCTAAAGCACAGACTGACGCGAAAGCGGCTATCGACAGCATCGTTGCTGCGTAAGATTTGCTCTGGGGTGACTGACCCTCACCCTTGCCCTCTCCCTAAAAGGGAGAGGGGATAAACAGTATTCTCCAGGTCCGCTTTCTCTCTCGCCCCTTTGGGGAGAGGGCCGGGGTGAGGGGAATTAACAGCTATTCTTAGGCTGATGTAAATCCTCAAACACCAGACGCTTCCTCCCCGCCTCAACCTCCCGCAGCGGCTCCACCTGATGCATCGTTTGCTGGCAGCGAATCACTAAATCCTGGTACTCCTTCGTGCCCTGTTTCTTCCAGGCCAGCTCTTCAGGCCGTAATTCACGTATCGCTTTCGCCGGGCTGCCGATAATCATCGTATTCGCCGGAAATTCCGCCTTGCCTTTAACAAAAGCCGCGGCGCCGACAATCGAATTCTCACCAATTTGTGCCCCATCCAGAATCACCGCGTTCATGCCCACCAGCGCATTTTTGCCAATCCGGCAGCCGTGCAGAATGGCGCCGTGCCCGATGTGGCCGTCCTGTTCAACAACGGTGTCCTGTTCAGGAAAACCGTGCATCACGCAGTTGTCCTGCACATTCGCTCCGTCTTCGACGATAATCCGCCCAAAATCACCGCGCAGGCTAGCATTGGGGCCAATGTAAACGCGGTGCCCGAGAATAACGTCGCCGATCAGCACCGCCGTCGGGTGAACATAGCTGTCTTCCGGGACGACAGGCGTCAGGCCATCAATCTGATAAATTGACATACGGGCTCCTTATTTTAGGGGTTGAGTCCACCGAATCGCTTCTGGTAACCGCCCACCGGGGCGGGCAAGTCGCCCACCGAGGTTTCGCCCAGCTCGCTGACGTAGGTAAGCGCGCCGGCGGCGACCCGCTGATAGATATTGATGCACAGCTGGCGGGCATTCTGCCCCAGCCAGTGCGGCGGCAGCAGTTCATCCGGCAACAGCGGATCTTTCAGCACGACACGGCGGTAGAAGTGGATCAGCAGCAGCTGAATGTGAAAACAGCGCTGCGGCGTTAGCTCATCGTTTCCCGCCTCACGCAGCAGCGGTAAAAGCGGGCGAAAAGAGTTGATAAATTCAGCGTAACGTTCGTTTTTGTCGGTCAGCAACCAGCACTCTTCCACGCGGGATCTCAGCGCTGCGCGGGACGTTTGCAGCGGGGATTCAGCCTCAAAACAGATGACCTGCTCAGCCACGCCTGCCTCATGGAGCAGGCTTTGGATATCCGCGAGGTTTTGCGAGGGCGAAGCCATCAGGTTCGGCGCGAGCGCCCCAAAACCCTGCCAGATGAGCTGTTTTTTCACCTGTTGCAGCGTGGTTTTTTCCAACCCTTCGGAAAGCAGCAGCAGCCACTTTCCATCCCAGGCCGGCTGTCCGGCGCGATAAATTTTCGACTCAGCGCGGCGGGTCATTCTTTGGCCCATATCGGTCAGGCGATAAAAACTGCGGCGCCCCACTCGCTCCACGTCCAGCCAGCCCTCTTTATTGAGGCGAAAAAGCGACGTGCGCACAAAACGCTCACCGAATCCCAAAGGCTCCAGCATCGCCGCGAGGCTACCCAGCCAGATTTCGCCGCCTCGATGAGCCAGCGCATCGCCGTACAAAGAGACAATCAGCGACGTGCCGCTGATGGGCACGGCGCTGACGGCCTGCTGAATAAAAGTGTCGAGTTTGCTGCTCATCCTGCCTCATTGCCGCTATGGGAATTTCAGAGAAAAAACATAGCATAATAAAGCGGACGGCCCACATTGAATTAGGTGTTATGATTCAAAAAATCTCAAATCACTCATCTTAACGTAACGCATAACTTAACGCGTCGACGGCCCCAGTCGGCGGCTAATCGGCTCAAACTCAGGCGTGGCATGGCGCGGTAAAGTGTCCGGCTTATGTTCATCCATCGCCTGCCAGTACGACCAGGGCACTTTCCTTTTTCCCAGCTCATAATCCATGCCGTCCCAGGCATCTTCGCGAAAGCTGTAGAATGCCCAGTGCGCCTGTGTTTTATCCAGCGCGCTGAGGACATCCTCGAGATACTGGCGACACCCGGCCAACTGGCGCATACAGCCAAACTCCCCCGCCACCATACGATTCTGCGCCACCCCTCGCTGCTTAGCCCACCAGAATGGCTGCTGCAGATACCCGGCCACGCGCTCTCCGTTCCATTTTTCCTGCTTACCGCCAAAAGGGACAACGCCGGGATAGACATACGGCTTCAGGCGTTTGAGGTTTGGCGCGCTGGTCGCGTCGTAGGGTTCGTACATATGAAAACTGTAAAGCACGCGATCGTCACTCAGGGCGGAAGGCCAGTAGCTAAAGCTGTCGGCGGCGGCGTACCAGCCGCTATCCACCATGATGGGCGTCGTCTTATCCACTTCGCGAATCGCGTTGATCACGGTTTGATAGAACTCTGGCAAGTCTCTGGCCGTGCCTTGGTGCGCTTTGTACCAGGCCTTCATTTCCTCCAGCGAGGCGTGTTCGGGGAGACCAGCCCGCTTCTCCGGCGCAGGCTCATTGATCAGGTTGTAGGCGGCAATCGCCGGGTTATCTTTTAGCTGCCCGGCAAGGTCACGCCAGAACTGCGCGCTTTGCTGCCAGTAAAGTTTATCCTGCCACAGCCGGTCGTCAAAGCGGCCATCATTGTTTTGCGCCCAGCGCATACCGGGCAGCGACAGCGGCGTAATCACCACTTTAAGTCCGGCGGCGTGAGCACGCGCCAGCGTCTCTTTGAGGATGCGGAGATCCTGCGTCATCAGCCTCCGATAGTTGTCGGCATTACCCAGCAAAAAATCACGTTGTTCCGGTCGCCATTTGTCCCACGAAAGCCTTACCCAACTGGCACCGTAGCCTTTGAGAGCGGTGAAATAGGCTTGATCGGGCGGCAGACGGTTAAAGCTGTTGCCTCCGTGCTGCGGCGAATTCCAGAAGGCGATGCTGTCCATGGCAAAGGCGGAACCAGAGAGCAGCGCCAGTCCTGCCCAAAGTGCTTTGAGTTTCATGACAAACACCTCAGTAACGAAAGAGGCTGCAGTATTGCCGGTTAGCGGGCATCGATTGTCAGAGGAATGTCAGGATAGCGGTATAGGCCTTAGTTTTTCATCGTTGCCAGCGGACCGGCGAGGCGGTGTTCGGTTCTTACCGCCACGCTGCCCCGATTTTCCGCACTGACCACGGCCACCGTGGCCCATACGCTTTCGGCAGGCTTCGCAGGCCAGGGCATCAGCGTCAGCTGGTCGCTTTTTGCCCACCAAATCTGGCTATAGTCGCTGCGATTAAGCAGCGTTTGCTCAAGCCAGGGTTTGGGGCAAGCAGGAGACACCTGCGGCGAAGTGAGCGTAATGGCGCGATCGTGAAGCTGGATCTGCGTTAACCCGTCAAGGCCTTGTAACGCCAGAGGCTGCTGCCATTGCTGCCCGCCGCTCGATACGGTCAGCAGATAAACCCCTTCGCTCAGCGGCTGAGTAAACTCTTCGCTTTCGACCCGAAACTCACCTGCCGCTTCATACTGCACCGGCATTGCGGCGAGCGCTTTTTTGCCATCGGGCAGCATCAGGGCAACGTTAATATCCTGGCGGGGGCTCTTTCCACTTAAAGTTATGCGATAAATTCGGTTAAGCGGCATATCACGCTGCATCAACGTGAGCGTTAAGTCGTCCAGCCACTCAGGAACCGCCGGAGTAAGATCTTTGCCGCATTGCCGACTGACCACGGCATTAAGCGCCTCTTTCCAGGCCAGCCGCTGTGCCGCGCTATTCAGCCGCGGCCAGACATCAATCAGCTGACTGTTAGCAAGGTCACCTCGCTGGTTAAACAGCTGATGATATACGGGCTCCAGCGGCGTTTGGGGCAACGTTGCACCGACGCTGAACGAGAAGACGATCAGCAGAGCTGACAGGAGAAGTTTCATTCCGCTAGCTCCAGCCGATAGCCAATCCCGCGCACGCTCGCAATCGGCAGGCCCGGCAGTTTTTGCCGTAACTGTAAAACATGCGTATCCACCGTTCTGGTTGACGGAAAGCTTTGATAGCCCCAAACCTGATTGAGCAATTCATCCCGGGTAAACACGCGTCCCGCCATCTGCATCAGCATCGCCAGCAGCGCAAACTCGGTTGCCGTCAGCGCGGCCTCTTTACCCTGCCAGGTAGCAATTTGCCGCGCCGGAAGTAAGCTGAGTTCACCGCAGACCAGCAACCCGTCGCCTAAAGGGCGAAGCTGAGCCCGGATGCGGGCCAGCAGTTCAACGTGGGCAAACGGCTTGCTCAGATAGTCACGCGCGCCCGCCTCCAGCCCCGCCACCCGCTCTTCAATGCTCACTTTTGCCGTCAGCACGATCACCGGCAGGGCTTTTTTTGCCAGCCACTGAGGCAAAAACCGAAGACTGTCGCCTTCGGGAAGCTGGCGGTCGAGAATCGCCAAATCCGCCTGATACCAATGGTCGAGAACATGTTCACTGCTGCGCAGCCAGCGGCAGCTGAACCCCTCCTGCTGCAAAAATGTCGCCAGCCCTTCGCCCAGCGCGATATCATCCTCAATTAACAATAAAGTATGCGCTTTAGTCGGGTTCATACGGCAACTCCAGGGTAAACGTGGTTGGCGCGGGGCTGAACGTCAACTTTCCGTTGAGGCGACGAGCAACCCGCTGAACAATGGTCAATCCAAGACCCAGACTGCTGCTTGACCAGCGTAAACGGCGGCTGTTCAGCAGCGGGTTTTGAGTGATGTTTCCGCTATCGCTAACCTGAAAAATAAGGTGAGTTCTACTTTTATGCACCGTCAGGTGCACGGGAGGCTTTCCGTGACGGAACGCATTATCCAGTAAATTCGTCAGACACAGGCTGCCCCAGTAGAGCGACACGCCCACGATCATGTTTTCTTCCAGGCAGTACGTCAGCCCGTCCCGATCCGCACAAAGGTGATCGAGCCAGTCGCTGAGCCGGACCTGAGTGGGTGTTTCCAGCGCCTCCCGCTGATGCTCCGCTATCAGGTAGTGTTTACTGGTATCGGCCATCTGCCGCATCCGTTGCAGCGTGTCGGCCAGAGCCACAAAATTAAGCTGGGCACCTTCCGGCAACTGGTCGAAGTCACGGCGAAAATGTTCGACCACGTTGCTCAGTTGGGCGATGGGCGTACGCAGCTCATGGGTCAGCATTTGCGTAATAAAGCGCTGACGCTCACGCAGTTGCCTCCGCTGCCAGGCCATCCATATCAACCCCGACGCGGTAAACAGCGCCAGCAGGCCAAAAAGCCAGCGCCAGACATCGCGATAACCTTCCCGAGCATTGACGCACAGCGCCCCTGCCCGCATATCGCAGCGCTCCCCGGCATTAACCAGTTCGATATCGGACTGTCGGGCTAGAGGCTGCCAGACCTTTGCCTCATAACGCTGCCATTGCTGCTGGCTGAATCGCCAGAGTTGGCCGTTTTGCAGCAGCCAGCGCTGGCCCCCAAGCAATGCCTCAAGATTGTCATCGGACAGCCTGCCAATGCCCGCCAGGTCGTCAGGTCTTTCCCGCACATGCAGCGAGTTTCTTAGCACCGCTGCCGCGCCCGGATGACGCAAGATGTACTGCCAGGCACTGCTTCCCCCAAGCGGATAGAGCGGATTCGCGGCGAACCAGGATGCAGGCGGAATGTCCGGCTGGCATAAGGCGGCAAGAAATGATTTCACCGAGGGTGATAGCTCGTCCCCGCTGGCACAGCGCTTGTCCAGGTGGTAAAACGCCGTGAGGTCCGGCAGCGACCAGGCCTGAAACTGAGGATACATGGATTCGGGCTTGAGCAACGTAGCATCAAGCTGCTGAAGGGTTTGCAGCGAGACTTGCGCCGCCGGGGTTGACCGGCTTAACGCCGCGCTAAAGCGGGCCAGATCCTCGTCAAGTTCCGCCGCACGAGTCGAACCTGCATGCAGCCAAAGGGCAGCACACAGCCAGAGTATCGCGTAACGAAACAACGGGACAAATCTCCGGGTCACGAGAAAGGCCTTAATTTATGAGGAGGTGGAAAGCTGCCTGGCTGGCAGCATGTTTATCTCGCCGATTGTGCCGCAAGAAAGGCTTCAATTTGCGAGCGGGTGGAGGTGCCCTCCATCGGACCACGCTGCGAAATTGCCAGCGAGCCGCTGGCATTGGCCCAGGTCAACGCTTCCTGTGGCTGAACGCCGGACAAAAACAGGCTGACAAACGTGGCACCAAAGCAGTCACCTGCCCCGGTAGGGTCAACCACCGACACGTTAAAGCCGGGTATATGCCAGGTCTGCCGATCGCTGAAGTAGCTCGCCCCTCGCGGCCCTCGTTTGATCACCACGTGTTTCACTCCGCGCTTGAGCAGATTGTCCACCAGCCGTTGCTCATCCTCCCCCTGATGCCGCCCGAAGTAATCTAACTCCCCGTCGCTCGGCAGGAAAATATCGGTGTAATCAAGGATATATTCAAACGCCTGTGACATTTCCGGGATGTTAAGCATCTCTTTCCGGATGTTAGGATCGAAGGAGACGGTGCCGCCGCGTGACTTCACGTTTTCAATCGCCTTTCGCATGGCATCGATAATGCGAAACGAAAACAGCGACGAGCCCATAATATGAAAATGATTGCACTGGTTAAGCAAGGTGTCGTCGATATGGTCGGCAGTAAGCGAGCCGCAGGCGCTGTTCGGCAGATTAAAAATAAAATCACGCTGCGACTGGGTGCGGTAACTGACAAAGGCGCTGCCCGTGGTGGCTTTTGGCAGGACGGTAATGCCGTTCACGTCGACCCCATCTTTTTCCAGCCGGGCAATATTCATCTCCCCGAAGGCATCGCTGCCGACGCAGCTGAACAGCACCGAACCGAATCCTAATTTAGCCACCTGATCGGCAAAAATGGCTGGCGCACCGCTGGGATAAGGCCCCCAGAATTCGCCCGGCTGCGAAAAGCCCTGACTTTCTTTCTTGGCCAAAAACTCCACCAACAGCTCGCCGATGGTACATATCGTCACGTTCATCACCGCTCCTTCATTTTGCTTTTTGCAGCGCTGGGTTGAGCCACGTCAGGCACTCATTGTTGGTGTAGCTATTGCTCAACCCCACAGCGAGAAAGCGGGAATGG
The DNA here is from genome assembly GCF_037150195.1 of Cedecea sp. VD22. Lineage (NCBI taxonomy): Bacteria > Pseudomonadati > Pseudomonadota > Gammaproteobacteria > Enterobacterales > Enterobacteriaceae > Cedecea > Cedecea sp. VD22. The sequence goes on from NZ_JBBCPX010000002.1 coordinate 409,589, forward strand.
TATTCCGCTGCCACAACCTGGGGCGTAATGAGGCCGCTTGCCTGCGCGAGCTGGCCAACGGCATAGCGTTTTTCGCCGTAAACGGGCCGGTTGGCGACGATGGCAATCAGGTGTTTGCTCTGCCCAACGGCCTCACCCAACAGACGTGCGCCTGGTGCATCTCTGACGCTCAGCGTGCCATCTTCTGCAATATGGTCGACGGCAATCAACGTGCGGCTCGGGCGGTAATGGCGAAGCGCATTTAATGCCACCTCACCCTCGACCCTGTGTCCATCTCCGCTCAATACGCCGCCAAGCAGGATCTTTTCACCGGGAAGAAACTCTTGCGCAAAACAGACGTGCGCCAGGTCATTCATCAGCAGTCGCAGATCGTCATAGCCCGTAAGGAAAGGAATCACTTTACGTAAAATAGAGCCAGGGCCTAAAAATACGGTTTCATCCTCGCTGATTAAGGCCGCAGCCTGGCGCGCCATTTCGGCTTCCAGCTCTTTATCCATAACGGCGGCAGGTTCCCGGGGCTGAGCCACCGGTGCCCCCTGCCGGGCGGTATAAATTGCGCCACCAAACGAGCGCTTCAGGTAGCCTTGTTGCTCCAGATAATTGAGATCGTTTCGAATGGTGACGCCAGACACAGCAAGCATCTCCGCCAAATCATCTACTTTAATTTCGCCGTTTTTACGGACGATCTCTGCAATATCCAGGCGTCTTTTCAGCAGGCTGGTTGACGGTTTTGCCACAGTAGAGTGCCTTTTAAGTCATTCGAGTAATAACTTTCATTTTTAAATTTATCTTTTCTCTTGTCAAACTCCTGTCTATCACCCAACAAATAAAAATAAACAAATAGCCTTTATTTCAATGCATTAACAGAAAGCACCTCTCAACAATATTTTTAAAAATGAATATTATCAATGCCGAATAACTTTCATTTAGTAAATAAAATCGCCGTTGTGTGGCTTCGATCACAGCGACACAGGCATAGGATCGCTAAATTACTTTCAAAACGTAAGTTATCATTCAAATAACGATTTCATTTTTAAACATAAAGGAGCAAATATGTATATTATTTCCAGCAAAAACATGTTGTTAAAAGCTCAGCGTCTGGGGTACGCCGTACCGGCATTTAACATTCACAATCTGGAAACGATGCAGGTGGTGGTGGAAACGGCTGCTGAAATGCGTTCCCCGCTGATCCTTGCCGGGACGCCGGGCACTTATAGCTACGCCGGGACCGGCAACGTTGTCGCCATCGCCAGCGATCTGGCCAGACTTTGGGATCAGCCACTCGCGCTGCACCTTGATCACCACGAAGACCTCGTGGACATCACCCGTAAAGTGCAGGCCGGGATCCGCTCAGTAATGATTGACGGGTCGCATCATGCTTTTGAAGAGAATGTTGCGCTGGTGAAAAACGTTGTAGAGCTGAGTCACCGCTACGATGCCAGCGTAGAAGCGGAGCTTGGGCGGCTGGGCGGCGTAGAGGACGATCTGGTCGTTGACGCCAAAGATGCGCTGTATACCAACCCGGAGCAGGCTCGTGAGTTTGTCTCCCGTACCGGGATTGATTCCCTGGCAGTAGCTATCGGGACGGCTCACGGACTGTATGCCGCCGAACCAAAGCTCGATTTCGATCGTCTGGCGGCGATCCGTGAATGCGTGGATGTTCCCCTGGTATTACACGGTGCTTCTGGTCTGCCAGAGAGCGATATTCGTCAGGCTATTTCGCTCGGTGTCTGTAAGGTCAACGTCGCTACCGAACTGAAAATCGCGTTTTCAGACGCGCTAAAGCAGTACTTCATCGAGCAGCCTGGGGCTAACGATCCCCGGCATTACATGCAGCCTGCCAAACAGGCGATGAAAGAAGTCGTCCGTAAAGTCATTCATGTCTGTGGTTGTGAAGGACAGCGCTAACCCACGGACGCAAGGAGCAATGTCGTGATCCATACCCTGACTTTAAACACCGCGATTGATATGAATATTTTTTGCGGCTCTCTGCAGCCTTCTAGCGTGAACCGCACCCAGCGCACGGAATATTGCCCTAACGGCAAAGGCGTTAACGTTTCTTTGGTCCTGAAGCACTTTCAGCGGCCGACCCACGTCATGGGCATATTCGGCGGATTTACCGGGCGCTATATTGTGGAGGAACTTAAAAAACAAAAAATTAACGTTACCCCATCCTGGGTGCAGGCCCCTACGCGAATTAATGTGTTTATAAATGACGGCAACAATGAATATAAGTTGGTCAATGCCGGGGCGCATATTGATGATGAATGTAAACAACAGATTATTCAGCATCTGGACTGCATCCGCCCCGGCGATTATTTAGTGATCAGCGGCAGTTTGCCGCCGGGTATTGAAAGCCAGTTTTATGTGGAGGTTATGTCACTCTGCGAACAGCGCGGGGGAAAAGTCATTCTGGACATCAGCCACCCTGCGCTGCGGCAGTTACTTGAGCTTAATCCCCTGCTGATCAAACCCAATGACGATGAATTAAAAGAAATATTCAATCTTCAGGTAGAAAGCATCCACCAGGTGCGCGAGGCGATGCAGACCTTACATCAGTTGGGCGCACGTAATGTGTTATTAACCCTCGGCGCAAAAGGGCTCTATTTTTCCGACGGTTGTCAGCTGTGGTTCGCCTCCGCGCCCGAAATAGAGCTGGTCAGTTCAGCCTGTGCTGGGGACGCCGCGCTAGCGGCATTTCTCAGCCATTGGCTGAATGGTGAAGACATTCCCGAGGCACTAGCCCTCGCCAGCGCCACGGGTGCGGACGTCGCCGCGTCTGCCGGCCTCGGGAAACTCAATCGTCTGGAAGCATTATTACAACAGGTTCAAATCGTCCAATTATAAAGGTCTGATTATGAAAAAAATCATTGCCGTTACCGGCTGCCCTACGGGTATTGCCCACACGTTTATGGCTGAAGAAGCCTTGAAGACCGCAGCAAAAAAATTAAATGTCGAAATAAAAATAGAAACTAATGGCGCATCCGGTGTTGAAAATGAAATAACGCCTGAAGACTTAAAAAATATTTACGGCATCATCATTGCCGCAGATAAAGATGTCAACGCCGAACGCTTTAATGGATTACCCGTGATTGAAGTGCCGGTTAAAGAAGCGATTCACCACCCGGTAGACCTTATTGATAAAGTCATCAGCGGGCAACTTTCCCGCCGCCAGGGGATATCTTCTGCTTCTGTAACAGCAGAAAAATATGAACAAGAATCCTTCGGCAGGCAAATTTATAAACACCTGATGAGCGGTGTCTCTAACATGCTGCCTTTCGTGGTAGCAGGCGGTATTTTAATTGCCATTTCTTTTCTGTGGGGCATTTATTCCGCCGACCCCAATTCACCTCAGTACAACGCGATTGCCGCAACTTTAATGCAGGTGGGCCAGCAGGCATTTTCCATTATGGTGCCCGTTTTTACGGCCTATATTGCCTGGTCGATTTCCGGCCGCGCCGGGATGGTTGCCGGGTTCGTTGGCGGCCTGCTGGCTAACGCCACGGGGGCGGGCTTTCTCGGCGGGATCATTGCCGGTTTCGCCGCCGGTTACTTCATGCTGCTTGTTCGCCGCCTGCTCGACGGGCTGCCGCGTCAGTATGAAGGCTTAAAATCGATCTTCATTATGCCGCTGATTGGCGTGCTGGTGATTGGCGTACTGATGGTGCTGCTCGGCAAGCCCGTCGCGGCCATCAACAACGGCATGATGGACTGGCTGAGTTCGCTGCAACAAGCCAATCCGATCTTGCTGGGTATTGTTGTCGGGGCGATGTGTTCCTTCGATTTTGGCGGCCCGGTCAACAAAGCAGCGTACGTCACGGGAACATTGCTGCTCGGCCAGGGGAACTTCTTCTTTATGGCCGGCGTGTCCGCCGCCTGTATTACGCCTCCGCTGGTCATCGCTCTGGCAACCACTTTCTTCCCCAAAGGTTTTAGCGAAGAGGAGCGTGCGGCCGGGATGGTGAACTATATTCTCGGCTGCACGCATATCACCGAAGGTGCCATCCCCTTTGCAGCGAAAGATCCGCTGCGCGTGATCCCGATGATGATGATCGCCTCTTCCATCTCGGCCGTACTCAGCTACAGCATGCATATAGAAGTCCCGGCACCGCACGGCGGGTTCCTGATCCTGCCGCTGGTCAGCAAACCATTAATCTGGGTGCTCTGCATCCTGGCCGGCTCCGCCTGCGGTGCGGTGATGCTAGGTACGTGGCGACTCTGGAATAACCGCAAACAGCCTACAGCCGGGCTGCAGACAGGAGGTCAGAATGCAACTTTGTGAACAGGATATTTTCATCAGCCATGAGCAGGTCGATAAAGTCACTGCGCTCGAGCAAGTCAGCGACAGGCTGGTATCAGCGGGCAATACCACGCCGGAATATCTTCAAGGCATGTTGGCCAGAGAAGCGCAGATTTCCACTTACCTGGGCCACGGCATTGCCATTCCCCACGGCACACCGGATACCCGTCATGCGGTGCTGAGCACTGGCGTAAAAGTGATTATATTCCCGCAGGGCGTGGACTGGGGAGAAGATAATGTGGCGTATATGGTGGCCGGGATTGCCGCAAGGTCGAACGAACATCTCGATATTTTGCGTCAGCTCACCCGGGCGTTGAGCGATGAAGGCGTGCCGCACGCGCTGGCGAAGGCCACAACGCCGGCTGAGGTTTTAGCGATTCTGACCGGTAATAACGCCGAAAGTGAGCCACAAACATCCCACACGGAAGGAGAACAGGCCACGTTTGTGATCCGTAATCCTCACGGGCTACATGCCAGACCGAGCGCCGTGCTGGTGAAACTGATTAAGCAGTTTCAAAGCCGTGTCACCGTTGAGAATATGGACAGCCAGGCCGGGCCCGTTGACGGCAAAAATCTGATGAAGATGGTTTCGTTGGGGGTAAAAACGGGCCACCGTATACGGTTCACGGCGAATGGCACCGATGCCCGCACGGCGCTTGCAGCCATTGGGCAAAGTATTGATCAGGGGCTGGGAGAGATGCCTGTCGCCCCGCCAGAACAACCGAAGCGCGGCTGGTTATCCCGCTTGTTTGGTTAACTTCATTTGCCGGATGTCATTGTGGCATCCGGTATTTGTAACACCGATACGATCAATAATACTCCACCGTATTTTTAATGGTGTAACGGTCCACCTTTGGCGGCGTGACGGAATCATCCGTCATTTCCAGATCGCAGGACAGCGAGTTGAAATGGCGGTCATAGTCACAGCTTTGCTTTGCGACCCCGATGATTTTGCCGTTCAGGCTGGTTGTCGCGCTGTAATCCAGCTTTTTCTTTTTATCGACACCCGCTTTCGCCACGATGGCAAGCTCGCTGTCTTTCGATTTGGTGATTTTCCCCAGCGGGTAGCCTTCGCTGTCGTACTTATAGGTCACCAGCACATCTTTGCCTTTGGCGGCGGTCACAAAGTCGTTGTCGTCGGTGTCGTAGCTGATGCCCGCGGCAGGCAGTTCAGCAAGCTGGCATTTCCCCTGCAGCCGAACGCGTTTTTCAAGGCTGACCGCATCAACATAGTAGTTTGCATCGAGCGTCAGCGATGCCCCGCTGTTGTTCTCCAGATCGTGAAATTCCAGCGTGTCGAAGCAGCCTTCTTCCGAAAGCGTACCGCTGACCCTTTTCAAAACCTGACCTTTGTCGTTCATCAGCGTCTGGCTAAAATCCTTTACCGGGCCGCGCATTGGATCGAAATCAAATTCGTTAGAAAAACTGGCCATTTCCGGCGTGTACGCCTGCGGCGACGTCGAGTTATCGCAGCCTACAAGGCTAAAAACCAGCGCACCGAGGGTAATGATTTTCTTCACGTTTTGCCGCTCTCCTGTTTTTATGTCATAACATGATATAAGCAAATACAACACTTTACACTAAAAGCGCTATTCTTAACGTTCAACTCAACATAAGGAAGGGATGATGAAACGTACCGTTTGGTTAAGCACGATACTGCTGATCGCTGCCGCACCGGCGTTGGCCGCACAGGGCAGTTGCGAAAAAGTGAAAGCGGATATTCAGCAGAAAATTGTCAATAACGGCGTGCCTGAGTCAGGTTTCTCGCTCACTATCGTACCTAACGATCAGGCAGACAAAGCCGGCGGCCAGGTCGTCGGCCACTGTGCGAACGACACGCAAAAAATCGTTTATACCCGTATCGCGGGCGGTGCTGCGCCGGAAAATGAACCGCAATAATCCCCTGCAGGGTGCCGGGCACCCTGCTTTCCTTCATCTATTTCCCCTCATCCACCGCAACTTTGACTGGCGTTAATAACGTCTACTCCTAATTAAGTAACACTCTTCCCCCGAGCGCCCCCTGACGGGCAGGCTCAGCAATCACCGAACCACAAAAAATACAAATAATAACGTCTTCCACACGACAAAAAGTCATGGAGAGAGCGATGTCGAACCTCAATCATCCAGGCGGGATTAGCCGCCGCAGCCTGGTAAAATCATCAGCCATTGGCGGCCTGGCCCTCGCCGCAGGCGGCATTTCGCTGCCTTTTGGTATGCGCAGCGCCGCGGCCGCGGTTGCCGACGCCCTGTCGCCGGAAAATAAAGACAAAGTTGTCTGGGGAGCCTGCTCGGTTAACTGCGGCAGCCGCTGCGCCCTGCGGCTGCACGTTCGCGACGAAGAGGTTTACTGGGTTGAAACGGACAATACCGGGCTGGACACCTATGGCGACCACCAGGTTCGCGCCTGCCTGCGCGGGCGCTCCATCCGCCGCAGGATCAACCACCCGGAACGCCTGAATTATCCGATGAAGCGCGTGGGCAAACGGGGTGAAGGTAAATTTGAACGCATCAGCTGGGGCGAAGCGCTGGAGATTGTCAGCCACAGCCTGAAGCAGACCGTTGAAAAATATGGCAACGAAGCGGTCTACATTAATTACTCATCCGGCGTGGTTGGCGGGAATATCACCCGCTCTTCCCCTTACGCCTCGCTGGTCGCCAGGCTGATGAACTGCTACGGCGGTTTTCTGAGCCACTACGGCACCTACAGCACCGCCCAAATTGCCTGCGCCATGCCGTACACCTACGGCAGCAATGACGGCAACAGCACTTCGGATATCGAAAACAGTAAACTGGTCGTCCTGTTCGGCAATAATCCAGCAGAAACGAGGATGAGCGGCGGCGGTATCACTTATTACCTTGAACAGGCTCGCGAACGTTCCAACGCCCGCATGATCGTTATCGACCCGCGCTACACCGATACTGCGGCAGGCCGGGAAGATGAATGGATCCCTATTCGCCCCGGAACGGATGCCGCGCTGGTGGCCGGGCTTGCCCACGTCATGATTAGCGAAAATCTGGTCGACCAGACCTTCCTGGATAAATACTGCGTCGGCTATGACGAGACAACCCTGCCCGCCGATGCCCCACGCAACGGTCACTACAAAGCCTATATTTTAGGTGAAGGCGATGACGGGACAGAGAAAACGCCGCACTGGGCCTCCCGGATAACCGGTATTCCGGTGGACAGAATCATCAAGCTGGCGCGAGAGATTGCGGGTGCAAAACCCGCTTACATTGCCCAAGGCTGGGGGCCGCAGCGCCAGGCCAATGGCGAGTTGACCTCACGCGCCATCGCCATGCTGCCGATCCTGACCGGCAACGTGGGGATTAACGGCGGCAACAGCGGCGCGCGTGAATCCACCTATACCATCACCATTGAACGTATGCCGGTGCTGGAAAACCCGGTCAAAACGCAGATCTCCTGCTTCAGCTGGACGGACGCCATCACTCGCGGCCCCGAAATGACGGCCAAACGAGACGGCGTGCGCGGGAAAGAGAAGTTGGACGTGCCGATCAAGTTCATCTGGAACTATGCCGGCAACACGATTATTAACCAGCATTCCGACATCAATAAAACCCACGCCATTTTGCAGGACGATAAGCAGTGCGAAATGATTGTGGTGATCGAGAACTTTATGACTTCGTCGGCGAAATACGCCGATATCCTGCTGCCGGACCTGATGACCGTCGAGCAGGAGGACATTATTCCTAACGATTACGCCGGTAATATGGGCTACCTGATTTTCATCCAGCCCGCCACCGCGCCTAAGTTTGAGCGCAAGTCTATCTACTGGATGATGAGCGAAGTGGCTAAACGCTTGGGCGACGAGGTGCATCAGGCCTTCACGGAAGGACGAACCCAGCGCGAGTGGCTGCAATATCTGTACGCGAAAATGCTGGCGAAAGACCCGGCGCTGCCTGCTTATGAAGATCTGCGGGCGATGGGTATTTACAAGCGTAAAGATCCGGCTGGCCATTTTGTGGCTTACAAAAAATTCCGCGAAGATCCTCAGGCCAGCCCACTCAAAACGCCGTCCGGGAAAATTGAAATCTACTCCAGCAAGCTCGCCGGAATTGCCGCCAGCTGGGAGCTGGAAAAAGATGAAACCATCAGTCCGCTGCCGGTGTATGCCTCGACGTTTGAAGGCTGGGACTCTCCGCAGCGCAGCGAGTTTCCCCTCCAGCTGTTTGGTTTCCACTACAAATCCAGGACCCACTCAACCTATGGCAACATTGACGTCCTGCAGGCCGCCGCGCGTCAGGAAGTCTGGATTAATCCGCTCGACGCAAAACGTCGCGGCATTGCCAACGGTGACAAAGTCAGCGTGTTTAACGGGCGCGGTGAAGTGCATATTGAGGCGAAGGTCACCCCGCGCATCATGCCTGGCGTTGCCGCTATGGGCCAGGGCGCCTGGCATGACGCCGACATGAACGGCGACCGCATTGACCACGGCGCCTGCATTAATACGCTAACCACGCACCGCCCTTCACCGCTGGCAAAAGGCAACCCGCAGCATACCAATCTGGTTGAAATTAAGAAGATTTAAGCGTGATGGCAAAGGCTTATCGCTTTGCCTGTATTCACCCGGCTCCAGCGACGTATAGCGGAGCCGGGTGCCCGACGAAAAGGAATGAAAATGCTCTCTGAACAACAACGCCTGTCGGCGATAGCCCTTAGCGGCCGGGTGCTCGGAGCCCTGTTTTATCATGCCCCCAACCACCCGGACAGCGCCGCGCTGATGGCGATGCTTGCCGCACCGGACTGGGTGAGCGAATGGCCGTTCCAGACCCCAACGCTGGCGGCAGTTGCGCCTCTCATGACTGCAGGCCTTGCGGATCAGGCCACGCCGATAAACGAAGAGTTCCAGCGCCTGTTCATCGGCCCTTATGCGCTGCCGGCCCCGCCGTGGGGCTCGGTCTATCTCGACAAAGAAAATGTGCTGTTTGGCGACTCGCTGCTTGAGCTTCGCCAGTGGATGCGGACCCAAGGCTTTGCCCCACAGACGGAACAAAACGAGCCTGAAGATCATTTTGGCTTAATGCTGATGCTGGCGGCCTGGCTGGCCGACCAGGGGCTGCGGCAGCCGTTGGATGAGCTGCTGGCCTGGCATCTGCTGCCCTGGGCCGAACGTTATCTGAGCCTGTTAACCGAAAACACAGCGAATGATTTCTATCGTGGCCTGGGCGAGCTGGCAAAACTGACCCTCTCAGGCTGGCAAAACGGCATGTTGATGCCCGTCGCCAGCAAAGAACTGCATTTCTAAGAATCCTGGGCTTTCAGGAAGCCGGACGCATCCGGTTTCCTGAAAAAACGAGGATTTCTGCACTCCGTGAATGTGACAACGTCACCTTGCGTTAACATTTTTAAGACAAATCTTTACTTTTCATCCACAGGCCAGATGCCATAAGGCCTGAGCATCAGTTTATCGACTGAATCATTAGCCTCTTAATTGTCCCTTAAACTGGAATCCTTCCCGCTGCGTTGCTATAGCTCCAGACACCCTGCCGACACATGGCATAACAACAGGCCGCCTCCCCGGCGGCGATAACGCGTGCACACAGGGAGACACACTGCAATGCAAAACGCATCCTTCGCAACACGGTTCTTACTTGGGCTAGTGGCGCTGATTTTAGTGCTTGCTCTGGTGGTTTGGGGCATCGGCCTCGACACACTGAAAGCCCGGCAGGTCGATTTACTCTATCTCGGGCAGCAGCACCTGATTCTGGTGTTCAGCTCAATGGCGCTCGCCCTGCTGGTCGGTATCCCCAGCGGAATATTGCTCAGCCGCCCTGCGGCTCGCCGCTGGGCCGAGTACGTCATGCAGATTTTTAATATCGGCAACACGCTGCCGCCGCTGGCGGTGTTAGCTCTGGCGATGGTGATTATCGGCATTGGCGACAAACCGGCGATCGTCGCCCTGTTTCTTGCCTCACTGCTTCCGATTGTCCGTAATACCTATGCCGGGCTTTGCAGCGTTCCTCCGTCACTGATAGAAGCCGCCAATGGGATTGGCATGACCAAATTCCAGCGGCTGCGTCAGGTGGAGATCCCCAACGCCTGGCCGGTGATCCTGTCCGGCGTGCGGATTGCCACCGCCATCAACGTCGGCACCGCCCCGCTGGCCTTTCTTATCGGCGCGAGCAGCTACGGAGAGCTTATTTTCCCGGGGATTTACCTGAACGATTTCCCAACGCTGATACTCGGCGCCGTGGCGACGGCACTGTTTGCGCTCATCCTCGACTTAGCGCTTGCCAGCCTAGGGCGGGTGCTCAGCCCCCACACCGCCCAATAACAACAATAAGGAGCGTGTATGAAACTGCTTTCACGGATGCTAACTACGGCGTTTGCCGCAGCCTCCCTTATCGCCACCCAGGCCCAGGCCGCACCGCTGATTCTGGCGACCAAAAGCTTTACCGAGCAGCATATTCTGTCGGCCATGACCACGCAGTATCTGGCTAAAAAGGGCTTTCAGGTGACGCCGCAGACCAACATTGCCACCGTAATTTCCCGCAATGCGATGATCAACAAGCAGATTGATATGACCTGGGAGTACACCGGCACCTCGCTGATTATCTTTAACCACATTAATCAGCGAATGACGCCGGAAGAGTCGTACAACACGGTCAAAAAACTGGACGCAAAGCTGGGCCTCGTCTGGCTTAAACCCGCGGAGATGAACAACACTTACGCCTTTGCCATGAAGCGCGAACGGGCAGAAAAAGAAGGCATTACCACGATGTCGCAGTTGGTGGAGCGCATCGAACATGTGCGCCAGACCGACCCAAAACATAACTGGATGCTGGGCCTGGATCTGGAGTTTGCCGGGCGCAGCGACGGCCTGAAGCCGCTGCAGCAGGTGTACAACATGCCGCTGGACCGCCCGCAAATCCGCCAGATGGACCCCGGCCTTGTCTATAACGCCATCCGTGACGGGTTTGTTGATGCCGGTCTGATCTACACCACCGACGGGCGTATGAAGGGGTTTGACCTGAAAGCGCTGGTGGACGACAAGGGCTTCTTCCCAAGTTACGCTGTCACGCCTGTGGTGCGTGAAGACGTACTGGACTCGCATCCAGGCCTTGAGGAGGCGCTGAACACCCTTTCGTCCGAGCTGAACAATGAGGTGATAACAACCCTGAACGCTAAAGTTGATATCGACCATGAAACCCCGCAGCAGGTGGCCCGTGAATTCCTGCAGCAGAAAGGCTTGCTCTGAGGAGGTATCGTGGAAACGTTACATTATATGATTGATAACGCAGGGTATATTGGCTCTCTCACCCTGCATCACCTGTGGCTGGTGCTGATCGCCGTCGGCCTGGCAATCCTGATTGGCGTGCCGTTGGGCATTCTTATCGTGCGCCATAAATGGCTTGCCACGCCAATACTCGGTTTTGCCACTATTTTGCTCACCATTCCGTCCGTGGCGCTGTTTGGCCTGATGATTCCCCTGTTTTCGCTGATCGGTCAGGGTATTGGCGTAGTCCCTGCGGTGACAGCGGTGTTCCTGTATTCGCTGCTGCCGATTGTCCGCAATACCCACACCGCGTTGGACAGCCTGCCGCCGGGGTTACGTGAGGCCGGGCGAGGCATCGGGATGACGTTTTGGCAGCGCCTGCGCTGGGTGGAAATTCCTATGGCGCTGCCGGTGATTTTTGGCGGAATTCGAACCGCGGTGGTGATGAACATTGGCGTCATGGCCATTGCCGCCGTCATTGGCGCGGGCGGTCTGGGCTTGCTGCTGCTTAATGGCATCGGCGGGAGTGATATCCGCATGCTCATTGCCGGGGCGGTGATGATCTGCCTGTTAGCCATCGTGCTCGACTGGCTGCTGCATCGTCTGCAGCTGCATTTCACTAAATGGTAAAAGAGGCCGCTATGCGTTTTATCCCACTCTGCATACTTTCAACGCTGGCGCTGCTGACAGCCTGCTCTTCCCGGCCAGCGCCAGAACCGCCTCAGGACACCCCAGAGTGCATGAACTATCGCCATATGATGACCGCACCTATGCTGCCGGACGCGGTACAGCGTCTGAAACAAAAGTGTGAAGACTCCCGCCGCAAGCTTATGAATTAAGGCGCTGAGACCAGCGCCAAAGAGGATCCGATAATGATAAAACTTGAAAACCTCACGCGACAATTTGTACAGAAAAACGGGCAGACTTTTAACGCTGTCGACAACGTCAGCCTGAACGTGCCAGAAGGTGAAATGTGCGTGCTGCTCGGCCCTTCCGGCTGCGGTAAAACCACCACCCTGAAAATGATCAACCGCCTGATAAAACCCACCGGCGGCAAGATTTTAATCAACGGCCAGGACACCAACGATCTGGATTCCGTCACACTGCGCCGCAATATCGGCTACGTTATCCAGCAAATCGGCCTGTTCCCGAACATGACGATTGAAGAGAATATCACTGTTGTGCCACGTATGCTGGGCTGGGACAAAGCGCGCTGTAAAGCACGCGCCCAGGAGTTGATGAGCATGGTCGCCCTCGATCCTAACCGCTTCCTCAACCGCTATCCGCGCGAAATGTCCGGCGGCCAGCAGCAGCGTATCGGGGTGATCCGAGCCCTGGCGGCGGATCCTCCGGTGCTGCTGATGGATGAACCTTTTGGCGCGGTTGACCCGATCAACCGCGAAACCATTCAGAACGAGTTTCTGGAGATGCAGCGCCAGTTGAAGAAAACGGTAATGCTGGTCAGCCACGATATCGACGAGGCGCTGAAGCTTGGCGACCGGATTGCCGTCTTCCGCCAGGGTAAAATTGTGCAGTGCGCCAGCCCTGACGAGCTGCTGGCGAAACCGGCCAATGACTTCGTCGGCTCGTTTGTTGGCCAGGACCGCACGCTGAAGCGCCTCCTGTTGGTGCAGGCCGGAGACGTAACCGACCAGCAGCCGACCATTACGGCTCGTGAATCCACGCCGCTGGCGGAAGCTTTCGCCACCATGGATGACAACGACATGCGTTCCATCACCGTCGTTGACGCCGGAGGTAAACCGCTTGGCTTCGTTAAGCGGCGTGAAGCGCGAGGCGCGACGGGCACTTGCACCGACCTCCTTCACCCGTTCCGCGTCACCGGCCGCGCGGAGGAAAACTTGCGCATCGTGCTTTCTAAGCTCTATGAGCACAACATGGTCTGGATGCCGATCACCGATGAAGATGGCCGCTACAGTGGCGAAATTTCGCAGGATTATATTGCCGATTATCTCAGCTCGGGCCGCACCCGTCGGGCGCTGAATATCCAACAAAGTTAATCAATCCTATGCGCTGCTTTGTGGCGGCGCATTTTCCTTTGAGCTTAGCGACGTTCTCCCCCACAATAGCGCCATTCTTTCGCCATCTTATGCGCTATGCACCGAATACAAGCCTTGCCTGACATCAGAGTGATGCTTCGCCGACTGGTGATTGCGGTCTTCATTGGCCTGGCTTCCGCGCTGGTGGTCTGGCTATTTCGGCAGGCCATGTACCTGCTTGAAAACGTCTTCCTCGGCGATCACGGCGGCAGCCTGGTTGCAGCCGCTGCGGCACTCGAACCCTGGCGACGCGTCCTGACGCCTGCCGCAGGTGGCCTGCTGGCCGGGCTTTTGCTGTGGAGCTGGCAACGAGCCACTCGCCAACGCCCTTCTGCCCCCACCGACTATATGGAAGCCATCGAAACCGGCGATGGTCGTCTGGACGTGCCGTCCAGCCTGGTGAAGTCCGCCGCTTCGCTGATAGTCGTCGCCAGCGGGAGCGCAATAGGACGCGAAGGGGCGATGATTCTGCTGGCAACGGTTTTTGCTTCGCTGTTTGCCCAGCGCTTTACTCCGGACAAAGAGTGGAAGCTGTGGGTCGCCTGCGGCGCGGCTGCGGGGATGGCGAGCGCCTATCATGCACCGCTGGCGGGCAGCCTGTTTATTGCGGAAATTCTGTTTGGCTCACTGATGCTTGCCTCGCTGGGGCCGGTGGTGATTGCCGCCGTCAGCGCCCTGTTGATGACGCATTTGCTGAACGGCGGGCAGGCTCCGCTGTATATCGTCACGCTTCTTGATCCCCCTCAGCCTTCGCATTATGGGCTAATGGCGCTGCTCGGCTTAACCGCGGGCGTGCTCGGGCCGCTAATTCTCTGGCTGCTGGCGCGAAGCAGCACGCTGTTTCGTTCACTTAAGCTGTCGCCGCCGCTGCAGCTGGCGCTCGGCGGGCTGATTGTCGGCCTGCTTTCGCTGGTCACCCCGACGGCATGGGGCAACGGCTACAGCGTGGTGCAGTCGTTTCTTTCCAGCCCGCCTGCGCTGCTGTTTGTCGGTGGCGTGCTGCTGTGCAAACTGCTGGCGGTGATGGCAAGCAGCGGCTCCGGCGCACCGGGCGGCGTATTTACGCCCACGCTGTTTATGGGGGCGGCACTGGGCATGCTGTTTGGCCAGGTTTGTGGCCTGTGGGGCGGCGGTGAACCGCTGATGATCCTGCTGGGGCTGACGGGAATGGCGTCTTTGCTGGCGGCCACGACGCACGCGCCTATCATGGCGACGCTGATGATTTGTGAAATGACCGGGGAGTTTACGCTGCTCCCCGGTCTGCTGCTGACCTGCGTGATAGCCTCCACGCTTTCGCGCTGGCTACGCCCGCAGTCGGTCTACCGTCAGAGCGCTACGCAGCCGGGTTAGGTCGATATAGGCTCCCAGCTCACGCTGTTCGGCCCGGGGCAGGTACGGCAGTTCACCGACCAGCGGCCCCGGCAGTTTTTTGCTCAACACCTCGATAATTTCCGCGTAGTGCGCAAGGCCTGGGTTGATACGGTTCGCGACCCAACCAATAAACGGCAGCCCGTCGTTGGCAATCGCCTGCGCCGTCAGCAGCGCATGGTTGATGCACCCTTCCTGAATCCCCACCACCAGCAGCACCGGCAGCTGCTCTTGTACCACCCAGTCCGACAGCGGACGAAGATCGTTCATCAGGCTGCGCCAGCCGCCCGTGCCTTCGACGACGACGTGATCCATTTGGTCGGCCAGCCTTTGCAGGCCGCTCGACAGCAGCGAGTAGTTAATCGGCCCGTGATGGCTGATGCTGCTCTCTTCCTCGCTGAGCGCGATAGGATTGATCGCTTCATAGGGCAGTTTGATCGTGGAGACGCTTTGCAGTACCAGCGCATCTTTATTGCGCAGCCCGTCTGGCGTCTCTTTACTGCCCTTCGCGACCGGCTTGTAGCCAACGACGCTTTTCCCGCTGGCCGACAACGCCTGCAGTAAGGCTCGTGACACCACCGTCTTCCCGACGGCAGTATCCGTACCTGTTATAAAGAAACGCTTAAGCATGGCTGTCTCCCGAGGTAATGCTAGCCAGATAATTAAAGAGAAAAACTAACGCGGGAAAGTCTAAAAGAATGGCGCTGTAGCCAGATTGAGATAGCGCAATTTTTGGTGAATCAGGGCCGAAGATTAGCCCTGCAGCAGGCGAATTAATAAAGAGCCGTTATACATTGCATCTTTTACCAGCGCCGCGCCGGCCATGGTACCTCGGTTATCAAACTGCGTCCCTTCGACCACCGTATGACTGCTATAGGCGGGTAATGCCTGCTGGCGAATACAGTCCGTAATCGCGGGGTGAAGGATGGCGGCGGCGCGGTTAAGCGGTGAACCGATAAGAATTTTTTGCGGATTAAACAGGTTAACCATGATGGCCAGAATACGCCCCACGTTTTGCCCGACGCCGATAATAATATCTTTTGCCAGCAGATCTCCGCTTAACGCGGCGTCGCACAGGGATTCCACGCTCAGCGGCTGGCCGTGTAACATTGAGCCCATTGACTGGCTCATACGCTGCTGCGCCAGCTCCAGCACGCTTTCGACGCTGGCAATGGTTTCAAGACAGCCGTGGTTGCCGCAGTAGCAGCGTTTTCCGTAAGGATCGACCTGCGTGTGGCCAATTTCCACCAGGCTGCTGCTGCCCGCGTGAAGCAAACGCCCATCGGTGATAACGCCTGCGCCAACGTTGTGATCAATCACCACCTGAATCACATCTCTTGCGCCCTGAGAAGCACCAAACAGCCCTTCAGCCATGGTCCAGGCGCTGATATCGTGCTGGATAAAGACCGGGACGCCGGTGTGATTGCCCAGCGCCTCGCCCAGCGGCATATCGCAGACATCGTAGAACGGCATGCGATGAATAACACCATGAACGGTATCAATGATGCCCGGTAGCGTAATGGCGATGGCGGTCAGGCGTTCAAGCTTTTGCTGATGGCGAATAAAGAACTGATCGACCTGAAAGATGATGCGTTCCAGTAAAGGCTGCGGGTCGTCCGTCGGCAAGTCTACCGTGTCTTCAACCACCAGCTTGCTGCTAAGGTCGCGCAGTCCCAGTGAAATTTCACGGCGGCTCAGGCGAATTGAGAGGTAATGCCAGGCTTCTGTTTCAAGCATTAAGCCCACCGCGGGGCGACCACGGCTGCCGGGGTCCTGAATCTCCGTTTCCTGTACCAGATGCGCCTCAAGCATTTCCCGCACAATCTTAGTGATACTGGCCGGAGCCAGCTGCGCCAGGCGGGAAAGATCGATTCGCGACACCGGACCGTGGGTATCAATCAAACGATAAACAACGCCGGCATTGGTTTGTTTAATCTGATCGATATGGCCCGGTTGACTATCAGCAACCACGTGGTACTCCCTTTATTTTCGCGCTTCGAAATAAACTTTTAGGCTATGGTGAAACACTTCAAGTGGGGTCGTCAAATATTTACGTAGGGTTGTGATTTACCGCACATATTCCCGCCACATTTGGCCTATTTTAACGCCCATGAGGCCTCGGTCAGCAGCGCCGAGATTCGCTTCGCTGCTTCCGATAATTCCCGATGCTTTGGCCAGACCAGCCACAGCTCAGACTGTGCCTCTGGCTCGTCAATGGGGAGCCAAACCACATCACTCAGGCGAATGCGCTGGAACGAAGCTGGCAGGATGGAAACCCCCAGCCCGGCAGACACCAACCCAATGATCGTCATCGCCTCGCCAACTTCCTGGGTGATGTACGGCACGATGTTATAGCGGCGGAGCAGCCCAATAATGTCGTCGTAAAGCCCGGTACCTACGTGCGGGTCAAAGAAAACAAACGGCTCCTGAGCAAGCTGTGTCAGCGATATCGAACGGCTGCCTGCCAGCGGATGATCGCGATGCACCATCGCCAGCAGCGGTTCACGCAGGATGAGCGTCCAGTTCAGGGTATCCGGCAGACGCGTATTGCGCATCAATCCCAGCTCAAGCTCGCCCTCATTCAGGGGAGCAATTTGTTCCCGGGTGTTCACTTCCCGCATCTGAAGATGCACGTCAGGGTAGCGCTTGCGAAAGCGAGACAGGCTGTCAGAAACGGCCTTAATAAACGGTGCTGATGAGGTAAAGCCAATGCGCAGCTCGCCGGTTTCGCCCTGATGCAGCCGGGCAGCACGCGCGGCTGCGGCATCCACCTGGCTGAGAATTTGCCTGGCATCAGAGAGAAACTGCTGGCCGGCTGCGGTGAGGTTAACGCTGCGGTTGGTGCGCGCCAGCAGGCGAGCGCCGATTTGCTCTTCAAGGATCTGAATTTGCTGGCTAAGAGGCGGCTGGGAGATCCGCAGCCGTGCCGCCGCCCGGCCAAAATGCAGCTCTTCGGCAACGGCGATGAAATAGCGCAGGTGGCGCAGCTCTATGTTCATATGTTTAAAGTATCATTTGAGATTATTAATATATTAGACATAACATTTACACTTTTCTACTCTGTAAAGAATAAGTTAACACCTGCGTAAGGATCTCCCTTGAGTCGTACAACTACCGTCAGCACAGCCCCGACAGAGGATGTTGACGAAAGCCGGTCTGCCCCTTCTGTCAGCTATATCAAACGCGGTACCCCTCAGTTTATGCGCGTCACGCTGGCGCTGTTTTCCGCCGGGCTGGCTACCTTTGCCCTGCTCTATTGCGTCCAGCCTATTTTACCGGTGCTCTCTCATGAATTTGGCGTCAGCCCGGCAAGCAGCAGTATTTCGCTATCGGTTTCTACCGCCATGCTGGCTATCGGGCTGCTGTTTACCGGCCCGCTGTCGGACGCCATTGGCCGTAAACAGGTCATGGTTACGGCTCTGCTGCTGGCTTCCTGCTGTACTTTGTTGTCAACGCTGATGACCAGCTGGCACGGCATTTTGATCATGCGCGCGCTCATCGGCCTTTCCCTTAGCGGCGTTGCTGCCGTGGGCATGACCTACCTCAGCGAGGAGATGCACCCGAGCGTGGTGGCGTTTTCGATGGGCCTGTACATCAGCGGGAACTCAATCGGCGGAATGAGCGGCCGCCTGATCACCGGGGTACTCACCGACTTCTTTACCTGGCGCGTGGCCGTCGCGGCTATCGGCTGTTTTGCCCTTGCCTCAGCGCTGATGTTCTGGAAGATTCTGCCGCAGTCGCAGCATTTTCGCGCCTCCAGCCTTCGCCCTAAAACGCTGTTTATTAACTTCCGCCTGCACTGGCGGGACCAGGGGTTACCGCTGCTGTTTGCGGAAGGCTTCCTGCTGATGGGGGCGTTTGTCACCCTCTTTAACTACATTGGCTACCGCATGATGGAAGCCCCATGGTTTCTGAGCCAGGCGGTGGTGGGCCTGCTGTCCGTCGCCTATCTGACCGGGACATGGAGCTCACCTAAAGCAGGCGCCATGACCGCGAAATATGGCCGCGGTCCCGTGCTGATTGGCTTCACGGCCATTATGTTCCTTGGTTTAACGCTGACCGTTTTCTCCTCGCTTATCGTTATTTTTGCCGGGATGCTGCTGTTCTCCGCCGGTTTCTTTGCCGCCCATTCGGTTGCCAGCAGCTGGATTGGGCCACGCGCACGTCGGGCCAAAGGCCAGGCTTCTTCGCTGTATTTGTTCAGCTATTACCTGGGCTCCAGCCTGGCGGGTACCCTTGGCGGCGTGTTCTGGCACCAGTTTGGCTGGAACGGCGTGGCGGCGTTTATCGGCTCGCTGCTGCTGGTCGCCCTGCTGGTTGCCACCCGTTTGCACCATAAGGCGCACTAACCTGCTGCCGCTCTCGTGTTCAGGCAAGCTTAATGCTATTTTCTTTGGCGTTAACAACCTGTTCACGAGGCCATATGGAAAAGCAAAACTATAATCACCTGACCCGTACCTTCCAGCGTCTGTCCCGGTTTGATCATCTGTCAGCCATTGCCGGCTGGGACATGTCCACCATGATGCCCGCTAACGGTAGCCAGGCGCGCGGCGAGGCTCTCGCTGAACTCAGCGTGCTTAAGCACCAGATCCTGACCGACAAGAAAATTGCCACCCTGCTCCAGGCCGCAGCTCAGGAAGATCTGAACGATGTGGAGCGTGCCAACCTGCGTGAAATGACTCGCCACTACCAGGAAGCGGTGCTGCTCCCGGATGCGTTAGTAGAAGAGAAATCACTGGTAGGTACGCGCTGCGAGCACGGCTGGCGTACCCAGCGCCCGGCGAACGACTGGCAGGGTTTTTCCGCGAACCTGAAGGAAGTCGTTCGCGTCAGCCGCGAAGAGGCACGTCTGCGCGCAGAGGCAAAAGGCATTTCCCGCTATGATGCGCTGCTGGACATCTATGAACCCGGCATGACCAGCGCCAAGCTCGACGTATTGTTTGGCGATCTGCGCGGCTGGCTGCCGGATCTGCTCCAGAAGGTGGTTGATAAGCAATCCAAAGAAAAAATGCTGACACCACAGGGCCCTTTCGCCACCGAAACCCAGCGCCAGCTCGGGCTGGATACCATGGCGCTGCTCGGCTTTGACTTTAACGGCGGCCGCCTTGACGTCAGCGCGCATCCCTTTTGCGGCGGCGTGCCTGAAGATGTGCGAATCACGACTCGCTATAACGAAGAAGAGATGTTCAGCTCGCTGTTTGGCGTGATTCATGAAACCGGCCACGCCCGCTATGAGCAAAACCTGCCCCGGGAATGGCTCGGCCAGCCCGTTGCGCTGGCGCGTTCTACCGCCATTCATGAATCCCAAAGCCTGTTCTTTGAAATGCAGCTTGGGCGCAGCGCGCCGTTTCTGAAACTGCTGTTACCCAAAGTGATTGAGCGTTTTGGTCCGCAGCCTGCATTCGAGCTGAACAATTTTATCAACATCAACCAGCAGGTGGAACGCGGCTATATTCGCGTCGATGCCGATGAAGTGAGCTACCCGGCGCACGTCGTGCTGCGGTATGAAATTGAACGGGCGCTGATCGACGGTGATATCGAGGTGGATGACATTCCGGCGCTGTGGAATGAGAAGATGCAGTCCTGGCTGGGCCTGTCCACCGAAGGCAATTACCGCCACGGCTGTATGCAGGATATTCACTGGACTGACGGCGCTTTCGGCTACTTCCCGTCCTACACTCTGGGCGCGATGTACGCGGCGCAACTCTTTAGCGCGGCATCACGCGCGCTGCCGGACCTGGAGCAGGCGATCGCCAGCGGGAATTTCTCCCCCTTATTTGACTGGTTGAAGCAAAATATCTGGCAGCACGGCAGCCGTTTCACCACCTCACAGCTGATAACCAACGCCACCGGAGAAGATCTTAACCCGTTGTATTTCCGCAAACACTTAGAATCACGTTACCTGTAATCCCCTCACGCCGGGTCGTCTGTACCCGGCGTTGTACATTACGTTACATGCCGATACCAATCACTCACTGAACACTTTGATTCCCCAGCCTATAGTTCATTTCAACGGCCCCGCAGTGGGGTTGACACACAAACAAATTCGAGGATGTCGAAATGAAAAAAGTATTAGCTCTGGTTGTTGCCGCTGCTATGGGTCTGTCTTCTGCCGCTTTCGCTGCTGACACCACCGCTACCGCTCCAGCTGCTGCTCCAGCAACCACCGCTGCTGCTCCTGCTGCTAAAGCGCCAGCTGCAAAAGTAACGCATCACAAGAAACACAAAAAAGCTGCCGCTCAGAAAGCTCAGGCTGCTAAAAAGAAACACAAAAAAGCCGCTAAACCAGCCACCGAGCAGAAAGCTCAGGCTGCTAAAAAGCACCACAAAAAAGCAACCAAACCAGCTGCTCAGAAAGCCCAGGCTGCTAAAAAACACCACAAAAAAGCAGTAAAACCAGCTGCACAGAAAGCTCAGGCTGCTAAAAAACACGTGAAAAAACATCACAAAGCCGCTGCTAAACCAGCTGCACAGCCAGCAGCATAAGTTAAACGGGGCGACCCGTTAGCTTGAAGCGTTTACATAAACACCCGGCTTGCCGGGTGTTTTATTAGGAATAAGGCACAGCCTTTAGCACGTACTTATTTCTGGAGTGCGGATAATGTTGCGACGCTACAGTTTCGAGTTAATCCTCGCCCTGCTGATCATCTGCGGTATTATTACGCTGAGCTTCTGGCTCTGATAGCGTAGTCTGCTGTTTTCACTCCCACTTTCGGTCCGTTCCGACTATAGTTACTGCATCTATAAAAACCATAATTATTAGCCCCTTCAGAGAGAGCTATGCGCAAAAGTGTTGTGTTGTTTTTAGGAGCATTGATCCTTTTACCTCAACTCGTTCACGCGGACGAAGACGACAGCCCGGCGAACGTTAAAACACTGTTCTTCGGCAAAGATGACCGTATTCGCGTGACCAACCCTGAGGACGCCCCCTGGGATGCCATTGGCCAGTTGGAAACCGCCAGCGGCAACTTATGTACCGCCACCCTGATTTCACCGCATCTGGCCTTAACTGCCGGGCACTGCCTGCTGCAGCCGCCGCGTGGTAAGGCAGACAAAGCCATCGCCCTGCGCTTTATTTCCCACAAAGGGCAATGGCGCTATGAGATACATGATATCGAAGGCCGCGTGGACAAGTCCCTCGGTCGCCGCCTTAAGCCGGACGGTGACGGGTGGCTGGTTCCGTCTAACGCAGCGCCTTACGATTTTGGCCTGATTATTATCCGTAATCCGCCTTCAGGTATCACGCCACTGCCGCTGTTTACCGGCGACAAAGACGCGCTAACCGAAGCATTAAAGGCGCAGGATCGTAAAGTGACGCAGTCCGGCTATCCGCTGGATCATCTCGACGACCTGTATACCCACAGCAACTGTCTGGTGACGGGCTGGGCGCAAGCGTCCGTGCTGTCGCACCAGTGCGATACGCTCCCCGGCGATAGCGGTTCACCGCTGTTGCTGAAAACCGATCAGGGCTGGCAGCTGATTGCGGTGCAAAGTTCCGCCCCGGCAGCTAAAGACAGATACAGAGCTGACAACCGCGCCATTTCAGTCACCGGCTTCCGCGACAGACTGGAAGCGCTGGCACAATAAGCGCTCAACCCGATACCGTCGGGCACCGTAGCAATAACGGTTGCCCGGCAGCTAAACATTTTTTGACATCATCTTGCGGTGCGTATGTATTGACATAATGATGCCAAACCCGGCCATTAGCACGATCAACGCCGAGCCTCCGTAGCTTATTAACGGCAGCGGAACACCTACTACCGGCAAGATTCCGCTGACCATACCGATGTTCACAAACACATAAACGAACAAAATCAGTATCAGGCTGCCGACAACCATGCGGCCAAAAAGCGTCTGAGCCTGAGCGGCGATGATCAACCCGCGCATAATCACCAGCAGATACAGCGCCAGCAGCACTAAAATGCCGATAAAGCCCAGTTCTTCCGCCAGAACGGCAAACACAAAGTCGGTGTGCCGCTCCGGTAAAAACTCCAGCTGCGACTGTGTGCCGTGCAGCCAGCCTTTCCCTACCATACCGCCAGAACCAATAGCAATTTTTGACTGAATAATGTGATAGCCCGCCCCACGCGGATCGCGGGTCGGATCCAACAGCATCATGATGCGTTCACGCTGATAGTCATGCATAAGAAAGAACCACAGCACCGGAATGAACACCGCAATTAGCGCGGCAGCGGCGGCGATAATCCGCCAGCTAATGCCGGACAGGAACAACACGAAAAGACCGGATGTGGCCACCAGAACGGCGGTCCCGAGGTCGGGCTGCATCGCAATAAGCAAGGTGGGAACAAAAATCAGCGCCAGGGCGATGGCGGTATGTTTTAGCGATGGAGGACAGGGATTGTGATTGATAAACCGCGCCACCATCAGCGGGACGGCAATCTTTGCGATTTCAGAAGGCTGGAAGCGGATAACGCCGAGATCCAGCCAGCGCTGAGCCCCTTTACTGATTTGCCCGATGCTATCCACCATTAGCAGTAAAATCACGCACAGGGCAAAGAGCCAGGGGGCGGATCTTTCATAAAAGCGAGGAGGGATTTGCGCCATGGCGATCATCACGATGAGTCCCATCGCTATCTGCCCGGCTTTGCGCTCCATCATCCCAGGCTCCTGGCCGCTGGCGCTCCACATCACAAACGCGCTGTAGGCAAGCAGCAGCATAATCAACAGCAGCAGCGAAGCATCAAGATGCATCTTTAGCCAAAACATTCTTTTCTGATGAATATTTTCCATGTAATACCTCTGCCACCACAAGGTAATTCAGGCATGGTTCCTGATATATTCACGGGACAAACTAGCGGATTGCCCTCAGCGTTATTTCTATATCCACATCATGACCCGATAGTTTACCCGGTAATATTTGACTATTAATTTGAGCTGCTGGTGATAGCGTAGCTGTAGGTGGCCGGAATTATTTTTTTATCCACGGAGGATATTAACCCTATGGCCATTGCTTCACTGGGAGAATAGTTTGTAAGGTTATACTCGCTATGCAGTATCTCGGCTATTTTGGCATCATCAAGTTTTGTACATGCCCGATACGTTTTTTTAAACATCTCATTGAAACGACGTGTTTCTTTTTCAAGATAAGCCACATCTGCTGGCCTGACATCTCCCTGATGTGAGATAGAGGCCGGGTGCAGGAACAGGCTGCCTTCAGGCAATGAGCGCCTGTCGTCTGCGGCGCAAAACATGATCGTTGCTGAAGAGCCGACGGTGGACATAGCCACGGTTGTTACGGGGATAGCAGAGCTTCTGACGGCAGCGGCGGCCATCAAGCCCGCATCCATATCACCGCCATAGCTATTGATGTAGAGATAAATTCTTTCTACATCATTATTTTTATTAACTTCATCAAAAGCGCTGACCAGCCTCGATACGGCGGAAGGTTGCATTTCTCCGGTATAATAAATTTTGGCTATTTTATTTTTATCTTCCACTGGCTGCGCTGCAGCAAATGAAGAATACGAAATTAACACTGTAATGATCAGGTGTATTGCGGCTTTCACATGTCTCTCCTTGATAAACTCAACTTAACATTCCATTTCTTCATAGCTTATAACATGGGATTGCAAAAGCAAGGTGATTTATAACCAGTAATTAAACAAAGAGTTAATATTGAAAAGAAAAAACCCAATAACTTAAAAAATAAAATAACCCTCTGTAATAGCAGGAATATTAACCCATAATTTAATAGCCCACTACGCCGGGCGTAGCGCCAAAATGACCTCCAGCGGCTTAGGCGGGCTGAAATAATAGCCCTGCAGCCGGTCGCAGCCTGCCCGGCCAAGCAGCTTGAGCTGCTCTTCGTTTTCCACGCCCTCCGCCGTCACTGCCATCCCCAGCGCGGTGGCAATACGTACCGTTCCATTCACCAGCGCCAGCGCTTGTTCATCGCGGTCCACCAGTCCGGCCAGGGACTTGTCTATTTTGATGGTGTCAAAGTTAAAACGGCGCAAATAGCCGATGCTCGAATAACCGTTGCCGAAATCGTCCAGCGCCACCGCCGTGCCCTGAGACTTAAGATTGCGAATTGCCGTCAGGGCGCGCTCCGGGTTTTCCAGCACATAGCTTTCCGTCACTTCCAGTTCAAGCCTTTGCGCCGGGAACGCCGTTTCCTGTAGCACCCGGGCAACCTTGTCTTCAAATTCCGGGTCGCGGAACTGCGCCGGAGAAATGTTTACCGACAGCCGCAGATCCTCATGGGGAGCTAAATCACAGCACGCCTGGCGGAGCACAAACAATCCGAGCGAATAGATAAGACCGCTCGTTTCAGCCACGGGAATAAACTCATCTGGCAACAGTTCTCCTCCTGGGCGACGCGGCCAGCGTACCAGCGCTTCCACACCGGCCATCGCCTGGCTACGTGCATCCATAATCGGCTGGTACCAAACCTCAAACTCATTCCGTAGAAGGCCCGCGCGAATGTCATTTTCGATGGTTAAACGGCGCTCGCGAACGTTATTCAACGCGGCATCATAATAAGTCGTGCGACCTTTTCCGGTAATTTTAGAGTGATACATAGCGATATCGGCCCGGCGGAACAGCTCCGAGCTGCTGCAATCCACCAGCGAGCCCGAAGCTATTCCGATACTGGCGCTAATATGAAGGGTACTTTCTCCCACGGGGACAGGCTGGCTAAGAAAATCCAGGACTGAACCCGCGAAGGCGGCTGAGTGTTCCCCGGCCCTCTCCCCGCCGATCATCATGGCAAATTCATCCCCTCCCATGCGCACCAGCATGCCGTTTGGTGGCACGCGATCGCGAAGAGCATGAGCAATGGTCACGATTAACTGGTCGCCTTTATCGTGCCCGTAAATATCATTCACGTCCTTAAAACCATCGAGATCGATAAATACCACGCTTTTTTCGTCGCTATCTCCCCGTTTGCTGATGGTTTCCAGCCGCTCGATGAGCGCTCGTCGGTTAGGTAAATGGCTGAGCCAGTCGGTTAACGCGATATTTCTCGCCTGCTTTTCACCTCGAGCCAGCTTGTACAGCCCCAGACTGCTGATGACGATAAAGACCAGGATTAGCACCGCCGCAAGCATCGTAATGCGCATAATATCTGCCGAAGCGGCGCGGGCCGCCTCTGCTCCAGGCAGCCGCGGCTGCCAGCTAAGGTATCCCAGCGTTTCACCGGAGGCGCTGTTCAGCGGGACACTTGAAGAATCAGATGGCGTAGGCGTCAGGCGTAGGTTTTCAATCTGAAACGTGTTTCCCAGCTCTTTTAGCATTGAGTTATTAATCTGACGGCCAATCACCAGGTAACGGCGCGTGGCGTCGTGAACCTGAAGCCGCCCCAACATGGGCCGAATCAGCCCAATGCCAATAAACGAAACGCCGCTCTCGGTTTGCGTGATCCCGGCAAAAATTTTTTTGTCGTCTTTAAGCGTTTGCGCGTTCTGGTGGACGAGGGACGCAAACCCCTTCCCAAGTTGAGAAATGTTTTGCCCCGTTACGCGTTGCCCACGAAACGAGCCCCAAAGCACATTGAACCCTTCATCCAGCACGTACACGCCATCATAGAGGTTATTGATTTTGTAACCCGCGCCCCAGGTGTTATACAGCCAGTTAACGTCCAGCTCAGGGCGATAAACTTGATTCACGGCATCGTCCCAGACCGCATTATCAATAACCAACGCCCACACGCGGTTGACCGAAGTCTGTATTGCCCCCTGTACCGACAGGGCGCTTCGGTGTTCGTCTATCTCATTGGTTTTACTGCTAATAAGGTGAAGTGAAAGGTAGAGGAGCGCGATAATAGACACGATCAGCCCGATACCTGCCATAAACACCATGGCAAACAGGGCTCCAGCAACGGGCGTGCTTTTCCAGCTAAGAGGATTACGCAATTTCAGCTCTCTTCTAAGTGAAATAACGTGAAGGTTTTTAGGCTTTTGATTTAGAGAAGTGCTTTTACCGTAAATAAGCGTAATACACCCTGAGGAAAGCGCTGCCCGAATCATTAACGGGCAGCGTGATGGATCAGGCAATTTTGATAATAACCATCCCTACCAGCAACAAACTTAGTCCAACCCAACCTTTGCGGTTAAGGCGCTGGCCGAAGAGGATCCAACCCGCGGCCACGGTGGCGGCGATACCAAACCCGCCCCAGAGCGCATAGGCGACGGATAACTCAATGCCTTTAACGGCCTGAGCCAGGGCGCTGAACGCGGCCAGCACGGCCAGCAGAGACAGCACACCGTAAATCGGGCGTTTGAAACCATCAGATTGTTTTAAAAAGATATTGGCGACGATTTCCAGAATAATGGCTAACGTTAGCCACAGGGCGTGTACCCACTCAAACGACTGCATGATGCTCCCCTTTCTCTGATATCACCGGGCGTGATTTTTTCTCTCGCGTACCCGATTTAATCAGCGCAATACCAATAACCAGCGTAGTTAAGCCAAGTATTTTTAGCGGTGAAATGGACTCATCAAACAGCATGACGCTGAAGACGGTAATAAACAGAATACCGATGCCTTCCCACATGGCATATGCCACGCCAAGGGCGATTTTTTTCACCGAAAACGCCAGAAAAATATAGGAGATCGCGATCATGACCAGCATGAAAATATACCCCATATTACTTTCGTTTACGCTTGACCATTTCATTGACAAGGTGCCGGTAATTTCGGCAACGATGGCTAATCCCAATAAAACCCAATAAATCATGATTTCTCTCCTGACAGAGAAAATAAAGATACAAAAAACCGACAAGCCACGTCACACGACGAGCAAGCGAAAATGTGAAAACCAGAAAAAAATGTCAGAAGAAAGGGACTATAGCGCGTTGCGCCAGTGCTGCTCACCAGAAAGTGAAGATGTAGATGTGATAAAAACAGAATGCTGATTGAATGAAGTGCTGAACGTATTGTCCATAATATTTCCAACTTACCCGCGGTGTTGCTTCTCATCAGTTGCGGATAGAAAATTGTCCTCAGTAGTTAAACACGGTGATTTTATACCATAATTCGGTATGTTAGCGGCTGACCTTTACACTCCTTTACGCAAAACGACAGCAAAAACACAATGTATCAAACTGTTTTTAACGTTTAAAATAACGTAATAAAGGGACACCTGTTTTAACGGTGGTGTATTATTCCCCCGCCCGCACATTGGAGAACCCGCCACGATGGCAAAACCAATTATTACACTCAAAGCACTGAAGGCCGTGATCATGCTGGGCATGCTGGTCATTATTTTGGTGGGTATTAAAGCGGCTGCCGACATCATCGTGCCATTTATTCTGGCGCTATTTATTGCCGTTATTCTAAACCCGCTAATTCGTCGTCTTGAACGGCTTCGGGTGCCGCGCGTGCTGGCCATCAGCCTGGTAATTGTCGTCATTATCCTGAGCATGGTGCTGCTGCTGGCCTATCTCGGCACTTCGCTAAACGAACTTGCGCGGACCCTGCCGCAGTACCGCTCTTCATTGGTGGTGCCGTTAAAAACCCTTGAACCCTGGCTGCAGCGCGCGGGAATTTCTGTTTCTGTCGATGAGTTAATGAAGTATGTCGATCCTAATGCCCTGATGACGCTGGTTACCGGTCTGCTGACGCAACTTTCCAACGCGATGACGTCTATCTTTTTACTGCTGCTGACCGTGGTGTTTATGCTGATTGAGGTCCCACAACTGCCACGCAAGCTGCAGCAGCTGATGGCTCGCCCGGAAGAAGGTATGGGCGCCATTCAGCGTGCGCTGGACAGCGTCAGCCATTATTTGGTGCTAAAAACGGCCATCAGCATCGTCACCGGCCTTGTCGTATGGGGCATGCTTGCCGCCCTTGACGTCCGCTTTGCCTTTATCTGGGGGCTGCTGGCCTTCGCACTCAACTATATTCCAAACATCGGCTCCGTGCTGGCGGCCATCCCGCCGGTGGTGCAGGTTCTGGTATTTAACGGGTTGTACGAGGCCCTGATTGTCGTCGCGGGTTATCTTCTGATTAACCTGGTGTTTGGCAATATCCTGGAGCCGCGCATGATGGGCCGAGGGCTTGGGCTCTCTACGCTGGTGGTATTCCTGTCACTCATCTTCTGGGGCTGGCTGCTCGGTCCGGTCGGTATGCTGCTGTCCGTGCCGCTGACGATTGCGGTGAAGATTGCGCTGGAACAAACGGAAGGCGGGAAAAGTATTGCGGTGCTGCTGAGTGATATGAGCAAGTCCTGAAGATTTTGCCCTCTCCCCAAAAGGAGGGAGAGGTAAGATCACATGCAATATATTTTATCCCCTCTCCCTTTGGGAGAGGGTTAGGGTGAGGGAAAAATCACTCCGGATCTAACTCAAAACGCTCCGCAATATACCCCAGCGCCTGCGACACGCCATCCGCGCTAATGGTATGTACCACGCCGGGTTCAAACAGCGTTTCAACTTCCGCGCCGGCTTCAATTAACGCCGCGGCAGCCGCTTCACTTTCAGCCCACGGAATCACCTGATCCGCCATACCATGAATCAACAGCGCCGACGCATCTGCCGCCACGTGATACGGTTTGGGTGAAGCAAGACGCCCGGAAAATGCCACTACGCCCGCCAGTGGAAAACGGGAGGTGGCCAGAACATCCAGGGCCATGATAGATCCCTGAGAGAAGCCCAGCAGAATGACCT
Source organism: Cedecea sp. VD22 (assembly GCF_037150195.1). Classification (NCBI taxonomy): domain Bacteria; kingdom Pseudomonadati; phylum Pseudomonadota; class Gammaproteobacteria; order Enterobacterales; family Enterobacteriaceae; genus Cedecea; species Cedecea sp. VD22. The sequence goes on from NZ_JBBCPX010000002.1 coordinate 439,176, forward strand.
GATCTTTACCCGGCGTCACGTCATGCTGCTTAAAAATAGCTTCCAGCTTCGCATCAAACGCGGCCCGGGCCTCTACCACGCGCTGCGGGCGGTTTTGTGCTGTCACGCCATCCAGGCTGAACCACTGCCAGGCATCGCCGCCGCCGTCAAAAGGCTCGCTGCCGTTCGGGGAGGCAAATAGCACTTCAGGCATGACCTGCTGGACGAAAAGCCCCAGCCCTTCGAGATCCGCCCCGGAACTCCCTACCCCATGTAACATCACGATCAGTTTTTTCATTTCCCTGCCCTGTGCTCAAACCTGAATGAATATCCTCGCAGGCGGCTACCTTATCGCGATCCCCCCCTTCACAACAAGTCAACCACCGCTAAATACGCGGCAATACCGAGCTTGTTTTTGAGCAACCGCTCAAGTATATTTCGCGCTTGAGCAACCGCTCAAACCTGGATTATTTTAGAGGCATTCAACATGCGCTTCACTAACCGCTGGCTGATTCTGGCGATCCTGACCAGCACCCTTTTCCTGATCATTATAGATATGACGGTGCTTTACACGGCACTGCCCAGGCTCACCCAGGCCTTAAACGCTACGGCGTCTGAAAAACTGTGGATCATTAACGCCTACCCGCTGGTGGCGGCGGGCCTGCTACCCGGCGCGGGCATGCTGAGTGACCGCCTGGGCCACAAGCTGCTCTTTATGTCCGGGTTACCTGTTTTCGGCCTCGCTTCGCTCTGCGCGGCCTACTCGCCCACGGCTGAACTGCTGATCGCTTCACGCGTGTTTCTGGCTATAGGTGCCACGATGATGATGCCAGCCACGCTTGCCATCGTGCGTCAGGTCTTTACCAACGAGCGCGAACGGGCGCTGGCCATCGGCATTTGGTCTGCCGTGGCTTCTGCCGCCGCGGCGCTTGGCCCGGTTATTGGCGGCGTGCTGCTGGAGTACTTCTGGTGGGGATCGGTCTTCCTGATTAACGTGCCGGTCGTCTTGCTGGTTATCGTTTTTGCCTGGTTCTTGATCCCACGGGATGCGGGGAACGCCAACCGTCCCTGTGATTTCACCGCTTCACTGCTGATTATGCTTGGCCTTGTAGGCGTGATTTACGCGCTCAAGGAACTCAGCAAGATGGATGCCTCGTGGCTAACCGTAGCCGGCTCTTTGCTGGCTGGCGTCGTCTTTTTAACGCTGTTTGTTCGTCGCCAACAGCGTTCGGCCCAGCCGATGATCGATTTCTCGCTGTTCCGTAACCGCATGTTTGCCAGCGGCATTAGCGTGGCGATTATCACCATGATCGCGCTAACCGGCATTGAGCTGGTGTTGACCCAGCGCCTGCAGCTTGTCCTGGGCCTGACGCCGCTGTTAGCCGGGCTGTCGATTCTGCCTATTCCGATTGGCTCGGCCCTGGCTTCACCGCTGGCCGGCGTCGTGCTGCCACGCTGGGGAGGCGCAAAACTTATGGTCTTCGGCCTGCTGGTGACAGCGATGGGTATGACGGGTATGGCTTTGCTAGCCGATTACAGTCTGACGCCACAGCTCGCCGCGCTGTTTGTCATCGGGCTTGGGCTCGGCGTGGCGTTTACCGCCGCATCAACATCCATCATGCTCAATGCCCCGGAAGAAAAAGCCGGCATGGTCGCGGCGATTGAGGATGTCTCATGGGAAATGGGCGGCGTACTTGGCGTGACGCTGCTGGGCGGCCTGATGACCGCGGTCTACAGCGCAAGCCTGGTGTTGCCTGAAGGCCTGGTGGCAGGAAACAGCGCGTACGACAGTCTGGATGAGGCTCTGCACCTTGCAGGCTCGATGAGCACGGCAAGCGCCGCCCTGCTGAAAGAGCTGGCGCGAAACGCCTTCAGCCATGCCTATCTGACGGTGATTATCTGCGCCGCCGTGCTGGTCGCCGTCAGCACCGCGATCTTGAAATATGTGCTGCGCCAGCCGGAAAAGCTGTCCAGCCAGCGTGTTAAAAACTGATAAGATGCTCCATCAGCGATTCAGATAACCGTGGAAACGTCATGAAAGAAGCACCGGACACGCTAAGAAGCAAAATCCTGAGCGGGGCCATTGAGCTGTTCATTGAGAAAGGCATTGAAAAGGTGACCACCCGCGAACTCACCGAGCGGGTGGGTATTTCACGGAGCCACATTTACCACTACTTCAGCGACTGGCAAACGCTTTGCATTGAAGCAATGACCGCGTTTTTGATGGCCGATCTGCACAAGTTTACCGCTGAAACCAACACGTTTTCCCCGGAAGATAAGCTGCAACGCTTGATCCACACGTATCTCCCTCACGCGCCGGACGCTGTCTGGCAGCTTTACGGCGCGCTGTGGCACCAGGCAGCGCACAGCAGCGTATGGGCCGAGCTCGCGCTGGTGATGACGCAAAAATGGGAAAAAGTGCTGGCCGATATCGTCGATAACGGCATTGCGGCCGGCGTGTTTAAGGCGGTGGATGCCGCCAGAGCTACGCGCCAGTTTAGCGCCCTGCTCAACGGTTATGCCGACAAACTGCTGGTCGCCTCAGCCCCTGCCGACAGGCAGCTGGCGCTGGACGACATCGACAGTTTTATTCGCCTGGTCCTGCGGGCGGGTTAAATTGCTATCCGCCGGCTGATCTCTACCACGCTGTCGCTCGGCAGGCGGTAATAGTGCGTCACGTGCGTGGCGTTTCTCACCATGAACGCGAAGCACTTACGCTGCCAGGCTGGCATCCCCTGCCCGTCCTCACGGGCCACGATGGTTTCATGGCCCAGATAGTAGGTCACGTCCTCCACGCGGAAGGCACACGCCATCTCTCCCAGTCTTGCCATAAGCTCAGGAATATGCGGTCTTTCCATAAAGCCGTACTGGGCGATACCGCGCCAGTAATTCGGTGCCTGCTCCACAATTACCAGCCGTTCTCCAGCCGGTACGCGCGGGACGTTCATGATAGAAATGGTCAGCGAAAGTACCTGCTCCTGCAGCGCGTGGTTGCGCGCCACATGCCACCGCATCACCGGCGGAATACCGTTGCGCGTTTTGGTCAGAAACACAGCTGAACCCTGCACGCGCGGCACGCCACGCTCTTTCAGCGCGGCGAAGAAGGTGTTCACATCGATCACCTTTTCGTTCACCGCCCTGGACGCCGCCGCCGCGCCACGGTGCCAGACCAGCATCGTCGTGCAGACAATCGCCGCCAGCAGCAGTGGAATATAACCGCCCTCCAGTACCTTGATCAGATTAGCGATCAGGAAGCAGGTATCGACGATCAAAAAGCCCCCCGCCACCAGCGCGCTGGTCAGCCGCCGCCACTGCCAGATGTGACGCATCGCCACGTACAGCAGCCCGGAGGTCATCAGCATGGTGAGAGATACCGCAATCCCGTAAGCCGCCGCCAGGTTCTCAGACGACCTGAAGAACACCGTCAGGAACAGCGTGACGCCCATCAGCAGCCAGTTGATCACGCCGATATAAATTTGCCCGTAGCTCTCCGCCGCCGTCTGGCGAATGCGCAGGCGCGGTAGCCAGCCCAATTGAATCGCCTGCCGGGTCATCGAAAATGCCCCGGTGATAATCGCCTGACTGGCAATAATGGTGGCCAGCGTGGCAAGGATCACCAGCGGGATCAGCAGTGCCGGCGGGCAAAGGCGGAAGAAGATATTCTGGGTGATATCGGCCCCGGAAAGGATCAGCGCCGACTGCCCCGCATAGTTCAGCAGCAGGCTCGGGAAGACCACGCCGTACCACGCCATCCAGATAGGCTTTTTACCGAAATGCCCCATGTCGGCATACAGCGCTTCCGCCCCGGTGACGCACAGAAACACGCCGCCCAGCACCATAAAACTGACAAAACCGTTAGAGACGAGAAACTGCAGGCCGTACAAGGGATTGATAGCCAGCAGCACGGCCGGATGCTGCGCGATACCCCAAATCCCAAGCCCGGCGATAGCAATAAACCACAGCGCCATAATCGGCCCGAAAACTTTACCTATCTTAGCCGTGCCGAAAGGCTGCACGGCAAACAGCAGTACCAGAATCGTCACCGCAATTGGCAGCACCCAGGTTTCGGCCTCCGGCAGGATAATATTCAGCCCTTCAATGGCGGAGAGCACTGAAATTGCGGGCGTAATCGCTCCGTCACCGTAGATCAGCGCCGCGCCCAATAAAGCCGCCAGCACCACCCAACGCGAGCCTTTGTCTCTCGCCACCAGCAGCGACATCAGCGCCATAATTCCGCCTTCCCCGTGGTTGTCGATGCGCATCGCAAACATCGCATACTTCACCGAGGTGATGAGGATCAGCGTCCAGATAATCAGCGACAGCAGACCCAGGATAACCGACGGGGTCGGATCGTTGCCGGATAACAGCAGCACCGTTTTCAAGGTATAAAGCGGGCTGGTGCCGATATCGCCAAACACCACGCCGAGGGCGCTTCCCGCGAGGATAAATTTATGCGGCGTTGTCCCGGAGGCTTCCGCGCCGTCCGTCTGCGACAGGTTTGTCATGTCCAGTCCTTTCTGTGATTTTTCTGGCTGTTGCCATCACAAAGTATAGAGGTGGATAAAAAACTTAAGATAAACAGTGGCAAATAAAAAAGGCCCAACGGTTCCCCGCCAGGCCAAAAGGTACTCCACATTAAAACCTTTTTTTAATTAAAGACCATCCCGCCGTCGATGAGCAGCGACTGCCCGGTCATATAGTCAGAGTCCGCGCTGGCCAGGTAAGACACACAGGCAGCCACATCTTCCGGCTCGGACAAACGTCCCAGAGTGATGCGTTTGGCGAATTCTGCGGTGCCATAACCCAGCGGTTTACCCGCTGCTTCAGACACCTGACGGTCGATTTCGGCCCACATTGGGGTTTTGACGATCCCTGGGCAGTAACCATTCACTGTGATGCCCAGCGGGGCCAGGTCGCGCGCCGCGGTCTGGGTCAGGCCGCGCACGGCAAATTTGCTGGAGCTGTAAACCGCCAGCTCGGGGTTACCCACGTGCCCAGCCTGGGAACAGGCGTTAATGATTTTCCCGCCGTGCCCTTCGGCTTTAAAGGCTTTAACCGCGGCCTGAATACCCCAAATCACGCCCTTCACGTTGATGTTATAGACCTTATCGACGATTTCCGGGGTGATGTCCTCGATAGGCGTGGAAGGGGCTACGCCAGCGTTGTTGACGATGACATCAAACCCTCCCAGTCCTTTGCGGGCAGCCTCAACGGCGGCGAAGACCTGATCGCGGTCGGACACGTCCGCAGTCACTTCCAGCGCGCGGCCGCCGTTGCGGTTAATTTCGTCCGCCACTTCTTTTGCGGTTTTGGCGTTGTAGTCCGCCACGGCGACGGCAAAGCCATCTTTAGCCAGACGCAGCGCGATAGCTTTCCCGATCCCCTGACCGGCCCCGGTAACCAATGCTACTTTTTTCATCACAATATCCTTCTGTAGTTTAAAGAATTTGGCTGAGGTGCAGCTGACTCATCAGCAAATGGTTGTCGCTGTAATCAACCGGAATGGCGACCACCGCCGGACCCTTCACATCCATGGCGGCGCGTAAAGTCGGCTCCAGCGCCTCCGCGCTTTCCACCGCGAAGCCCCGTGCACCGAAGGCATCCGCGTAAGCTTTGAAGTCCACCGGCCCGAAGTTCACGCCGGACAGACGCTGGTATTTTTTCTCTTCCTGAATCGCCACCATGTTGTAGGCGTTATCCACCCAAATGATGTGCAGCACGTTAGCGCCCAGACGTACCGCCGTTTCCAGCTCCATGCTGGACTGCAGGAACCCGCCGTCGCCGGACACCGAAACCACCTTGCGGCCCGGATTCACCAGCCACGCGCCAATGGCCCACGGCAGCGCTACGCCCATGGTTTGCTGGCCGTTGGAGATCATCAGCTGACGGGCGCGGAAGCTATAAAGATAGCGGGCGATCCAGATGTGGAAACTGCCCATATCGACGGTCAGGGTCACGTCGTCGTTCACGATGTCCTGCATCGCCCGGACGATGCGCAACGGGTGGAGTGCAAACTGATTCAGCTGTGCGCCCCTGCGGCTCAGCAGTTCACGCTGATGCTGCCTGTCAACAAGGATTTCTGACGCACGTGGGCTAAGGACCAGCGGTTTTTCTATACGGGCGGTGAGCTTGTCCAGCGTGCTGGCGATATCGCCCACCAGCTCGACGTCCGGCACGTAGTTACGTTCTTCATAGGCGGGCAGAACGTCGATATGCACCAGCGTGGCATCACCGGTATTCCACATCGCCGGCTCATACTCCACCGGGCTGTAGCCGATACAAACCACCAGGTCCGCAAGCTGTAACAGGCGGTCACCGGCCTGGTTATTAAAAAGCCCCACGCGCCCGGCAAAACGAGCAAAGTGCTGCTGATTCACCGCGCCTGCGGCCTGATAGGTGCTGGTGACCGGGATATGGCTTTTTTCCAGCAGATGGAACAGCGCCGCGCTGTTTTCCTGCTGGCTTGCCATCAGCCCAAGCAGGAATACAGGATTTTTAGCCTGCGAGATAAGTTTCGCCACATCGTTAATAGCGGCGTCAGGCGCTGCACCGGCTTTCACCGCCCCGTTGGCTGGCAAAATATTCCCGGTTGCCGGGCCGTCGCTGATGTCCTGCGGCAGGCTGACAAAGGCACTACCGGGGCGACCATGCTCGGCGGCGCGGAAGGCGTTTGAAACCACCTCAGCAATGGCGTCCGAAGAAGGGACTTCCACCGAGTATTTCGTCACCGGGCTGAACATCGCCACGGTGTCCATGCTTTGATGTACCAGTTTGGCTTTATCTGAACGTTTTACCGCGCCACCCAGCGCCACAACCGGGTCACCTTCGCTGTTGGCTGTTGCCATGCCGGTGATCAGGTTTGAGCAACCTGGGCCGGAGGTCACCAGTGCCACGCCCGCTTTCCCGGTGATGCGCCCCACCGCCGCCGCCATAAAGGCTGCATTGGCTTCGTGGCGGACCGGAATCAGTTCAATCGGCGAGTCGTTCAGCGAATCAAAGACCTTATCGATCTTCGCCCCGGGGATCCCAAAGACGTGCTTCACGCCCTGAGCTTCAAGCTGGCTGACCACCATGTCAGCGCCGTGCGCCCACTGGCGCAAAGGTTTTTTATTATTCATGGCTCACATCTCCTCAGGGAACGCTAGTTTTCAACCGCGCGGATAGCCGCGTCGAGATTTTCGGGGTGCAGGTTGGCGTTAAGAAATGCACTGTCTGCCGGAAGATCGATCATCAGCTTGTGGATCTCACCGAAGGTCAGCTCGCCTTGCTCCAGCTGATAATCGAGCAGATGCCCGCCGCCCTGGCGGTCATCGGTAATAAAGTGTTCGTGATAGCCCGCCACGTTGATGCCCTGCATATGCTGTGGGGTGCGGAACCCCACCAGCACGCCTTTACGGCCGTTAAAGCGGAACACCGGCTGGTCGTCCAGCACGTCTGTCATCGCGCGATATGGCGGCTTCTGGCGCGGTACCGTGCGGGTATGTGCGTGGTGGAAATGACCGTCGATGCGCAGCGCACAAAACAGGTTATCGGAGGGAATTTTTGCGTCGATAATCTCGTGCAGTTTCTGACGGCTGGTCAGGCTATTGATGCGCAAGCGGTACTGAGGTTTAAACCAGGTCATCACCGCAAACGGGGTTTTCTGCTGCGGGCTGGCCGCCCTGGCGCTGCCGTCTGACCGTAATTGATACACGTTGCTGTTGAAGGCAATCATCTCGCCGTCCAGCTCGTTAAAGGTCCCCAGGCCAAAGTCACCGTGCTTAAGCAGGTCGGCCATGGTGGTTTCCCCTTCATAGACGCCGCTCAATAATGCGCTCATCAATGAAGTCTGATATATCATGTTTTCTTTATTGGATGCGGCGAAGGTCTCGACCATCTCTAAAAGACTTTCTTCGCAGGAACATAGAGTTAGATCGCTCATGGCGTCTGTCACCTCGGGCTGAAGGTTAAGAAACATTAATTAAATGTTGACGTGATCCAGCTCACAGTTCCAATATAAAAGCCCTTCTGGTTTGAGACGTTTTCGATATGGAACTTCGCTATCTCCGCTATTTTGTCGCCGTTGCCCAGACGCATAATTTCACCCGGGCAGCCGAGCTGTTGGGTATTTCGCAGCCTCCTCTTAGCCAGCAGATTCAGCGCCTGGAGCGTGAAGTGGGCACGCCCCTGCTGCACCGCTTGACCAGAGGTGTAGAGCTGACGGATGCGGGAGAAGCGTTTTATCAGGATGCCTGCCAGATTCTGGCCCACAGCGATGCCGCGCTGGAGAAAGCCCGCGGCATTGCCCGCGGTATTAACGGCAAGCTGTCGCTCGGGATAACCAGTTCAAACGCGTTCAATCCAAAGATTTTTTCCCTGCTGCGCCAGTTTCAGGCGCACTATCCGGCCATCGAACTGCGCCAGCGAGAAACCAATATGGCGGGCCTGATGCAGGAGCTGGATGATGGCTTGCTGGACGTGGCGTTTGTGCGCCTGCCCTGTGAAAGCAGTAAGCGGTTTACGCTCAAGCTAATTGACGAAGAGCCGATGATGATTGCCCTGCACAAGGACCATCCTCTTTCCGGCGAGAAAGAACTGGCCCTGCAGGCGCTGGCCGATGTTCCGCCAGTGCTGTTCCCGGAAGAAGTGGCCCCCGGATTATATGAACTGATGTATAACGCTTGCCTGCGGGCGGGCATCGATCTGAAAAGTGCCTGCCAGGCTTCGCAAATTTCTTCCTCGTTAAGCATGGTCTCGGCAGGCTTCGGGTTCGCCTTAGTTCCCCAATCGATGACCTGCATCGCCTGCCCGAACGTCACCTTCCACGCGATTCGCGGTGACCAGGTGAAAACGGACATTGCGCTGGCCTGGCGGCAGTTTGAACGCTCTCCGACGGTGAAACGCTTTATCCAGCTGTTCGCCCACTGAGCCTGGCCGCAACGACATCGCTCCCTGAGTGACCCAATGCTACAATAGTCACCATTCACAAATCCGAACACAGGGAGAAAATATGTCTGAAACTCACGTTCAGGGCGGGGAAACCAGAGGGCCTGCGGAACACAGCGTCAGGGAACAGATCATCGAGGCAGCGACCGAATTCTTTGGCCACTACGGGTTTGAAAAAACGACGGTATCCGATCTCGCCAAAGCCATCGGCTATTCCAAGGCTTATATCTACAAGTTCTTCAAATCCAAGCAGGAAATCGGCGAAGTTATCTGCGACAACCGCCTGACAAAGATGATGGCAATCGTCAGTCAGTCGGTGGATGACGCCCCCGGTGCGTCGGCTAAGCTGCGGGCGATGTTCAGCGCGCTCATTGCCGCAGGCAGCGATCTGTTTTTCTACGACCGTAAGCTCCACGACATCGCCATTGTTTCCTGCCTGGAAAACTGGCCCTCGGCCGAACGCTACAAGCTGCAGCTGCGGGAAGTGCTTACCGCCATTATTCATGCCGGCCGCCAGTCCGGTGAATTTGAGCGCCGCAGCCCGATGGATGAAACCGTTAACGCCGTTTTTCTCGTCATGCTGCCGTATATCAGCCCGATACAGCTGCAATACAACCTCGAACTGGCTAAGCAAGCCGAACAGCTTTTGCCCGCGCTGATCCTGAAAAGTTTAATGCCCTGATCGCATCTTGTGACCATTGACTAAATTGGTCACTTAAATAATTATCTGCGTTCCTGCTCCGCGTTTATAAGGGAACGTATGTTTCGTCTTCAGCCTTTTCCAGCCGCCGTGGCGCTGCTGTGCTCGGCGCTCACCGCCTGCGGTGACTCATCTCAGCCAGAGGATCCGCGTACCGAGCCTCCGCTGGTTCGCGTTGTCGCGGTTCAGTCCGCCAATGATGACGCCCGGGCTTTTACCGGCATTGTCGCCTCGCGAATCCAAAGCGACCTCGGTTTTCGCGTTCCGGGAAAAATTCTTGAGCGCCTGGTGGACAAAGGCCAGACGGTAAAAAACGGCCAGCCCCTGCTCCGACTCGATCCTCAGGATTTAAGCCTGCAGGCTAAAGCGCAGGATCAGGCCGTCGCCGCTGCCAAAGCCCGCGCTAAACAGGCCGCCGCCGATGAGGCCCGCTACAGAAGCATTGTCGGCAGCGGCGCGATTTCAGCCTCGCAGTACGATCAAATCAAAGCCCAGGCCGACAGCGCCAGAGCGGATCTGCAGGCGGCCATTGCCCAGGCCAATGTGGCTAAAAACGCCATGAATTATGCGGTGCTGACGGCTGATTCTGACGGCGTGATCGTGGATACGCTGGCCGAGCCAGGCCAGGTTGTCGCCGCCGGGCAAGGGGTGATTCGTCTCGCCCGGGCGGGCCAGCGTGAAGCGGTCGTCGATTTGCCGGAAACGCTGCGCCCGGCGCTGGGCACCGTAGCTCAGGCTCATCTTTACGGTTCAGATAGCGCTCCCGTGGCCGCTACCTTACGTCAGCTTTCCGACGCCGCCGACCCACAAACCCGCACATTTGAAGCGAAGTTCGTGCTCGCTGGCGCACTTGCCCAAGCGCCGCTCGGCAGCACGGTGACCGTCACCATTCCTGACGCAGGCACTCCCTCACAAAACGTGATTGTGCCCTTGGCCTCGCTCTATGACGCCGGGAAAGAGAAAGGCACCGGCATTTGGGTGGTAAGCGGTAAACCGGCCAAAGTTAGCTGGCACCCGGTGAGCATCCGCCGCATCACCGATGAATCCGCCATTGTTGCCACCCAAATCGACAGCCACGCCAGCATCGTTGCCCTCGGCGCACATCTGCTGCATGACGGCGAAGAAGTCAGACTGCTTGCACAGGGTGCCACCGATCTGGCGGGAGCACCGTAATGAGCGACTCTCGCTTTAACCTTTCCGCCCTCGCGGTACGTGAAAAATCAGTCACTCTGTTCCTGATCCTGCTCATTACGCTGGCCGGGATCATCGCGTTCTTTAAACTGGGCCGAGCCGAGGATCCGCCTTTTACGGTGAAACAGCTGACCGTGATCACCGCCTGGCCGGGGGCCACCGCGCAGCAAATGCAGGATCTGGTGGCCGAGCCGCTGGAAAAGAGAATGCAGGAGCTGGACGATTATGACCGCACCGAAACCTATACCCGTCCGGGTCTTGCCTACAGCGTTGTCTCCCTAAAAGACAGCACGCTGCCCGCCAACGTGCCGGAGGCGTTTTACCAGGCGCGGAAAAAAATCAGCGATGAAGCCAAAAATCTGCCGGATGGCGTTATCGGCCCGCTGGTGAATGACGAATTTTCAGATGTGACATTCGCGCTGTTTGCCCTGAAAGCAAAAGGCGAGCCGCAGCGCCTGCTGGTGCGCGATGCCGAGAACCTGCGCCAGCAATTGCTGCACGTCCCCGGCGTGAAAAAGGTGAATATTATCGGTGAACAGGCGGAACGCATTTTTGTTTCGTTCTCTCATGACAGGCTTGCCACGCTTGGTGTTTCGCCGCTGGACATCTTTCAGGCGCTGAGTAACCAGAACCTGCTCACCCCCGCAGGCTCAATAGAAACTGCCGGCCCGCAGGTGTTTATCCGCGTGGATGGCGCGCTGGATCAGCTCTCAAAAATCCGCGATACCCCCATTGTGGCCCAGGGGAAAACGCTGAAACTGTCCGACGTCGCTGACGTCGAGCGCGGGTATGAAGACCCGGCCACGTTCCTCGTCAGAAACAACGGCGAGCCAGCCCTGCTGCTCGGCGTGGTCATGCGCGACGGCTGGAACGGGCTTGATTTGGGCAAAGCCCTCGATCAGGAAACCCGTAAAATCAACGACACGATGCCGCTCGGCATGAGCTTCAGTAAAGTCAGCGATCAGTCAGTGAACATCAGCTCCGCCGTGGATGAGTTTATGGTGAAGTTTTTTGTCGCTCTGCTGGTGGTAATGGTGGTCTGCTTTGTCAGCATGGGCTGGCGAGTGGGCATCGTGGTTGCCGCCGCCGTGCCGCTGACGCTGGCAGTGGTGTTTATCGTCATGGCCGCCACTGATAAAAACTTCGACAGGATAACCTTAGGCTCACTCATTCTGGCGCTGGGCCTGCTGGTGGACGACGCTATCATCGCCATTGAAATGATGGTGGTGAAAATGGAGGAAGGCTACAGCCGTGTTAAGGCCTCCGCCTACGCCTGGAGCCACACCGCCGCGCCCATGCTGGCGGGCACGCTGGTAACCGCCATCGGCTTTATGCCGAACGGCTTTGCCCACTCCACCGCCGGGGAGTACACCAGCAACATGTTCTGGATCGTGGGTATCGCGCTCATCGCCTCCTGGCTGGTGGCCGTGGTATTCACGCCCTATCTCGGCGTGAAATTGCTACCCGATATGCACAAAGCCGCGCTGGCGGAACACGCGCTGTACACCAGCAAGAATTACAATCGCTTCCGGGCATTGCTGAAAAAAGTCATCGCCCGCAAGTGGCTGACCGCCGGTTCAGTCGTCGGCCTGTTTGTGCTGGCGATAGCCGGAATGGCCGTGGTGAAAAAGCAGTTCTTCCCCATCTCAGACCGCCCGGAAGTGCTGGTAGAAGTTCAGCTGCCTTACGGGACGTCTATCGAGCAAACGACGAAGACTACCGAGCGCATTGAGCAATGGCTCAGCGCGCAGAAAGAGTCAAAAATCGTCACCTCCTACATTGGCCAGGGCGCGCCGCGTTTCTACCTGGCCATGGCCCCGGAGCTGCCCGACCCTTCGTTCGCAAAAATCGTGATTCTCACGCCCGATCCTGATGCGCGAGAAGCGTTGAAAATGCGGCTGCGGCAGGCCATCAGCAACGGCCTGGCACCGGAGGCTCAGGTGCGCGTCACCCAACTTGTCTTCGGGCCTTATACGCCCTACCCGGTAGCGTTTCGCGTGATGGGGCCAGACCCGGACGTGCTCAGAACGATTTCTTTACGGGTTGAAAAAGTGATGAATCAAAGCGGGCTGATGCGCACCGTGAATATCGACTGGGGCTCCCGGGTTCCTACCCTGCATTTCACCCTGAACCAGGACCGGCTTTACGCCGTGGGCTTAACCACCGCTTCCGTCTCGCAGCAATTACAGTTTCTGCTATCCGGCGCGCCGTTGACCGAAGTGCGGGAAGATATTCGCTCCGTGCAGGTCACGGGCCGGGCGCGCGGCAGCGTGCGTGACGACCCGGCACAGCTCGCCGCGCTAACGCTCATTGGCGCGAACGGGCAAAAAGTGCCGCTCTCGCAAATCGGTAAGGTTGAAGTTGTGATGGAAGATCCGGTGCTCCGACGTCGCGACAGGACGCCAACCATAACCGTGCGGGGCGATGTCGCCGATGGCCTTCAGCCGCCGGATGTGTCGACGGCGATCGTGAAACAAATTCAACCTATTGTGGCAGAGCTTCCGGCGGGGTACCGCATCGAAGAAGCGGGCGCCATTGAAGAATCCGGCAAGGCCACGGCGGCAATGGCTCCGCTGTTCCCGATCATGATCGCGCTAACGCTGCTGGTGATTATTCTTCAGGTTAGGTCGATCTCAGCCATGCTGATGGTGTTCGCCACCAGCCCGCTGGGGCTTATCGGCGTGGTACCGACGCTGCTGATTTTCAACCAGCCGTTCGGCATCAACGCCCTGGTGGGGCTGATTGCGCTTTCAGGGATTTTGATGCGCAACACGCTGATCCTCATCGGCCAGATTAAGCATAACGAGCAGGCCGGGCTGACGCCTTTTGATGCCGTGGTTGAAGCGACGATCCAACGTTCGCGCCCGGTGCTGTTGACCGCCCTGGCGGCGATTCTGGCGTTTATTCCTCTGACCCATTCCGTGTTCTGGGGAGCGCTGGCCTACACGCTTATCGGCGGGACGTTTGGCGGCACCTTTATGACGCTGCTGTTCCTGCCCGCCATGTATGCGATCTGGTTCAAAATTCGCCCGCCAAAGGTTGATAACTGACCGATTCATCAGGCCCGGAGGACTCCTCTCCGGGCCATATTCCAAATCATGAACACCGCTCATGTTCTAATGAAATTAAATCACTTTTACTAAAACTGTGACTCAGGCATAAAAGATGCAATATTGTTAACGACATGCAATGTGAAGATTACTGACAGGTAAAACCACAGCTAACCAAAGGTTATATGTGAGAAATCAAGCAGTAGATACAGGCAAAAAACAGAACTAAGGTGCCGGATTACCATGACTAAAGCGTTTACTTTTACTCTTAAGAGCATTGTTTTTGATGAGAATTACAACCCGTCAGGGAATACGCGCATCACAACCAATTTTGCTAACCTGGCCCGCGGCGAGAAGCGTCAGGAGAACCTGCGTAACGCGTTGATCATGATTGATAACCGCTTCAACTCCCTGGCGAACTGGGACAACCCCACCTCCGACCGCTACGGCGTTGAACTTGAAATTATTTCCGTTGAGCTGGATGTCGAAGGCAACGGCAAGACCTTCCCGGCGATTGAGATTTTAAAAACTCACGTGCTGGATAAGAAAACAGGCCAGCGCATCGAAGGCATTGTCGGGAACAATTTCTCTTCCTACGTTCGCGACTATGATTTCAGCGTTCTGCTGCCAGCGTACAACCAGGATCGCGCAGACTTCACCATCCCGGAAGATTACGGCGTGCTGCACGGGAACTTGTTCAGACACTTCGTTGGGTCAGACACCTACAAAGAAAATTTCAATAAAGCGCCGGTGATTTGCCTGAGCGTTTCCAGCAAAAACGTTTACCGCCAGACCGGAAACCGCCACCCGGTGCTCGGCATTGAATATGAACAAGATTCATCTTCCCTGACCGATCTCTACTTCAACAAAATGGGGCTGAAGGCTCGCTATTTCATGCCGCCCAACAGCGTGGCGCCGTTTGCCTTCTACCACACGGGCGACCTGGTGAATGACTACTCGAATCTCGAGCTTATCAGCACCATCAGCACCATGGAGACGTTCCAGAAGATCTACCGCCCTGAGATTTACAACGCGAATTCTCCGGCCGGGCTGTGCTTCCAGCCAAGCCTGAACCACCAGGATCATTCATTTACTCAAATTGTTTACGATCGTGAAGAACGCAGCCGTTTGGCCATCGAACAAGGGAAGTTTACTGAAGAGCACTTCATCAAACCGTACCAAACAATTTTAGAGCAGTGGTCTGCTAACTACCCTCTTTGAGACACCAAACACAAGGTTATTCGACATGAAAAGATTATTGCCTACGTCCACTGCCGGCAGCCTGCCAAAACCGTCCTGGCTGGCCCAGCCTGAAACGCTGTGGTCGCCGTGGAAGCTGCAGGATCAGGAACTTATTGAGGGTAAACAGGACGCCCTGCGCCTGGCGCTGCACGAACAACAGCTGGCGGATATCGACATCGTCAGCGACGGCGAGCAGACTCGCCAACACTTCGTGACCACCTTTATCGAACACCTGGACGGCGTGGATTTCGAGAAACGCGAAACCGTGCGCATTCGTAACCGCTACGATGCCAGCGTCCCGACCGTGGTCGGTGCCGTGGCTCGTCAAAAACCGGTGTTTGTGGAAGATGCGAAGTTCCTTCGCAAACAGACCGATCGGCCAATCAAATGGGCGCTGCCTGGCCCGATGACCATGATCGACACGCTGTATGACAACCACTACAAAAGCCGTGAAAAACTGGCCTGGGAATTCGCCAAAATCCTGAACCAGGAAGCGAAAGAGCTGGAAGCCGCCGGCGTGGACATCATTCAGTTCGATGAGCCAGCCTTCAACGTGTTCTTCGACGAAGTTAACGAATGGGGCATCGCCACGCTGGAACGCGCCATCGAAGGCCTGAAGTGCGAAACCGCCGTGCATATTTGCTACGGCTACGGCATCAAAGCCAACACCGACTGGAAGAAAACGCTGGGCTCGGAGTGGCGCCAGTACGAAGAGGCGTTTCCAAAGCTGCAGACCTCAAACATCGACATCATCTCGCTGGAGTGCCACAACTCCCACGTGCCGATGGACTTGCTCGAGCTGATTCGTGGCAAGAAAGTGATGGTGGGCGCCATCGACGTGGCCAACCACGCCATTGAAACCCCGGAAGAAGTTGCTAACACGCTGCGCAAAGCGCTGCAGTTCGTTGATGCCGAGAATCTCTACCCATCCACCAACTGCGGTATGGCTCCGCTGCCGCGCCATGTGGCCAGAGGCAAACTGCACGCGTTGAGCGCTGGGGCAGAGATCGTCCGCAGAGAGATTCTGGGTAAATAACCTAAAGTCTTTGCAACCCGCCTGGCGATTGAGAGATCGCCAGGTTTTTTATTCCGTACGATAGCGTCTACTCTCATAGCTTAAAACGAGCAACCTGCCGGGCTTTGCATTCGTACGTCTGTCCATTTATAAATGACTCACAAACCCGCGGTTTCTTACATCAGGATCTTATGATGAGCATCATTTACGTTGTTGTTCTCACTTATATAAAACCGTTAGAAGAAGTTGACGCTCAAATTCCTGCTCATGTTGAGTGGCTGAAGAAAGGTTACGCAGAGGGAGTATTTCTTGCGTCAGGAAGACGAATTCCCCGTAATGGCGGCGTTATTCTTGCAAAATGTGACAGCATTGAGTCTCTGGAAGCCCGCCTTAGCCAGGATCCATTCCAGAAACTCAACATTGCTACAGCTGAAATTCTGCCCTTTGAAGCCACAATGAAAACGCAGTTACTGGACGTTGTTTTTTAACTTAAGTCCGAATCAGCATTCCAGCGATGCCAAACATAATTGCGCATAACGTTTGATAACTACCAATATTGTCAGGTTGTGGTCATTGATTTTTTACCCGCGTCAGCAGTAGCATCCTGGTATTCGACATTCGAGAAGTTATAAGATGCTCAAGAAAAGAGACTTTATCCGAGCC
The DNA here is from genome assembly GCF_037150195.1 of Cedecea sp. VD22. Lineage (NCBI taxonomy): Bacteria > Pseudomonadati > Pseudomonadota > Gammaproteobacteria > Enterobacterales > Enterobacteriaceae > Cedecea > Cedecea sp. VD22. Next base: position 455,941 of record NZ_JBBCPX010000002.1, read on the forward strand.
TGGTACTCAGGTGCTACGATATTTACGTGTTTTACTCTGGGAAACGAGATTGGCAATCGTTTCTTTTATGGTTCGAAGATTCCCTGGTTGATCAGCATCATTATCGCTTTCGTTATCTGCGGTTCGGCACGCTCCTATTTTTCGTCGAAAAACTAAGTTCAAATCAGGGCAAGTTAAATATGTCTCGTGATTTCGGTGTTTATTTACACACGCACAACCTACCGACGCCAGAAGAGTGGAAAGAAGAGATATTACAGCAAGGGTTTCCCTGTGAGCTTGACAGCGATATCGCCTTACTAACGTTCAGTGGATTCCTGCCCTGTTCAGTTAACGGCGTAATTTCTGGCTTCGAATATTACGCCAGCGACCTGGATAACGAGGTGCTCAATGAACTTAACTTATCCAGATCCCTGAACTTCGATATCTCATTTTGCGCCGGGGCGCCTGCTGCTGAAGCCATTGCTGCACTCGCAGCTGCAAGCTGCCTGACAAAATTATCCGAGGGTTATCTCGTCGATTTCTGTTCTGGAAAAACAGTGTCCTCAGACGAGGTTATCGAATGGGCTAAATCTCAACCAGAAATGCAGGTAACATTTTCATAGGCATTACTTTTCTCTTCCAGATGGAGTCCTTTGCAGTGCGATACAGCGCTCATTTCTTAGACACATCTAACGATGATGGTTATCTTCACCATTCCATTTCGAATATAGATGCGGACCCAAATCCACAATCCCATCACTTAAGAACGAAGGTGTTAGTCTGTGAGCATGGCGCCCCTGTTTTATTGATCAACGTTTATGTTGAGGTGGATAATGACGGCTATATTACGGATAGCTGTTTTTGTGAAATGCTAAGTAATAATGAATACGTGGTTATCCTGTCAGGCCAGCACGTACATATCGTTGAAATATCTTCAAAACAGGTCAAAAGCATACGACCTGGCGACTCTGTCGGGCATATTTACTCAATCTATAACCCTGCCAGCACTGAGCTTAGCGAGAATTTCCTGGTCGCAACTTACTGCTACGTTTTTTTGCTCAACCTCACTAAAGGTATTCTCTGGCAGTCCCAAATGTGCGCTATTGATGGCGTAGTGATAGATGATATTGATGGCGATATCATTTCTGCTCGGGGAGAATGGGATCCTCCTGGTGGATGAGTAGACTTCAAACTTTCATTGAACACTGGTGTATTAATAAAAAACTTAAACACCCAGCCTGGAGTGAGGGAGAACCGACATGTTGAACATCGCACAATGAAAACTATCGAAACGCTGAGAGCTGAGCTTCTGGCTATTGGCGAGCAACTCGGGGGCGGCGTCAGGCCAAACCATTACTTTATTATTCCTGATAAGCCTGACTATTTCGCGACACCCTACCTGGAGATTCATGACCAGGAATATCATTTTGTGGTGAACGAGCGAGGTATGGAGATCACACGAAAGGTAACGCCAAGTGATGAGGAAATTCTTTATTGGTTTACTAGTTGCGGCGTCAATGCGTTAGCTTCAAGTTACGCTGCTACACACGCCTCGCCTGATGAAGAGTTCAGGACGGCGTATTTTAGAAAGCGGTTTTACTTGATGCTTTCAATAAAAACAGCGTGGGCAACCAGAGAGAAAAATGAAATCAAATCTCATCTTCACGTATAACCTCTGGAATAGTCATTATTCACCTTAATGGTATTACTCTATAGGCTGCTTCCGGCAAGGGGCCGACAAGCCTTCCGAGGCCAAGCTCTTGTGCAACGTATATCCGCAGCACCTGATTGAGAGATCGCCAGTTTTTTGCATCACCCTGTTCTTCACTTAGCCCTTTCACGTCGCACAGATAGCATTACTTTTCCAATGACGGGCACCTCAGATTTTAAGTGCCGCCACGATTGTAGCTTCCATTTTCTCCGGGGTAGTGAACGGAGCAAAACGCTTCAGCGGTTTTCCGTCCCGGCCAATCAGGAACTTTGTGAAGTTCCACTTGATCCGCCCGCCCAGCACGCCAGGCAATTCTTTCTTCAGATAACGAAACACGGGATGCGCTGCGGTGCCGTTGACCTCGACCTTTGCGAACATCGGGAAGCTGACACCGTAGTTAATATGGCACGTCCGGGCAATTTCGTCGGCGTCACCGGGTTCCTGCTTACCAAACTGGTTGCAGGGGAAACCAAGCACCACCAACCCCTGCGCGGCGTACTTCTTATAGAGCGCCTCGAGGCCTGCGTACTGCGGCGTGAAGCCACACTGGCTGGCGGTATTGACCACCAGCACCAGCTTATCGGCGTAATCGGACAGAGCGATCTGCTGGCCAGTCAGGCTCGTGGCCGTCAGTTGATGAAAAGGCTGCATGTCGGGTTCCTCAGTGCACGTCAAAATGGCCACGCAGCGCGGGCCGTAATTCTTCTATCGCTAGCTTAGCAACGCCTAATGCAGTGGGGTTAGTGCTTTCACTTTCCAATGACCACGCTGCGGACAGTCCGCCCCAGGCAATGATCCATTTGAGAAGCCGCTCTCTGTCCAGATTTGCTATCTCACTCACGGCACGCAGCCTGCGCTTAAAAATCTCCGGCACGGTAGCGACCGGCGGAGCTGGGTTATCCAAATCCGGGTTGGTGAAAATATTAGCAAAATCGAATCCTCGCTCCCCTATGACGCCTTTAGGATCGATCGCCCGCCAGCCCGATGATGCAAAATCAAGCACATTGCCGTGGTGTAAATCACCATGTAAGGCCACAACATCCTGCGGAGTGGTAAGTAGTTCTTGGGAGATATCTGAACAAAATGCCAGCAAGCCGCCCCGCTGCTGCGCCACTATTTTTAGCGAAGCAAACCAATCATCCAGCGAAGGCAACTGGGGCAAAGGCTTTTGCCAAACGCGATGCAGCCTGTTTGCCGTAGCACATAATATACGGCAGGCTTCGAGTTCCTGACCTTCTCTGGACATTGTGGCTAATGACGCGGAGCCGGTGGCCCGGGCGAGAAGAATGGCTTCATCTTCATGGGCAATAACCTGCGCCGCGCCCCTGCCTGCCCACCAGACCAGCAGCGAGTTCCCCGTTTGTTCATCCCTGTCGGCAGTCACTTTCAGCATAGCCTCAGCGCCATCAGCTGCGGTTTTCACCGGCAGCAGCTGCGACGTATGGGTCTGAAAGGGAGTGCCGTCCGGAATCAGATCCCAGCGTTTCAGCCAGCAGCTTAGTTTGTCTTTATCCATAGGGCGGTTTTTATCTCCCATCATGCCAGATTGCCAGACTGGTGTTTGTCGCTAGCACAGCCAAGAAATTGCCAAACGAATATTAGGCTGCTTTGAGCGAGAGATGAAATCCTTATGCTGTCGGATTGAACTGGCGACACTGTTCATGACGCTTAATGGTTTGCAGGTTAAGCGAGGTACTGGCACATGGTGGACACCTTACCTGAACTGACGGTCCGCTACGAGCGAGTTGCGGACAGTGCGTTTTCAGATATACAGCGTTCTCACCTCAAGAAATTTCTCCAAACTTAACAAAATTGTTTTAATTAAGAGACCTGAAAGGTTGGCAGTATGCTCCCTTTATGTTTTAACTTGAATATTGAAACCTGTTAACATGCGTTCGTGTATATGCCTCCGGAGGAATGTCCGTCAGCAGTGCTGATTAATAATTTAACTGATTGCCCACGACGGATGCCAGCCGTTGACTGACTGGCTTTAAAACTACTCCTTCTTCATATATGCGACGTAAAATCATATGGTTATTAAAGCAGCTATTTCTGCTAATGCTACAGAACTTGAACAAATCTATTCATTATCATTTGAATCAAACGCCTCTTTTTTTCCTGATGATATGGAGGAAGAAGATAACGAGAGTGAAGAGGAATTTTCATTTGAGTCAGCATTAATGATGCCTGACAAAACAGTGCTGGGATTATGGGTAAATGATCGCCTCATCGGAGGTGCTGTTATTTTTGACAATTCTACAGGAATACTCACTCTTGACAGATTGTTCATTCTGCCTGAAGAACAGGGCAAAGGTTACGGTTTGCAGGCATGGATAGAAATTGAAAATATGTATCCTGATGCTAAAGAATGGACACTGAGAACACCGACATGCCTGATTAATAATGTGTGTTTTTACGTAAACAAGTGCGGTTTTACCATTGTGCGCGTCGAGGACATGGGAAATGATGGGGTTGGCATGTACGTTTTCTCGAAGAAAGCGAGCTAATCTTCAGTCTTTTCGAGTATAACCCCGCATTAGCTGCTCAATAATCACTCTATTGAGCAGCCATCTCCCTCTCTAAAGCTTGGCAACTCCCTGATGACAAATGCAAAAAGATGTATGAAATGTCTGCTCCTGGCACAAACCGGACGCATAGAAACCAGTCCCATAAAAAATCAAAAACTCAGGGCTGCCCTTCCATATTCCAACGTGCCGATCCCATAACGTCGTAAACGTGTTGATCGGTAAAGGCCGGGAATTTTGCGTGCCTGGAGGCTGCCAGCAACGCATTACAGTAGCTCTGGTCTCCACCTTTCACGATGAAATTTTGCAATGTTCCATCTATTTTAAAATCAAGGTGCACATTGCACCTTTTTCCATTCCAGGCATGAGGCTCAGCAAGCGCGGCATCAAGTGCTTTCTTTATCCCCGAAGCCTGTGGACCATAAATATCCGTATCGGAAACTTTTCCCGCGCGATCGTAGGTGCAACTATCAAGCGCACTCTTTTTTATACACTCTTTCGGGGTTAATGGAGCACATCCTGAAAGCATTATTGCGAGCATGACCAGCATCGATACTTTAATCATCCATAAATCCTTTTATGAAGCATTGCATTACGTGGCTTTTGCCACCGCTGAATTATGCCACTTCACCGAACTTAACGATTCACTTTTTGACCTACCAATATTAATACTTAGCCCAAGGCCTCCCCGCCAGCCGCGCCTTAAGCAGCTCGATAAACTTTTGCGCCCTCGGGCTTCGTTCTGCCTGCGGAGTGCCGCTCAGCGCCACGATATCGGCATCCGGCAGCGTGTATTCCGGCAGAAGTCTCACCAGCTCGCCGCTGTGAATCTGCGGTAGCACATCCCATTCGGACCGCATAATGATCCCCCTGCCCGCCTGCGCCCACTCTTTTACCACTCGCCCTTCGTTGCTCGACAGTTTGGGCGAGATCCGCTGCGGGCAGTCCCCTTTGGGGCCGGAGAAGCGCCACAGCGTGACGTCTTCGCTGTTTTCCCGCAGCGCAATGCAGTCGTGATCCACCAACTGTTCCGGCGTCAGCGGGGTGCCTTTTCGACTCAGGTAGTCCGGGGAAGCGCAGATAAAGCGTTGGTTAGGCGCAAGCTTGATGCAGTGCATGCTGGAATCGCGTAGCTCGCCGATGAAAATCACCAGATCCCATTTGTGTAGCCTGGCCCAATGTGGATCGTCGGAAAGTGTCAACTCCACCTCAAGGTTTTCATGCTGCGCGGCGTATTCCCCCAGCAGCGGCGCAATATAGTCGTTACCAAACCCCAGCGGGGCCAGCACGCGCAGCTTGCCTCTGACCTGTTGCCGCCTGTCGTCCAGGGCAGACTGCAGGCCAGCCAGCTCGGTGAGGATCTTCTCCGCCCGGCTCAGCAGCAGCGAGCCTTCATCGGTGAGTGAAACCTGCCGCGAGGGCCGCAGAATAAGGTCGACGCCAAGCTTTTGTTCCAGCCCGCGCAGCCGCTGCGTAACGGAGGGCGGCGTGACATTCATCGCCCTTGCGCCGGCGGCCAGCGTATCGTGAGTAGCGATAGTACGGAAGAAAGCCAGATCGTCGCTGTTTATCATTAAGCCTGAACCTAATCATTAATTGATTTTATATTAATTTATACCTAATTAGCCGGATGACAAGATACAGCCTCACCCCACAGGAGACCCGCTATGTCCGCCGAATGGCTCACCACCCGCGATACCCCCTTTTTGCTGATCGAGAAAAGCAAATATTTGCGCAACATTGAGCGCCTGTACTCGCGCGTTCACGCCCTGGGCAGCGAGGTCCGGCCACACCTGAAAACCCTGCGCTCCATTGAGGCCGCCCGCTACCTGCTTGAACAAAGTGATTCCCCGGCCACGGTTTCCACACTCGCCGAAGCGGAAGCCTTTGCCGCTGCGGGTTACACCAACCTGCTTTACGCCGTCGGCATCGCGCCCCATAAACTTCCCCGCGTGGCAGCGCTGATGGCTAAAGGCGTGAACCTGCACATTCTGCTCGACAGCGAACCACAGGCTAGCGCCGTGGCCGAATATAGCCGGGCGCACGGCCTCAAGTTTTCGGTATTTATTGAGGTAGATTGCGACGGCCACCGGGGCGGATTGCCGCCGCACAGTGACGCTCTTTTGACCCTGGCCCGCATCATTGAGGCAAGCGGCTCGACGCTGACCGGGCTGCTGGCTCACGCCGGAGAATCCTATAGCTGCCGCACGGACGAAGCTATTCTCGCGGCCGCCAGAGCCGAATGTGCCGCTATTAAAACCGCCGGAAGCCGCCTGCGCGCGCAGGGCTATGCCTGTCCCGTATTAAGCGTAGGGGCCACGCCGACAGCCCATTTTGCGGACGATCTCACGGGCATCAGTGAAGTCAGAGCCGGGGTGTTTACCACCTTCGACCTGGTGATGAAAAACGTCGGCGTCTGCCGCCTGGAGGATATTGCGCTTAGCGTTGTCGCCACGGTGATTGGCCACAACAGGGAGAAAGGCTGGATATTTATTGATGCCGGGTGGATGGCGCTTTCCCGCGACAGGGGCACGGCGGCGCAAAGCCAGGACTACGGTTACGGTCAGGTGTGCAGCCTGAGCGGAGAGCCCTACGAAAACCTGCTGGTCACCACGACCAACCAGGAGCACGGCATCGTTGCCCCGCCGGACAGTTCAACTTTGACCGTCGATGATTTCCCCGTCGGCAGCCGGGTGCGCATTCTGCCCAACCACGCCTGCGCCACCGCCGCCATGCATCAGCACTATCAGGTTCTGAGCGAAGATGGCGAGGGGCACGAGGTCTGGTCGCGGATCGTGGGCTGGTAAGCGTCAGTCAGGCTAATCAACGGCGGGGGATACCGGAAGGTTCTCTTTTTTGCCATGCCTTGTGCTCCCACGCCCGAAGGTTTGAACATATATTTCACAACTAAATCTTATATGTTGTTGAAAACGACCTCTGATTTATGGTGTCAATTGTAACGATCTATAAATTAGTTTGTTTTATGTTTTGCCAGTGATATTAATTTGAATACGACAGACATTATTTTTATTTATTTCCCTCACCTCAATCGCCCCCTAATATATCGGGAGGACTGCCTATGGCATAACAACAACACAAATATATTATGCATTACTTAATTCAGGTTGTAATTATTACATTCACTCAGCAAAAGGTATATATCATGAGCACAATGATTAAATTTAATCTGACTAATCAGAGCAGCACTCAGCAGGACTTTTTCTTCTTTCAAAAACCCGCTATATACAGTGGTGGAAGTAATGTCTACTCAAATAGTATCCAGAGTATTGTACTGGCACCTTATTCGACCAGCAGCAGCACTTATACTTTTCTGATTAATATGCAATTTTATGCCGGAGTTCAACAGGCAAATACGCCTCCTGTGGTAGGAAAACAATCAGGATTTTTATCCGCTATCCGCCCTATCGACCTGACGCCGGCCACCGGCACCCCGTCGAAAGGAAACTCCACCAGCCTGTCGCTGAATCCCTTTGGGTTAAGCTCGCCAGTGACAGACGCGGAGGCGGAACCGGGATCGTTTCGCATAGTCTCGCCGGTCTTTAGCCCTAATCTAAACCACGTCAACGGCGGCTCTGCCGTTATGCTGGGCGATGGCAGCGTCGTACTGTCAAACTTCACCACGGTGTTACCAAACCAAAACCTGGACTGCCAGCCAATTCTGAAATACTACATCCAGACAGGGTCATACCAGTCCGGCACGGTAATGAACTTCACCAGCTCATCCAACAGCGCTGCGCTTTGTGACGCCACCGAAGGAGAGTCAATTTTTGACGTTACTTATAATGCCGACGGTACATGGACCGTGGTATCGAGCTGTTAAACATAAATATTGAGCTTCTGCACGGATTTATTACCCCTGCAGAAGCTCTTTATTTTTATGGCCTGTTGCTTATCATCAAACAATAGCATTTAAATGAGGTGTTCAATGTTAAAAGAAAATGATCTGGTCAATGTCGACGACCTTACATCCTGGGCTAAGAAACATGATTGTAAAGTAATAGAAAATAATGGCGATACTTATATAGGCAACCCACCAACCGCCACCAAATACCCTCACTTTCATATTTTTTCTAATGGAAAAACTAATCTGAGTGTCGGATCATCTAAAAATGAAACAGTGGGTACCAACCAGACAATCGACCCGGAAAAGCTGCGGCAGGCCTGCGAGCGATTTAGCCAGTGGCCTATTGTCGCCCCACTCAAACTGGCCATTGAGTGGGTATTAAACCCTGAAAGGAATAATTAATCTTGTTTGAAAATAACCTTATAAGGATGGCGGTTTATTCCGCCATTTTTTAACGACTCAGCGCATCGGCTTCGACGCGGCGCCCTTTGTTTTTTCCGTCGTCAGGTACAGCTCCAGCAGTGTCTGCGCTTCGTTGAGCACCGCTTTACGCTCTGCGTCATTCTGCAGATTGGCCGCCGCCGCACCTTTGAGCATTTGCAGGATAACAATGGTCATCAGGCCGGCACGTTCGGCGGATAAACTGGGGATCACAACCTGCAGCGCGGTGGAGAACCCGCCGCGCATGGCATCCCTGAACTGAAGGCGGGCCGCTTCATGCTCGCCACGCTCTTCCACCAGCCTCAGGGCAAAGGTTCGCTGTGACTGCAGCGAAAGCACAAAGCGAGTGAACAGATCCGCTGCGGTGGGAATGTCCACCCCGGTAACGCTGGCCTCCAGCACTTCCAGCCGGTCGATCACTTCGCGGGTGTACTCCAGCAGCAGCGCGTCGGCCAGCGACTCTTTGTTGGGGAAAAACCGGTACAGCGAGCCAATGGCCGTGCCGGAGCTGGCGGCGATCTCGGTCATGGTCACGGCGTCAAATCCCTTCTCGCCGAAGAGTCGTGTGGCCGCTTCGGTTATCGCCGCCACACGAAGATGGCCACGCAGGCGTTTAGGCTGGTTTGCCGCTAAGGGCGCTGGTTTCGTCATAAAATATTTCGTATCAATCCGCTAACATTTATTCGCATAACGCCCATTGAGATATGCGAGGGCATCCTCTAGAATCTGAGTTATGCGAGAACATCCTCGCATAACTTAACTCTCCGAGAGTTTAAGCCACGACTCCGGCGTGAGCCAGCTTAAACCGAATATTCTTCCGCGCTGCGGGCGGCTATACAACGATGAAGAAACAAGATCCTGCCACACCTAACGGTTATCGCCTGCTGTCACCGCAGCGTATGCAGTGGAGCACGCTGATTATTGCCACCGCGCTTTTCGGCGGGCTGCTTACCTGGCTGAATATTCCTGCCGCCCTGCTGCTCGGGCCGATGGCCGCCGGGATTGTGGTCTCCCTCAACGGCGCAAAAATTCAGCCCAACGGCACGCTGTTTCTCATCGCCCAGGGCATCATCGGCTGCATGATTGCCAGCAAAATGCCCCGCAGCCTCGCCGACACCTTCGGCTCTCACTGGCTGCTGTTTATTGTCTGCGTCTTTTCGGTGATTTTTATCTGTATGCTGCTCGGCTGGATAATGACCCGCATGCGTATCCTGCCCGGAACCACCGCGCTCTGGGGATTAAGCCCCGGCGCAGCCACGGCCATGACGCTGATGGCCGAAGCCAACGGCGCAGACACACAGCTTGTCGCCGCCATGCAATATCTGCGGGTGATTATGGTAGCAAGCGTCGCTTCCGTGCTGATGAAAGTCTCAGGTGAGCACGTCCCGGCCACATCTGCGACGATCGATCTTTTTGCACACGGCTCTTACGTTGCGATGGCTGAAACTTTCGGGCTTATTGCCTTCGGCTGTATTGCGGCCAAACTTCTGCGTTTACCTGCCGGAGCGCTGTTGATCACGCTGGTCGCTGGCGTGGTGCTGTCGCAAAATAACTGGATTGAGATCGCGCTTCCGCAGTGGGTGCTGGTGCTGGCATACACCATCGTCGGCTGGCGCATTGGGCTGAAATTTACGCGTCCGCTGTTAAAACATGCCGCCCAGGTACTGCCGCGCATCGCGGTCAGCATTGTGATTTTGATTGCCCTTTGCGGCCTGATGGCGGCGGGATTGGTGGTCGTGGCCGATATCGACCCGCTCACCGCTTATTTAGCCATGAGCCCCGGCGGGGCCGATTCCGTGGCAATTATCGCCGCCTCCAGCAAGCACATCGACATCGCCTTTGTAATGTCGATGCAGATGACCCGTTTTATTATTCTGGTCGCCTTCGGGCCGATCATCGGTAATATCATGCAGCGGCAGGCGAAGAGGTGAAACTCAGTTTCTGACTGAACGCCATTTCATCGTCTCTTCAATATAACTTTCGATATGAATGTTGTGCTCCCTGTTCACTCGCGCAATAAATACCGGGAGGAAGTCGGACGAAGTGTGAAGCGTATTCGCGACAAGGCAGTCAAAATCACGCTGAGTGAAACGAAGATTTCCCCTCAATGTCGAATGCTGCAGCAAAGTGTGTGCAATCACCTCAAGGGCGGCGCGCCTGTAATCATCCGTACGCAGAACATCCAAATCAGTTGGGAGAATCTCAAAGTCGAAAGAGTGGCTTATAAACCCTGATTCAACGGGTTGCGAGTAAATCAGTCGCTCCCCCTCCTGATTCACATGAGGTTCCCACCCGTCACCCAATAATCGAACTGATTGCACGACTCCCCCTCTTTTTTGATTCTTTTTCACCCGCACAAGTGATGCTAAAACCTCTCCAGCCACCCACAATTTTTATCTGACTCAGCGAACAATTAAGATTATCGGCCACCCGAACCCATTATTGAGTCCGGGTATTGCCGCTGTTCAGAATACTGACGGGAAACCGGGGTTAATCCGCTTCGCTCTCTGCACGATTATTTTTAAGATCGATTATCTGCCCAATCTGGTCGTGATAAACCGTTAACTGGTTATAGCGGCTCATCTCGGACACCAGCTGCGTCGGCAGGTTAAAGCTGCGGGCCAGGTCGCCAGGCTGAAACGGTTTGTGTTCATCGAGGTATCGGTCGCTGTACCTGCGCAGGCTGTACTGATACCAGAGGATCAGCAACCAACCGTTGATGGCCGCAATCAGCAGGTACAGCAGCACGGAATTGAGCGACTGCGCGACGATTTCCCCGCGCTGGTCGGGCAATAACATCAGCTGCAGCAGCAAGTTTTTCCATACAAAGTACAAAAAACCGGCCCAGGCAATAGCGGTTATCAGGCCATCGAACAGGCGCGGTCCCAGTCGATCTTCGGTCAAAATCAGCGTGTTGGTCTGCATCATATTCTTCCTTTTCCACGGTCAGGACTTACCCAGCGCGCGCGGGCGCGGCGGCGTTTAAGCATCACTTTCGGGAACGACACCAGAGTGGTAAACAGGCCTATCATCCAGTACATCAGCGGGAACCAGACGATCCAGAACAGCGACCCGGCGATCTGCTTTTCATAGCGCCGCTCAATGAACAGGCTGATCAGGAACTGCATCAGGCACATTACGCCCAGCAGCAGCCCGGTAAACGCCGGCGGAAAGAGCGTTTCAACCACCAGGTTTGCCGGCAGCGTGGTCAGGTGGCTGGCAATAAACAGCAGGATGGTGATCGCGTAGGCGAAGGCCCACACCGTCGACAACACGTACTCCATAAACAGCGGCCACATCCGGCGGTGTTCCCAGCGGAACAGGCGACGCAGGTTGACCAGAAACACTTCCGCCCCGCCCTGCGCCCAGCGCAGTCGCTGTTTCCAAAGCCCTTTGAGCGTTTCCGGCATCAGGATCCAACACAGCGCGCGCGGCTCAAAATAGAGCGTCCAGTGATGCAGCTGCAGTTTCCAGCTGATATCAATGTCCTCGGTGATCATATCCGGGCTCCAGTAGCCGACGTCCGCCAGCGCCTGGCGGCGAAAAGCGGCTATCACGCCGGAAACGGTAAAGACACGGCCATAAATGCGTTGAGTGCGTTTAATCAGCCCGATGATCGAAGAAAACTCACCGACCTGGATCCGGCCAATCAGGTTCGAGCGGGTGCGGATCCGTGGGTTTCCGGTCACGGCGCCCACATTGGGATGCCGAATCAGCGGCATCACAAGGTAAGCCGCCGTGTCCCGCTCGAGTAAGGCATCCCCGTCGATGCACACCAGCAGATCCCCGCGTGCGGCGGCGGCCCCGGCCTTTAGCGCTACGGCTTTACCCTGATTCGCCGCCAGATGAATCACTCGTAGTTTTGGGTATTCCACCGCGAGCTGGTTCAGGATCTCGGCGGTGTTATCCCGAGAGCCGTCGTTGATGGCGATAACCTCGATGTTGGTGTAGCGCTGGGCCAGCGCGGCCTCTATCGTTTCCCGGGCGTTTTTGCCTTCGTTAAAGCACGGGATCAGAATAGAAATCAGCGGATTACCTTCCAGCTGCGGCGGCGGCACTTCTTTGCCCCACGGCCAGTGGCGCTCCAGCCGATACCAGAAATAGAGCCCACCGGTCATCCACAGGACCGACATGAACAGTGGCCAGAAGAACACAAAATCCAGCAGGATTTTCCCGGTAAATACCGCCGCCATACCGAGCGGCAGCCCAAAGACCAGGCCCAGAATCAGCAAGGAAAGAAGACGATCAGTCATTGTTTGGGTACCAGTAAGAGGACATTTCAGGTCTGATATGTGAAATATCAGGCTGGTTATTGATGAAGTCGTCCGGGTAATAGCCGTAGTGTTTCACCCCATTCAGCTGCAGCAGCTGCATCCATTCCACCAGCTGTTTATCCGCGATGCCTTTCTGCGTCTTGTGGTTCCAGTCGCGCGCCTGAAGCTCAAAAATGGTTTTATTCATTCCCGAAGGCTTCGCCGCGACGGCTTTAATTAGCCGTTCCAGCCAGCTATTGCTCTCTTCCAGCGGCACGGACTCCATCAGCGGCATCGCCATCGGCACCGTCCAGTCGTAAGCGGCCAGGAAATCGTCAATGTTCTGGGCGAACCACGTCTCGCTCTCTGGCTCCAGAATCGGCAGTGCAAAGATATTTCGGGCGGTCTTTATCTGCGGGCCACGAATATTCCGCACCGCGTCGGTCAGCGTGCGCGTGAATGAGATCAGCGTCTGGCTTTTAAAGCGCGTCCAGCTTCGCAGTTCGGCAGGGTTTTGATGAATGTCGCCGATGCTGCCCTGGAACCCTGCCTGCCGGTAGGCGGCCATGGCGTCCGGCCCGGCATCTTCAAAGTCCGTGAGGAGCGCGTCGTCGTGAAAAAGAATGCCGTCAAATACCGCATGTCGGGCGAGATCTTCGTAGATGTCGATTATCTGATGGCGAACCTGTCGGTTCCATGGGGAAAGCCGTAGATAAGGGCTGGTGGCCCGCTGCGTCTTCCCGCTGGCGGCGTCCCAGCGTTGCACCCTGGGCAGCGCGGCGTTCAGATCAAAAGAGAGTACCGGCAGCCAGGCGAACACTTTGGCATCGCCCCTGGTGCGTAACTGCCAGGCGACAAAGTTAAACAGGTCAGCGCGTACGGGCAGCCAACGGTTGGGAAAATAGAGCGACTTGATATTGCCGTCGCCAAGCGGGTCTGAGAACGCCTGCAAAAAGACATGGCTGATTTTCATGTCATATACCCGCTGCACCAGCGCATCGATATTCTTCGCCTGCTGCACCGGGTTCGGGTCGTAGACGTAGTCGAGATCCACATGCATAACGCGCACCGGATCGGGCTCCCGGACGAGGCTCACCATGCTGGCGAACGCTTTGAGCGTCGGGTTACCCGAGATCAGCACTCGCGGGATATTGTCCAGGTCGCGGGCGTCAGCGAGACCATCATTGAGCGTGAACGCCAGCTGGTAGCCCTGCTTTTTGAGCACGCTAAGCGAGGTGCCGTTGGCCGCGCCATAGGGCCAGACCCAGGCGCGAGGGGCCTTCCCGCTGAGCTGTTGAACTTTGCGACTGATTTGGCGCACGTCGTCGTCAATACGGCGGGTGAATTGCTCGTCACTTTCATACTGACCGGTGACTTTATTCCACGCCCGGTTGGCCACCGCAGGCTCACGGCTTCCCTGGGGATTCGCCTGAATACCGTAATGTGAAGCCCAGGTGTGCGCCCCTATCTCAACCAGCGGGGACTGGCTAAGCTCGCGCACCATATCCCAGGTGGCAAACTTATCGCGGGCGGTCATAAGCCCGCCAAAATCCACCTTCTTCCCCGGCGGGGTGTCTACCCAACTGCCCACGGGCGCCCAGAGTGCGGGCACATTGTATGCTTTAAGCAACGGCCACACGCGGGTGTAGAAGCTGCTGTAACCGTCATCGAAGGTGAGCAAAAATGCCTTTGGCGGCAGCGGCGTGCCGCCCCGGTGAGCGTCCAGAATCGACTGCACGCTTACCGCGCGGTAGCCGTTTTGCAGCAGCCAGCTGATTTGCTCGTTAAGGGCGCTGGTGCGCACCGCCAGATAACGCTGATCGGGATCGCGGTCTTCAACGTCATGGTAAGCCAGCACCAGAAAATGGTTCTTCGGCCAGGGCTGGTTGGCTTCAGGCAGCGGCCGCGCTTTCGGCGGCAGAAAATGAATCTCCTGCGCGCCCAGGCCAGAAAAGGTCAATAACCAGCCAAAAACGATCAGGCCGAGGCGAAAACTGTTGGTCAGCATGTTTGTCCTTAAAATCGTAAATTTGCATCAAAAGCGACGGCGAGATGCGTTTCCCGCTTGCCGTCCCAGGGGCGCTTTTCCCAGTTGAGCATGGCCCCGGTGTCGAGGACGTTGTTCCACTGGATACGCTGGCCATATCCCAGGGTTGTCATCGCCCCCGCCCCATAATTTTTTTGCCGGTAAATACCCGTTCCGGCGCTAATCTGCTGGCTCCAGACGGTGTCATAGCGCTGGTACAGCACGTGATTAGCGGCGAGCGTCGGCGCGGCGGATAAGTCCCATTTCGGGCTGTAATAGGCGGTGTCGGTCTTGCTGTTGGTGCTGTATGCCACGCCGGGCTGCAGGTCGAGCGTGATCCGCGCCGTCTGCCATAGCCGTTCTTTGCCCTGGAAGGTGTATTCCTGCCGGTGGTTATGGTCCGAAAACCAGCTGGTCGCGGTCGCGAGCTGATATTCACGCCGTTCATTTTGATGCCAGCGCACCCACAGGTTGGCCTGATTCGCACTTACCCCGTTGCGTAAAGCCCGCAGCGGCGTTGCCCGGGCCAGGCGTTCCACTTCGCCTCCTACTCGCCAGCTGTCGTTGAAGCTGTGCCAGGCCGAAACCCGCCCGCCAGGCTTATTGCCACCGTTGAAGTTATTGTTCGCCAGTTCAAGCTCGACCCAACTATTGCGCGGCCGCCACTCTATTCCCCCAAACACGCTGCGGCTTAAGCCCTTCCCTTCTTCAAAACGACCGCGCTCAAAACGGTGACCGCCAAACAGCCTCCAGCTGTCGGCTACCGGTGGGCCGTAAACCGCCATATCCCAGCTAAAATCGTGCGCCCCGCTGACGGGCGTATCAGAGTGGATCCCCTGCTGACCGTTAAGACGCAGTTCGGACATTCGGTGAATTTCGCGCGTTCGGTTCAGCCGCTGAGAAGCGATATCCAGCGGAGCGCGCAGCATCACATCGTCGGTCAGCAAATCCATTTGCCGCCACTTGTGCAGATCCTGCGCGACATAAGCCTGCTGCCGCTCCAGCTCAAGGTTGGATGGCTCAAGCACCTCCGCCTTTTTTAACTCTCGTTCAGCGGCCAGCGGCAGCCCGCGCGCCTGCAACACCCTGGCATAATCAATACGTAACCCCTGGTTGCCCGGCGCGGTACTGGCCAGGCGCTGGGACAACGTTTCTGCTGCTGGCAGCGCATTGGTTGACAGGAGGTATTGCAGCGAGAGCGTTTTAGCTTCCAGCCAGCGATCGTTTGGTTCGGGATTCGGGGAACCCGGCACGTAGCGACGATAAGGCGTTGTCTGAGTCAGGTTTTGCAGATAACGAGCGGCAGCGTCGTACTGTCCGCTGTCCAGCAAGGCATAAAACATCGCCTGCTCATTCTCATTCGTCGCGCCGCTGAACAGCTGCGGCGTTAGCGCCTGCGCCCTTTCTACCTGCTTTACCGCGAGGTAAGACGCAATAACCCAGCGTAAAGCCCAGGGTGGAACGCGCACGCCTTTTGAGGCCAGGGCTTCATATTCCTGAATGACCTTTGGGTAATGATTGTGGGCATAAAGTGCACCAAGCCGGTCTATTCGCGCTCTGGTAACGTCCTGCTGAGCCTGCGGATTACCACGCCATTCGGCGAGCAAAACGTCGTAACGATCCAACGCCCGCTGCGCGACGGTAAAACGAGCTTTTTCCTCTCCTGGAGGGATCTCAGCCATGCGCACCCTTTCGGCCAACGCGTTAAGTTCCAGACTTCTGCGCTCATTTGCCGGAAGGTTCGCTTGCCTGGCAAACGCCAGCGCTGGCGTATTCACCCTGTTCACGGTCAGGCTGGATATCAGGTTTTGCAGCGCCGTTTTATCCCCTGGAGCAAGCGCGATGGCTTGTGTGTCGCTTAGCAACTGGTCCCAGGTTTTTCCCTGCCGAAGATAGACATAAGAGAGCGTCTGCCAATGCGCCAGCGTCGGCTTTTCCCCGATCAAACGCAGGGCTTCATCTCTGGCCTGCCAGGCTTTTTGCCCGTCGGCCAGCGTTTTAATTTGCCCTATACGATAGTCATCGTTTCCAGGCGAGAGCTGAAGCACCCGCTCCCAGAGGGAAAGTGATTCCGTCCAGCGATGAAGGTTACGCAGGGATTGCGCCGTGGCGGCGACCCCACGAGCCGGGATAGAAGTACGCTCCTGATAACGCTGCCACACGCTGACCACTTCATCATCACGCCCGGCCCAGGAGGCGACCTGCAACCAGTCGGCCACCTGTTCCGGGTGCAATGCTCTTTGCTGTGCCTTATGTTTTAAGGCGTCAAGCAGGGGTTGATAATCCCCATTTCGTGCCTGTAATACCTGACTGTCATAGCGTGATGTTGCCCCCACCCCTTGCGCTGAAAGCAGCCCTGGCATGATTAAAAATAACGACAGCTTCACGCCACGATAAAAGAATAACTTATTGATACTCAGCCGCTGTTCCATAAATATCTATTATTCCATTATGAATGAGCATAGTTTATCCGCCGCGTTAAATGCCGGATATCGGCACTAGCGGATGTAATTCACACGGTAAAACACTCTTTTGATATGCAGAGTATTTATTTAAACGGGCACACCTCACTTAACGTCTTTTTCTGCATCTGGCTTTAGGAACAAACTCAAAATAGCGGAGATTACACATTAGGTCAGACAGCAAGAATGATAAGTCACCATGAATAATTTTGTGAACACTTCCTGACGGCCAAAAACATGCTTTTAAGAATACTCTGTACCGACTTTTCAATGAATAACTTTCAATACAAAACAAAAACACAAGCAACTGATTTAAAATGAAAAAAAACCACATCAAAAATATAAAAATGATATGGGAGATGTTTTTATCAATATGTTTAAGTGAAAATCAACGTATTAATCAGGACATTTCCTGGCAAAGATTCCTAATTTCCACACCACAGACTTCTCTCTTATTTCATTTTATTTATAATTTCCTACATCAGGAATAAAGAAGGATATCTCTTTGACCCTAACGCTTTACCAATAATTAATATCAACCCCAACACTTACCTAAAGGTTAGTTAGCTCATTTTTAAAGAAATAATAGTGACACGCTGTGAAAACGCATACCCCTGGTTTCAATGGCCAGGCATTTGGATTGTATGATATTAAAGGAATACACTGCGGTGAATGCGACAATTTTGATCACACAAGATCGCTATCTTTACCAGGGAATAAAAAACTATTTTCCTGATGTTATTCGGCTGTACTCCGTCGACAGAAGAAGCTTCAGCTATGGCTACAAAGAGTACGCTGTCTTGGTCGATAGCCGGTTACCACTGGAGCAGTGGGAAAACATCATCACCAGCGCAGAGAAAGCGGAGGCACCGGTACGTTGCATCATGCTGGATATGCGCCACAGTGAACTCTCCCCACTGAGACTTAAGTGGAGTCTCGATATGTCGATGCCGTACCGGGACATTGAAGGACTGTTCTGGCTGCTGCAAAAAGTGAAGCTAGATCGCCAGGCCGGGGAATGGTTTTATGCCATGCGCCTGAGTCAGGAGGAGCGGAAGATGATGATGTGGCTAAGAAAGGGTTTACCTATGGAAGCCGTGGCGGAAAAGCTCTGCACGTCACTGAAAAGTCTTTATCGCCGACGGAATGAACTTTACGAGAGATTGGGATTGGCCAACTTTAATGAGGCCTGCTTGCTCATTTATACCGACGAAGAGCAACAGTACCCCTAGTTTGGGCAGTGTGCCATGAGGCCGCCGCCCGTCGGGCTTATGATTGCTGCAATGGCAAGGTGGTCATACAAGTTTGACTGTCGTCGAAGGTGGCAAACGCGGATTGCGCGGTGCGGCCCTGATAGCTGACGCTGACCGTCCCTTCGGTATTGCGCGGCAGCCACACGCCGATGAAGCCGTTTTGCTGGCTGGTCAGCGTTTTATTCAGGATAACGTTGCCCGATTTATCGGTAATTTTGACCTCAAATGGCGTATTGACCATCTCACCCAGGCAGCCGGAAAGGCTGTGATTGAAGCAGGGATGCGTTTGCTGCAGGTATGGCGCAAACGACAGATAGAACTTATCCCCCAGCGGGTAGCTAAACTTCTGCTGCCCGTCCGAAAGCACCAGCGCACGGCTGGTCACACCGGCGCTAAAACCCAGCGGGCGAGCCTGCGGGGACTGATCGATAGCCTCAACCATTTGCTCGGTAGTTTTTCCCGCCAGCCCGTGTTTCGCCAGAAAGGCATTTGCCTCAGGTGTGGCCGCCAGTGCAGACCCGCTAAGGGCCAGCGCCAGCCACGCCGTCATGATACGTATTTTCATCCTGTTTCCTTTTCCAGAGTAAGGTTTAACAACCACTGACGCGGACGTTACACCTTCCCCTTGGGGGAAGGTCAAAGGCATGGCAGTAAAGAACGGTAAGATTCTGTATTTATGAAGTTTTAATTGATCTCAATCAGCTATTTTTCGACATTTCTAGTCCGCCTGAGCGTCAAACAATAGCGTCACGACTCCCTTCCAGGTTGAACCTGGGGATTTCACCATCGTTTCAACGCCGGGTTTCCGGACTTTAAAATCAACCTGTGAGCGACGATGAACAACAAACTCGCCGGGAGGTA